>JAPKDE010000104.1 GCA_028822675.1 Dehalococcoidia bacterium | reverse complement strand
CTCGGACGTCGGCTTTAGACATACCGGCTGCGGCAATCTCTGACGCATGCTCCGGACATAACACCGCCACCATCTGCACGCGGGTGCCCAGGGAATAATAGCTGGCAACACCCTCGGCTTTCATGTTACCGACCAACGTCTTCAAAACGCCAACGCCAGGGTCAGAGTTGGATTCCATCACGGTGTAAACATCCCTGATTCCGGCGATGGTTACAGTGCTCTCGGCTGCGGTATAACCCAACTCGATGTGCCGCGGTTCCCAGGGGCTGCGAGCCTCATTCTCAGAGAAGCAGAAGCTGTAACCGCCCGGCGTTGATAGCGTGGCTTTATCCATCTCGCCCGGCACCAGTCCTCCCACGTTTCGAATGACCAATCGCAGTGCCCGGCCAATGGCGGCATTGGCCCTGGAGCCCGGCCCAAAGCAGGCGGCGTCTCCGTTGATGCCAAGTTCCTGGGCGATTGGCCCGTTGATGATCAGCACCTGGGCCGCGCCGCCCATGGTTGCGGCGTTTCCAGCCAGGTTGAATTCCTGATGCAGCGCTGCTTTGACTGCTGCCACTACTACCGGGAAATACTCCGGCTGACAGCCAGCCAATACGGCGTTAATCGCCAGCTTCTCCAGTGTTACCTGGGATTTTTTGGACTCCATTATTCCCAGCGAAAAATCAGGCTCTCCGCCGTAGGCGGCCAACATCGCCCGAACCAGTGGCTCCGTAGGCGGAACTACTGGCAGACCATCGCTCCAGCCTTGTTCCCAGCAGTAGTTTTGAATCTCATGGAAATTGTCCGACACCTGGACTCGTCGGGATTTCAGCGATTCGTTATTGGTCGTCATTGTCTTGTTCCTAGGAATAAATCAGGGTGCCCGAGCGTTACTTGGATTTGATCACTTAGACCTCTGGATGGAGGTCTCTCCACGTAGTTACGCTCTCAAAGGCGTGGCCCATCTGGCAGAGCAGTGCCTCGGAAAGATGTTGCCCCACAAACTGGATACTGAGGGGCAGACCGTCACTATCCAAGCCGCAGGGTAGCGAGATAGTCGGTGCGCCGTTGAAGTCGAACGGTATAGTGAATTGGCCCCAAGTCCAGTCGTCCTCGCCCATCGGCCCGTACAGTTCCTCTGGTTTAACGGGACTGGCCGTGGTGGTCATGGAAGGGCAGATCAGCACATCAATGTCGTCAAAGGCTTGTTTCAGGAGGCCGTTGCAAGCCAGGCGCTGCTTGTTGGCGTTGGCGTAGTCTGCGCCGGTGACTGCTGCTCCTTTCTCCAACCAACCCCTGAACCAGGGACCGTATTCATCCGCTCGAGAAGGATAAGTATCTTGGTGTGCTGCTCCGGCTTCAGCTTGGCAGAGCACTCCCCACGCCGATAAGAATTCCCTGGTGTCTGGCATTCGGACGTTGACCATCACAGCGCCAAGTCCCTCCAGGACTCGGATTCCAGCCAACACACCCTCGCTAACAACAGCATCAACTCCCTCAGTGATATACCGTTCGTCCACGCCAATGCGGACCCCTTTGATGCCGTCGTTCAGGCCTTCCAACATGTTGGGCACAGGAGCCGTTAGAGAAGTTGGGTCGTTGGGGTCGTGGCCTGCCAGCGCCTGCAGCATGATCCCGGCGTCGGCCGCGCTGCGGGTCATGGGGCCAATGTGGTCCATGGACTCGGCCAAGGCCAAAACTCCGTAGCGGCTGACCCGGCCCCAGGTAGGTTTGATGCCCACCGTGCCGCAGGCCGCTGCCGGAAACCGGATGGACCCACCAGTGTCGCTGCCCAACGAGCCGTAGCACAACCCCGCGGCAGTGGCCACGCCAGACCCGCTAGAAGACGCACCCGACCAACGACCGGTGTTCCAAGGGTTCCTCGGAATCTGAAACTCCGGGTTGTACCCGGCCATGGCGCCTTCTGTAAGGTTCAGTTTTCCTAGGATTACAGCGCCGGCGGCTTCCAGCTTTTTGACCACGGTAGCGTCGAAACTGGGAATGTGGTCACGCAGGACTTTAGCGCCGCCCATGGTTGGCACGCCGGTGGTGAAACAAAGGTCTTTGACTGCGATGGGCACGCCGTGCAGCGGCCCAAGATACCCGCCCGAGTTGATGGTCGATTCAGCGGCGCGGGCCGATGTCATTGCCTGGTCTGCCATGACCGTGGCGTAGCTTAGAAGCTGCCCATCCAGCGAATTGATTCGATACAGCAACGCCTCGGTGAGTTCAACGGGAGAGATTTGCTTTGACTGAATCAGGCTGGCCACTTGGGAGATGGTCATGAAATGTAACGGAGTAGCTTGCATGGCGAAGCTCCTAATCTATAGACGGGTTGAGGTTGGTTTACTCTACAATACCCTGCAACCCGCCAAGAATACCCGAGACCCCAGTACTTGGGCAGATTGGATTCCCACGGGAACGTTTATTATGGCGATAAATTCGACAATGCTATAGCATGGGCTTGGCAATCGAAGGACGCGTTTAGTGCATCTAAAACTAGTGTAAATGCAGGTTGATTTCCCACCTCAGTAAAACTCTACTCAAGGTGTAATGATATGTCTGAATCCATTCAGTTGAAGACCACCATTGGCGACCTGCTGGACTCCCAGACGGAGCGCTACGGCGACCGTGAGGCGTTGGTCCACGTGGAAGCCGGCACCAGGTTCACCTACCGGGAGTTCAAGGCCGAAAGCGGCCGTGTGGCCCGAGGGCTGATGGCCCTGGGAATAGAAAAGGGTCAGCACGTCGGTATTTGGGCCACTAATTACTCGGAATGGGTGGTCGCCCAATTCGCCACCGCCAAGATCGGCGCAGTCCTGGTCACAGTTAACCCCTCTTACCGCACCCACGAACTCGAGTACGTACTGAAGCAGTCCGAGGCCGACGCGCTCATTTTAATTGGTCAGTTCCGCACCTCCGACTACGTTGGCATGACCAACGAAGTTGTCCCTGAATTGAAAGATTCCGCGCCCGGTGAATTCCGGTCATCAACGCTGCCCCATCTGCGAAACGTGATATTCATCTCGCCGTCGTCAGCCCCGGAGACCAAAACGCCCGACGGCATGTGGTCGTGGGAAGATGTGCGCGAGAAATCCTCAGAGATCAGCGAAGCCGACCTGGCGAAACGGCAGGCGTCTTGTGACCCAGACGACACGATCAACATACAGTACACCTCCGGCACCACTGGCAACCCCAAGGGTGCCATGCTCACCCACTACAACCTGGTGGCCAACGGCTACTACACAGGTGAGGGCATGAAATTCACCGAGGAAGACCGCCTGTGCATCCCGGTGCCCTTCTACCATTGCTTTGGCTGCGTTCTGGGGAACCTGGCCTGCGTTACCCACGGTTCCACCATGGTTATCCCATCTGAGTACTTTGAGCCGCTGAAGGCTCTGGAGGCCGTGCAGCAAGAGAAGTGCACCGCCCTCCACGGCGTGCCCACCATGTTCATCGCCCAGCTTGGTCAGGACCGGTTCTCCGACTTTGACCTAAGCTCCCTACGCACCGGCATGATGGCCGGCTCTCCGTGTCCCATTGAGGTTATGCGCCAGGTGGTGGACCAGATGGGTGCCAGGGAGATCACCATTGGCTATGGCCAGACCGAAGCCTCACCAGTCATTACTCTGACCCGCACCGAGGACACCCTGGAGCGGCGCGTTAGCACCGTTGGCACTGCCCTGCCCAACGTGGAGGTTAAGCTGGTGGACCCGGAAACGGGAGTCGACACGCCGACCGGTGAGCAGGGGGAGTTACTCACCCGCAGCTTCATGGTTATGAAGGGGTACTACAACCTCCCAGATGCCACCGCCTCGGCCATCGACAAGGAAGGTTGGCTCCACACGGGCGACCTGGCCACAGTGGACGTTGAGGGTTATTACCGCATCACCGGTCGACTGAAAGACATGATCATCCGGGGCGGGGAGAACGTCTATCCTCGGGAGATTGAAGAGTTTCTTTACACCCATCCGAAGATTGCCGATGTTCAGGTAATTGGCGTGCCCGATGAGCGGTTCGTGGAAGAGGTCATGGCCTGGGTGATGCTAAAGCCAGGAGAGACCGCCGACGAAGAGGAAATAAAGGAGTTTTGCAAAGGCAAGATAGCCCACTACAAGATACCCCGTTACGTGAAAATGGCGTCAGAGTTCCCTATGACGGTGACAGGCAAAATCCAAAAATACCGCATGCGCGAGATGGCAATAGAAGAACTAGGTTTACATAAAGCGGCAAGTATTGAGACCGCGTAGGCAGCCCGTGCAAAAGTACTCCGCCCCAGTCTGTCACACTGAGCGTAGCGATGGGTCTCATTGCCCAGTATCAGAGTTCTTTAACAGTGACAACGAGATTCTTCGGCTGCGGCCTCAGAATGACAATGAATGCGAACGTGCTCTGTGTGATAAAGAACAGACAATTCGGAAATAAAAAGGCCCCGACTAAAGTCGGGGCCTTTTTATTTGAGATCGATTGTGCCTGAGTTGGGGTTAGCCGGCGGCTAGAGCACGGACTTCCCTGGCTTTGGCGGGGAGGTCGTAGGTGGTCCAGGTTGCGCCGTCGTCCAGAGACCCGAACACCTGGCCGTCACGGGAGTTGCAGAAGACGTGGTCGGGGGCTCTGGGGTCTACGGCCACGGTCATCATTGTCGAGTTGGCGTTGATACCTCGATCCACCTGTTCAAAGGTCTTGAACAAGTCCCGGCTGCGGTAGAGCGCTCCCTGCTTGCTCCGCGATGATGCTCCAATTGAAAGATATAGCATGTTGGGGTCGTGGGGCGCGGCTTTTAGGTCACGAGTGTAGGTGATTTCGGAGAAACTGCCAAAATCGACGGGTATCCATTCACTGCCCCGATCCGGGCCGATGAACGGTCCCTGACGAGTGGTAATGAACACGGTATGGGGCAGGGCCGCGGAGCATTGGGCACCGTGCAGGTCCAGAGTGTCTTCGCTGGGGGCCAAACTGCCGGATATCTCGTCCCAGGTGTCGCCGCCGTCGGAACTGCGAATCACACCGGCCACTTCCAGTGCGGCGTACATCTCGTCGGGGAAGTTCGGGTCGGCGCACAGGGCGATAACCCGCGTGGGAAAGACCATGCTTATTTCAGCAGACCCCATGGTATTGGTAATCATCTGCCAGGAATCGCCGCTGTTGGTGCTTCGGTATATCTCGCCGGGCGCGCTGCCCAGGTACATCACGCTGGGGTCGCCGGGGCGAAACATGAAGGTCCACGGAGGGGCGCCGGTCTTTGGGTAGTCCAGTCTCTCCCAGCTATTGCCCCGGTTGTTGCTACGGAATGGGCCGTCCTGGGTTCCGGCGTAAATCACTTCTGGGTCGTTTGGATGAATGATTATCCCGTTAACCATTGGATCTACTGGCAGACCTTTGGTGAGTTCTTCCCATTGGGTGGAACCTGGTGCGAGCCGGTAGATGCCACTCTTCTCTGCGCCGGCGTACACGTAGGTGTTATTGCTTCCAGTTGTCATGTCAGTTTTCCGTACTAAGTGGGTTCGTTAGTTAGTCGGTTCAAATGCCACTGCCCAAATGCGTCTTAACCGTGCTTGGATTAAGACGAAGACTTGGCAGCTGATATCTCCTCTAGGTCGAACGTGAAGTCTTCTATGACCGGGTTGGCCAATAGCTTTTGGCACATCTCAGTCACCGCAACTTCAGCCTTGGCCCGGTCAGTCTCGTCGATATTGACCAGCAGGTATTTACCTACCCTCACATCAGCCGCGCTATCAAAGCCCAGGCGATGCAGGCTGGATAGCACGGTGACGCCCTGGGGATCGTTCACCGTTGGCTTGAGGGTAATGTGTATTCTTGCTTGATACATCGGCTAACGAGGCTCCTGTGACGACCTGGACTTAGGATGGCTTAACACGGAACCCGCTCCGGGCCCATGACTCCGGAATAGGTCTCAAAGAATGTATCGATTCGTTCTGCGTCAACACCCAAGAAGGAGTCGATAACGCCCCAAGTACTTAGGACGACCTGGCCCGGTTCTATCCCTTCGTACGGCCGTGCGACGCCCCAGACACGGTTCAGGCCAACATCGCTCAACGCATCACGCAAATCCGAAACGTCGGACTCCACAGGCAGGTTGTAACTAATAACGATGTTGCCATGCTCCATGTTGTGGACCGCACGTTCATCTGGAATCGGATCGTCATAGAAGCCGCAGGGAGCGGGCACCGGCCAGTGGTTACCTGAGGCCGGCGGGGAGGTGGCATAAACGACCGTTTCTCCTTCGTTTACGTGGGTGGAACCTTCAATGTCCACTTCGATTCCAATCCCAGAGACGTATCCAGCGGCGTCTCCGGTTTGTGAATTGCCGCCACCGCCGCTGAAGCTGGCGAAGGCGAAGCTGGCAATGACTAATACCGCAATGATTACGGACGCCGCGATGTATAGCTTATTTGTCTTCTTGCGCCGGTTGGTTGAAATCATGTTGCCGGAGCGGGCGGCTCTGGTGGCTGCCCTACCGCGGCGACGTCTTGATATAGGCAATGTGAACTCCTCCGAATTTTGCTAGGAACCAACCCGGATCCCTGATGAATCGAGGTAATACCGGGCAAGCCGGGTTAAACCGATATTAGGTTTCTAGAGCTTGGTTCCGGTCAGTTTGTAATACGCTTCGCGGTAGCGCTCGGACGTCTTTGCTACCACATCAACCGGCAACTCAGGGGCGGGAGGCTCGTGGTCCCAGCCCTGTTCGTCCAACCAGTCTCGGACGAATTGTTTGTCATAGTTGGGCTGAGACTTCCCGGGTGCATATCCGGTGATGTCCCAGAACCGGCTGGAATCCGGGGTCAATAACTCGTCAATCAAAGTTAGTTCGCCGTTGATGACACCAAATTCCATTTTGGTGTCGGCCAAGATGACTCCCTTGGTTTTTGCGAAGTCGTGAGCCACTTTGAAGACTGCCTTACTGACTTCCTCAAGCTGTCGGGCCATGTCTGCCCCCACCATGTCTAAAACTTCCTGCTTGGACATGTTCTCATCGTGGCCCTCTTCGGCCTTGGTAGTGGGTGTAAAGAGCGGCTCTGGAAATTCCTGGCCTTCTACCAGTCCAGTGCCCACGTCCATGCCGGACACGGTGCCCTGTCGGCGGTATTCAGACCAGGCTGAACCGGTAATGTAGCCTCGAACGATGCATTCCAAGTCCAGGCGCTCTGCTTGTTTGACCACCATGGCTTGCCGGGCAATTTGATCGGACACCTTCCCGGCGATACTGCTTTTGTCGATATACTGTGCCGCTTCCGGAGAATCGGCCAGGCAGATGAAATGGTTGGGGATGATGTCTTTAGTGAGATCGAACCAGAATGCTGAGATACGGTTCAGCACCTGACCCTTGTCGGTGATACCCGTGGGCAGTACAACGTCAAAGGCCGATAGCCGGTCGGTGGCAATCATCAGTAGGCGACCCTCACCCAGGTCATAGGTATCTCTAACTTTCCCTTGGTGGAGAATGTTAGGCATATCGATGTTCATCAAAATTTCAGATGGCATTTTGGCTCCTTCATCACACATCACGCGCCCAGCACGGGCCGTTATATCTCAAAATATTTGCCGTATATTTGCCGAAGAGACCGGCTTGGTTATCTTTATCGGTCTAGTCGCTGGCGGTTGCGGCTTTTTCTGGCTTAGCAACCGGTTCTATCAGGCCCAACCGGGCAAAGGTTACATCTACATACCTGGTGAAGTAGGCGTAGTCGAATAATTCATCAAATTCTAAGCCTGACAAGTGCTCTCCAGCCTGAGCGTCAGACCGTAGTAGCTCCCGGAAGTCTTTGTTCTCTTCCCAGGTTTTACTGGCATTGGACTGGACGATTTTGTAGGCTTCTTCGCGGGCCAGTCCTTTGTCCACCAGAGCCAATAGCACGCGTTGGCTGAAGATCAGACCACGGCTGCTTTCAATGTTAGTCATCATCCGTTCCGGGAAGACTCGCAGGCCTTCCATGATGCCGCTGAAGATGCTCAGGATATAGTCCAGAGCCAAGCATGAGTCTGGGATGATGATGCGCTCTGCGGAGGAGTGGCTGATGTCACGCTCTCCCCAGAGGGCTACGTTTTCTAGAGCTGTAATCGAGTTGCCCCGGATCAATCTAGCCAGGCCGCAGATGCGCTCTGCCAACTCCGGGTTGCGCTTGTGAGGCATGGAAGACGATCCAGTCTGGCCGTGGCCAAAAGGTTCTTCAAGCTCGTGCAACTCGGTACGCTGTAGTGCGCGTATCTCGGTGGCAAATTTTTCTAGCGAGGCCGCGATCAAAGCAAGTGTGCTCATAAAATGGGCGTGCCGGTCCCGCTGCACAATCTGATTGGTGATTTTGGCAACCTTGAGACCAAGCTCCTTGCAGACCGTTTCTTCAATAGATGGCGGTACGGTAGCGTGGGTGCCCACAGCGCCCGAAACCATACCTACTCGCAGGCCTTCAATGGCGTCGGCGAGGCGTTCTTTCTGGCGAGTCATCTCGTCCCACCAGAGGGCAATCCTGAGACCCATGGTCATGGGTTCGGCATGGACTCCGTGGGTTCGGCCCATGGCCAGGGTGTCTTTGTGTTCAACTGCTTTGGCCGCCAGAGCCGCAATGG
>JAPKDE010000103.1 GCA_028822675.1 Dehalococcoidia bacterium | reverse complement strand
CTGCCACATACAGTTCATGAGGTGTGCTGCGCCGGTCGATGAAGATTGCGTGGGGGCAGCTAAACCTACCAGCCCCTCCCTCTCGCCGTTGATGCTGCTGATGTAGTTCCCGGATTTGTCGTAACGGTGCACGTAGCTCTGACCATAGCCGTCGGCCACCCAAACATCGCCGTTGCCTCCGTGGCGTTCTTCGTTAACGGCCACCCAGGTTGGTGAGTACATGCCTTCTTGGTACACATCAAGGTTGGGCCGTGTCAGGCTGGCCAGCACGTTGCCTTCCAGGTCCATCTTCAGCACCTGACCTTTCGTCTCGCCAGCCGGATAGTCGTATCCGACGTCAGGGTGCCGTTTGCGGCCATTGTCGGCGATCCAGAGGAGCTATTACCACCCTCGTTAATTAGCGTAATGCCGTGGGCGTCGCTGACGGCTATCGGGAAAGACCTTTCCAGTGAGCCGTTCGAGTTGAAGACCATCATGGTTGGGTCGCCGGGGTGATAGGTGATGATCTGCCCCGACTCGGTTACCGTCACGCCGTGGTGCGACCAACCAGTGCGGGCGCTATCTGTATCCGGGAAAGCCGCCCATGAGTCTTGCCATTCGTAAGTGTTTGCTCCGCTGCCTATCTGCAATTTAATACCAGTCCTAGGGGTTCAGAATTACCTTGGTGTAGCCATCAGCGCGATGGTCGAATTTTTTATAGGCGTCCGGGGCTTCGTCCAGCGAGACCGAGTGCGAGACCACAAAGCTTGGCGCGGCCCGTCCGGAGATGATTAGGTCACGTAGGTAGGCGTTGTACTTTTTGACGTTGCATTGGCCGGTGCCCAGCCGCAGACCCTTCTCAAATAACTGGCCAAAGTTGATCGAAAGCGCGCCCCGTTTGGAGCCTTCATCCACGCCGCCCGGATCAGTGGGAACGTAGAGACCCGGGATGCCCAGCGCGCCGGTGGGATTGACCACGTCGATCACCTGGTTCAACACTATGTTCGGAGCTTCGTCCTGCTCGCCGCCAACGGCAGATGAACCGGCGGTGGCCGCTTGGTAGCCAACGGCATCGATGCCATTGTCTACTCCCTGGCCGCCGCGCATCTCTTTAATCTGCTGCACCGGGTCGGCGGTGTCGAAGTTAATGGGAATACACTCAATTTCTGACGCTTTATCGAGGCGTTCTTGCACGTGGTCGATGATGTAGACCTCCGCTGCGCCGCGGATCAGGCAGCTTCTTCTTGCTTCATAACGCACCTCTATAAATTTATTTTGGACAAATAAAAAGACCCGTTTACACAACTCATAAACGGGTCTTTTTATCAATCTGATACTGACTAAATTTAGTCAGTATCAACCATTCCGATAAATACCGCCTCCACTGAATGGCTGACTCTTAATCAGTAGGTTCTCGGTTAGATTCGGAGGCGGGTCACCAATTTTTAGGCATGAAAAAACCCCTTCAATCGGGGGGCCATGCCAAATGGATTCATGGGTTTAAGGGTGGAATCTCCACCTAATGGAAAGGACTATCACCGAGCATGATATCTTGTCTAACATATTTCGTAAATAAAATGGTCTGTATGAGAGTATTTAAATCTCCGGCCTCTACATCCCGAACGCAGTGCGCTATCACTGCGCTGCATACCTGAATAAATCGTATTTTAATAACGTATGATTACATTCGGTGTCCCGAACGACGCGCGCTACCACCGGACCGTCCATATCCATCAGAATGTACGAACGAGCGGCCTCTCTAGCGTGAACCGAAGCTGAGTAATTGCGTACACGTCGTCACGGCGACTTCGAATGGGCCCTTGTAGACAACGGCTTTCATGGCGATGGCTCCTTTAGCAATGAACGAAGAATGAATGGGGCAAAATGTAACTGCCCGCCAGGTTCACACCTGTCGAGCTTAATTTTGCGCATTGGGTTAGCGCTTTTGGTAGACCTGGAAGCGGTGCCGGTTGGTCTCCACCACGTAGAGGCGGCCTTGATTGTCCAGTGTCAGTGAGACCGGCCCCCAGAAATAAGGTTCGGTTTGTGAGGAGATGTGGTAGGGGGTGTTCAGGTGGGCGGGCAGGTCTGGTGTCAGGTTGGAAAGGTCCCGTTCAGCGTGTTCTTCCGGGTTGGAAGCCAGGTATTCATCCGCCCACTTGGAGAGAGTGGCTTCACCTTTTAGAATCAACTGGAAGCTGCCGTCAGCGGCCAAAACCTGGACTCGTTCATTGCCCCAGTCAGCCACATAGATGAATCCTTCTGAATCCACGGTGATGCTGGTGGGTCGTTGGAACTGGCCTTCGCCTTCGCCGGAGCTGCCAAATACTGCAGTGAATTGGCCATCATTGCTGAACTTTTGGATGCGGTCGTTCCGCCAGTCGGCGACGTACACATTGTCGTCGCTGTCCACCGCGACACCCCAGGGCAGGTTGAACTGGCCATCGCCGCTGCCGAAGCTCCCCCAGGTGGCGATAAATGCGCCATCCACTGAGAACTTCTGGATTCTGGAATTATTTTGGTCCACCACAAACAGATTGTCGGCAGAATCAACGGCTATCCCCGCAGGGCCGCTGAGTTCGCCGTCTGCTGATCCCGTATTGCCCCAGTGGGTCACGTATTCGCCACCGGTAGAGTAGGTCGTCACGCGGTTGTTGTATTCGTCAGTGATGTGCAGGTTGCCCTGGCTATCTAGGGCCATTGCCACCGCCCAGGTAAACTGGCCGTCGCCGGAGCCGTTGCCGCGTCCGAACTCGCCAAGGTACTCGTCATCCAGGTTGCAGATGCCGATGCGGATGGCTGAGGCACGGGCCGGGTCGCAGCGGTTCAACACAAATATGCGGCCGTCATTGTCGGCAATGATGTCATAAGGATTGGCAAAACCCCGGCCATTGAAGCCGTTATTCACAATGCCAACGGTTTTTACGTAATCCAGGGTGATGCCGGGAGATTTGGTCTGCGTGCTCACGCGGGCCCCCTTGGTCAGCAGAGATTAAGCCAGTTGATATTCCCTAGTGGCCGCGACCAGCCGCAGCATGTTGCCCACCCGCTGCTCGGCTTCGTCGCCCTGTTGATGTCCTTTCAAGTCCAGGTCACCCTGGCGGGCGGCATATTCCACCAACACGAACCGTGTGGCTTCAGAGACCTCTATGGGGCCGAGCAGGTCCAAGCAACCGTTAGCCAGTCCAACGGGGTCGAGAACTCCCGCATCGGCGTCCGCTTCCAGGCGGTCGATGATCGAGCGCACGCCGGGGCTTTTGACGTTGGACAGTTCTTTGGCGACGAAGTTCACCCGTTCCACCAAAGCGCCGCTGTCGATCCATTCGGAGCCCTCATGCCAGCCTTCAACGGTGGGCGGCTGCAGCAGGCCCTGGCCCATGAATAGCATGTTTCGGGACACATTCTCGATGCCCAGCGCCGGGTTTTGGTAGCTGCCGGCCATACGGATAGCACCGACCACCATCTCCACCGGGTTCTTGACCCTGGCGTAGCGGGCTTCCTCAGACTTGAAATAATCGGAGTTGAACAGAGTACGCAGCATATCCCGGATCTCGTAGCCGGACGAGAAATAGGTGGCCATCATTGCCTGAATGGCCTTCTCGCCAAATTCGGTGATTTCATCAGCGGCAAAGAACTGGAACAGCCGGGTTGCCACGAACTGGGCCGTGGATTCTTGCTTGGCGATGATGGCGATGATGTCTTCACCGTTGAAGTTTCCGGTCTCCCCAAGGAATGTTTTTTCGCCGTCGTCGTGGTCTTCATCTCGGTAGTCAAAGTGCCAGGCGATTCGGCCGTAGGGCCAGATGGAGTCCTTGGCGGCCCGGATAGACATATATTCAGCGTTGCCCAGCGTCCAGCCAGTGAAGGCTCTGGAACACTCCTTAATATCATCCTCGGTGTAATTCCCAATGCCCATTGAGAAGAGTTCCAGGAGTTCTCGTCCGTAGTTCTCGTTGATGGCCTCGCCGTGGTTCTCATTGTTGTCCAACCATACAATCATGGCCGGGTCTTTGGACAGGTCAACCAGCAGGTCTTCAAAGCTGCCCATGCCAGACCGACGGAACATATCCACCTGGTTGAGCAATGAGCGGGCCTGGTTCAACTTGGCGTATCCGGTGGCGAATAGACCGTGCCAGAAGAGGGCCGTCTTTTCCTCTAATGGGCAAGACGTGGTGACCATTCGGTACATCCAGTAGGCGGCAGAACCAGGCAGATCACGCAGTTCTGATTGCTCCACATGGTAACGGCGAATCAGGTCGTCAGGCATATTGTTGGGTTCAGACGGGTGGAGCAGAGCTTCCACTGCGCCCTCGTATCCCAGGGCAAGATACTCTTCGAGTTCGTTCCTAGTGGCGCCGAAACCGGCACGCCGGAGCAGATGGGCCATCAGGGCGGTGTCGTTGCTTATCATCATCATTCCCTATTGGATAAATAACCGGGCAAATGGCGTTTCAGAAAGTTATGACTTGAATACGTCGAACTTCTCGAACTGTCCGTTGACGATGGGTGCGGCGTCCAGTCCCATCCAGTCTTCCAGGATGTTGGTGTAGAGGGAACGGAAGTCGGTGTTAGAGCGGAGGTCGCCTTCGATCTGTTCTGCTTCCGCCAAGGACGGGTATTCGCCGAACAGCCCGCCGTTCACTGCGCCACCAATCAGGAATGCGCCGCCGCCGGACCCGTGGTCGCTGCCGGAGCCGTTGTCCTTAATTCGGCGACCAAACTCGGAGAAGACCAAGATCGTGGCGTCCTCTTCAGTGTCGTGTTCTTTCAGGTCTTCCATCAGGGAACCAATCGCGCCGGCAACCTCGTTCCACAGTTTGGCGTGGGAGAGTAGTTCGCCGGAGTGGGTGTCAAACGGCCCGTGCTGGGTGTAGAGGACCTTGGCACCCAGGTTGGCATGGAACACCTGGGAGATGCTTTTGACGTTCTGAGCCAGGGCGTCGGGAGCGTATTCCACTGACGACGAATACAGACCCGGAGCCGTCCTCAGGATGTCGGCGCCGAGCAGGGCGTCCTTGCCAGTCTGTCCCAACAGGTCCATAACTGGGTCTCGTCCGGCAGCGCCGCCGTACATCTTGGAGAACGCCTCCAGGGTGAACATGCGAAGTTCTTCATCCTGCACGTCCGGGAAGAGGCCATAGGTCGCCAGGTCACCAACCGACGCCACAGATACACCGGGGCAGGCCAGTGCCCTGGGCAGGCCGCGACCAAAATTGATGCCAGTGAGCACGTTTTCGCCTAGAGGGTCAATATCGCGAATCGCCCGGCCCAGCCAGCCTTCCTTGCCGATGGTGTCCGGCTCTGCAGTGTGCCAAATGTCCATGGAGCGGAAGTGGGAGCGGTTGGGGTGCTCGTAGCCAATCCCATTAATCACCGCAACTTTACCCTCGTCCCACAGCGACTTAATCGGCCCCATGCTGGGGTTGAAACCCAACTGGTCGTTGATGGGAATCACCCGTTCCTGCGGTATGTTGACCGTGGTGCGAGAGTCGTAATACCGGCCCTCGCTGTAGGGGACGATGGTGTTCAGATAGTCGTTGCCACCAGAGAGTTGAATGACGATCAGGCTCTTTTCACGCTTGTTGGTGGTCATTTACGGCGAACTCCTATTTGGGAGGTGTTATTGCGATTTTGGGGTTCTATTTTATGTCTCTATCATAGGGGCAATATTGTACCCTTTTTGGCCTGCCTTTTCGAGACGTCTGGGCGAAAATAACGGGTAGAGCTGACTGCGATTAATCCAAAGCAGATGCCTCTGTTATTTTGGCGTCTCTTGTATACTGGCGACACTAGAACTGTATTTTTCGAACTAGATGGCGAAATTACTGATTATGAAGGTGATTCCATGATTAAACCCAAGATGCTAGGCCACCTGGTTATTAGGGTGCGCGACGCCAAGCGCTCTGAGGATTTCTACCATGATGTGTTGGGCTTGGAGGTCACGAACCGCGTCCGGGGCGGCAAGATGATTTTCCTAACCAGCAACCCGGAGATAGACCACGAAATTGCCCTGGCAGAGTTGGGCCCCGATGCCGTTGGCCCCTTTCCCGACCAGGTTGGTCTGTACCACATGGCCTGGGAACTGGCCGGCATTGATGAACTCAAAGATGCCTACCAGGTCGTGTTGGACAACAAAGTCGACGTTGCTGGTTTTGGCGATCACGGCGAGACCAAAGGCCTGTACATCCGCGACCCGGACGGCATTGAAATAGAGCTTTACGCCTACGCTCCGGAATTCGAAAAAACTCCCCTTGAGGAGATTCTCACCGGCGGGTCACGTGAAGTCGCAACAGCCTAAAAGTACAACCAACCCCGGCAACCCCAGATAATTTAAATACGTCAATTTTTGGGAGAGAACCGATGGCAGAGATATTCGTCCTTGGTGGTGGCACACCGACCCCGACTGCAGAGCGTTTTGGCAGTGCTCATGTTCTAAAGATTGGCGAAGAAACATTAATGTTCGATTGCGGTCCGGCGGCGACACATAAGCTGGTAAAGGCCGGTTTGTTTCCGACGCAGGTGGATAACTTGTTCTTCACCCACCACCACTTTGACCACAACATTGATTACCCATGTTTCTTGCTCTGCCGCTGGGATCAAGGTGCAGGCAACATCAACGAATTAAACGTTTATGGGCCAACACTCACAGAAGAGATTACTGATGGCATCATTGGCGAGAATGGCGTGTTCTCTGCGGACTGGCGGGCGCGCGTCGGCCACCCGCTGAGTCAACAGGTATACGTCAATCGGGGAGGCACACTACCCCGTATACCGCCCAATCCCCAGGCCAAGAATATTGGGCCGGGGGAAGTTGCATCCGGCAAAAACTGGGAGGTGACCGCCGCCCTGGCGGAGCACGTCCAGCCGTATTTGGACTCGCTGGCCTACCGGGTGGACACCCCGGACGGCAGCGTGGTTTTCACCGGAGACACCCAACCCTGCCAGTCGGTCATCGATCTGGCCAGGGATGCCGACATGATGCTTTGCATGTGCTGGGACGACCAGGCTGTTATGAACGAAACCGGGGAAGCCACTGGCCAATGCGGCACCACCGGAGCCGCTGAGATGGCTCAGGAAGCCGGTGTGAAAAAGCTGGTGCTAGTGCACATGGGCCCTAACCTATCGTCCCAGGCACCCTTTGACCAGACGTACCTGGGAATGCAGCGCGTGTACCACGGCGACATAGTGTTCTCCGAAGAACTGTTCAAGATAGACCTGTAACCGACCAAGCCTCTCTGGTCAGCTCCTAACGGTGCCAGCCCATGCCCTGGTGATACCCACGTAGGTAGGCCACCTGCCCGCCGTGGACGATGTTGTCCCAGAGCAGGATGGATAGGGCTTCTTCCATGGGCATGGTTTCTGTTGGCGCGGTCCACGGGATTTCCCGGTTCAGATCGGCGTCGGTTAGTGAGCCGATATAGCTGGCAGCCGCGCTGTTTGCCTTGGCGAAATACTCCATCAGGATTTCTTTGGCAGGCGCTTGCCACGCGGAGACCTGCTCTTTGCTCCAGCCCATGCCCATGTCGTTGGGCTCGTCTGGCATGTTGAACTTTGTATACCAGCCGTCAACCGACCAGATTTGTGGGCCGCCTTGCAGGCGCATGTGGATTAGGCGGTCAGTGACCCTCGCCATGTGCCAGACCAGCCAACTCATGGAGTTGGAATCCTCATTGGGCTGCGTCGACAAGAGTGGTTCATCCACATCAGAAACTGCGGAAGTCACCATCTGCCAATTGCGTTCCAGTGCTGAAACGATTGCTCGGTTACCAGACATAACATATCTCCAATTCTTGGTTATTGATTTGGTGCCCTAGTCCTAGACGTACTCTTCTTGAATCTGGAGGAACTCGCTGGTGCGGTTCACCTCAAGTAGCAGCTCTCTGGGCGCTTGGAGTTCCGTCAAGTCTTCCATGGCTCCGCCATTTTGAAGGTGCTTATAGCTGTCGTAGATCGCTTTAACGGCCACGGCGAAAGTCGGGTTGCCCAACATGAGTAGACGGACTCCGTTGGCAGCCAGGAAATCAGCGTCATTCCTGGCTTCAATTGGCGGGTTCAGGATGGTAATGGGCAGTGACGTGGTGGCGTGGGCGGCTTCTATATGCTCCCGGCTCTTCACCCCAGTTAGCATCACAGCTTCGGCTCCTGATTGCGAGTAAGCAGAGAGGCGGTCAACCGCCTCATCCAATGGACACAGACCAAAGGCAGCAGATCGGGCGACGATGACGGTGGTTGGGTCGATTCTAGCCGCTACGGCCGCTCTGAGCTTGCCCATTTGCTCTTCCTTGGTGATCAGGCCGGGGTCTTGCACGTTGAACTTCCGGGGCACGAAATTGTCTTCGATCTCAATTCCGGAAACGCCCACTGCTTCCAATTCCCGCACAGTGCGCATCACGTTAACCGCGTTGCCAAAACCGTCTTCAGCATCGACCATCAAGCTAACGTCGGCGATGCGGGTGATGCGGCGGCAGTGGTCTACTACGTCAGACATGTTGGTCAGGACAATGTCCGGTACGCCCAAGTTTGCCACTTTACCCACTGAACCAGAGAGCACACAGACTTCGTATTCCAGCATGTGGGCAATGCGCGCTGACAGCGGGTCAAAGATGT
>JAPKDE010000102.1 GCA_028822675.1 Dehalococcoidia bacterium | reverse complement strand
TGATATGGAGTCAATTCTTGGAGCACTTCGCATCCAAGTTACTGCTTCAAAAGACGAACTTTATATGGAAGGGAGTATCCCGGCCATTGTTCCCGAGGAGTCAGATTTAGTCACCATTGCACGAACATCGGCATGACCACGTGGATGTAGTCTTCGGAGTCGGTGGGTCTAAAAACTCCGGGGCTGGATGATGTGGTGGTTTCCAGGGCTACTTTGCCCTTCTCTAGGACCGCTAGTACATCTAATAGGTAGCGGCTGTTGAAGGCTATCTTGCCTTCTTCGCCTTCAATCTCGTCCAGGTCTACCAAGTCCCGGTTGTCGCCAACTTCCTCAGACCGGGCAGAAATTTCCACCTTGGGCGGCTCAGAATCAGCGGCAGCCGGCATCAGGTGCATCCTGATGATGTTGCTGCCGTCCCTGGCAAAGATGGAGGCTGTCTTAGCAGACCGCAGCACGGTCGGCAAATCCATGATCGCCCGGGTGGTGTAACTCTGGGGGATCAACTGTTCGTAGTTAGGGAAGGTACCCTGCAATAGCTGGGAGACAATCTCTATTCTGTCGCCACCCTGCACGCGGAACATCACCTGTCCTTTGGCGGGGGTCATTAAAATCTCAACGGGTTCGTCGCGGTCACCAATGAGACGGTTCAGTTCATTCATGGTACGCGCAGGGATGATTACGCTCATCTCTTCTGGCACCGAATTAAGCAATGCCCCATGATGCACGGCCAGACGGAACCCGTCAGCGGCAGCCATGGTGAATTTGCTGTCTTCAAGTTTCATCTCAACACCAGTGAGCACCGGGCGAGATTCCTCCGTGGCGGCGGCGAAGGCCACACGGGTGATAGCAGATTTCAAAATTACCGGGTCTATCTGGGCGGCAATGCCATCATCAACCGTTGGTATCGGAGGAAACTCCGAGGCGTCGGTAGTGTTGATATGAGCATCGGAGTTGCCGGAGGAAATCTCCAGCAACCCAGAGCCTTGATCCAGCGTCAGGTTAATCGTGTCGTTAGGTAGAGAGTTGACGAACTCTGTCAGAAGGCGAGCAGGCACCGTGATCGAGCCTTCCTCTTCAATACTAGCTCCGACCCAAGTAGTCATTGCGATTTCCAGGTTGGTAGCCGACAGTTTCAGCATCGATTGTTCGACGCTGAGCAGCACGTTTTGGGTTACTGGCAGCGTAGCCCTATTGGCTACGGCGCGGCCCACTACAGCCAGTCCTCTGCTGAGGTTCTCTTGCAAGCACGATATCTTCATCTTCCGCCCACTTAGTTGTTTGCTCAGAGTTTAGTTCAGGGTACTTTTACGCTCGAACAGGCACTTTGGGGAGCCTACCCGAGAATCCACCTCTGAGAAGTCCGGTTATTATGTCATTACGCCTGGTGAAAAACAACTGAATTAACCCCGCCGTTAACGCATCTTAGACTCGCCCTTGGTACCTCAAAGCACGGGGCGCGAATACCCGAGAAGCAAGATTCTCCAATATATACTGTCTGCTATAATGGCCGAGCGCCTGCACCGAGGCTATTTTATGCTTCAATCTCTCTGGATTGGCCGCAATAAAGCAATGGAAATAACGGCTAAAACGACAATAAATTTCCTGAGGAAGTCCCGATGACCGAACTTCTCTACCATCAAGAAAGCTACCTAAAAGAGTTTGATGCCACCATCACGGATGTGGTTGACGGCGGCGTAGTTTTAGACCGGACCGCGTTCTATACCGGCGGCGGTGGGCAACCCAGTGATTCCGGAACTTTGATTGCCGCCGGGCAAGATTATCAGGTGACCGGAGTCAAACGGGTGGATGGTAACTTGGTGCACCAGATTGCAGGGGATTTGCCCGCCGCAGGTGCAACCGTACAAGGCGTGATCGACTGGGACCGGCGTTATCTTTTGATGCGCACTCACACCGCCCTGCATATTCTTTGCGGCGTTGTCTGGCGTGATTATGGCGCCCTGGTGACCGGGGGCGATATGAAACCCGGCGAGGGTCGGATGGACTTTGAGTTTGAGAACTTCTCCGCCGAGTTTGTCGAAGAATTGGAGATGAAGGTCAATGCTGAAGTTGCTGAAAACCGGGACATTCACGCTCATAACCTGACCCGAGAAGAAGCAGACCAAGTCCCCGATTTGATCCGTACCAAGATCAACCTGCTCCCTCCCAACATCCAAGAAATTCGTACCATTGATATAAATGGACTGGACCTGCAGGCCGATGGCGGCACCCACGTTGCTAATACCCGTGAAGTGGGCGTAATCAAAATTGTTGGTCACGAAAGCAAAGGGCGTATCAACAAGCGAATCAGAATCGCCCTCGAAGATTAATTTTGTTAGGCGCCAAACCCTCTGGCCTCCAAGCTTTCATCTGAGCTACAGGCCGGTCTGTCCAAACTGCCAATCTATTGTCGGAGTCGTGCTGCTCAATGCCCAACAATCCCATTTCTGAACCAAGTGCGGCCCGCCGAGTTGTTGGAATCGATGTTGGTGGCACTTTCACCGACATCGCAGTCCTGGAAGACGGCAGGCTGACCGTCCATAAACTGCCATCAACTCCGGCTGACCCTTCTCTGGGCATACTCCAAGGTGTCAAAGAGACTGGTGTCACCTCTGCGGAGTTTGTCCACGGTTCAACCGTCGCCACCAACGCTCTTTTAGAAGGCAAGGGTGCCCGCACGGCCCTGGTGACCACAATGGGCTTTGAAGACGTGCTCGAGATTGGCCGGCAAGCACGGGCGGAACTCTATAATTTTGAGATGGACCGGGCACCGGCCTTGGCTCCATGGGAGCTACGCTTTGGATTGCCGGAGCGGATCGACCACTCCGGTGCGATTGTCGAAGACCTCACCCAGGAGGCGATACAGACTTTGATTGGTCTCTTGGAAGAAAGCAAAGCAGAAGCCGTTGCGGTGTCGTTCCTGTTTTCCTTCTTGAATACCGTCCATGAAGAGATGGTGCTGGACGCGCTTAAGAAGATGAAAAACCCGCCCTACATATCTGTCTCTTCCCAAGTGCTGCCAGAGTTTAGGGAATTTGAACGGGCCAGCACCGTGGTCGTCAACGCCTACGTTGGCCATGTGATGAGCCGATATTTGGGAGAACTTGAAGGCCCCTTAGGCAAGGGACTACGGATTATGCAGTCTTCCGGTGGCAGCATCACCGCCCGTTTGGCGTCAGAGCAACCGGTCCGCACGATTCTGAGCGGCCCAGCCGGAGGAGTCGTCGGCGCGTTCCACACCGCCATGCAGGCCGGCTACCCGGACATCATCACTGTGGACATGGGCGGCACCTCGACGGACGTCTCGTTATGCCCTGGTGAGATTAAAGAAACCACGTCTGCAAACGTTGGCGGTTATCCCATCGGCGTTCCCATGATCGACATTCACACTGTTGGCGCTGGTGGTGGTTCCATTGCCCGCGTTGATAGCGGCGGTGCACTGGTGGTAGGCCCTGAATCAGCCGGTGCCGACCCAGGCCCAGCTTGCTACGGGAAGGGCGATCAACTGACCGTGACCGACGCCAATTTATTGCTAGGACGCCTACTACCGGACCGTTTCTTAGGCGGCCGCATGACTCTGGATCGAAGCCGGATTGTAGGCTTGATGCAGAGCCTGGCCAGCCAGATTGATTCAGACGTTAACCAGACGGCTCTCGGAATAAACCGAGTGGTGAACGCGAATATGGAACGGGCCATCCGATCAATTTCGCTAGAACGAGGTTACGACCCGAGGTTGTTCACGCTGGTGCCCTTTGGCGGCGCCGGTGCAATGCACGCCTGTGAATTGGCCCAAGAACTGGGGATACCTCGGATTTTGGTTCCGTCCAATCCCGGTATTCTGTCGGCCTTGGGCGTGGCGATTGCGGATATTGTCAAAGACTATTCACGCACAGTCATGCTCCGCGGGGCCGACTTGGATCGCGCCAGACTTGATGAGGAGTTCAGTGGCATGGAGGGCCAGGCGAGGGTGGAGATGGCTGGCGAAGGTCTGGCCGTAGACAAAATGGTCGCCCGCCGGTTCTTGGACGTCCGTTACGTGGGCCAGTCGTTTGAACTGACCGTTGATTACCCGTCCGGCAGAAGCAAAGTGGACCTGAAAAAGTTAATCAGCGACAGCTTCTACAAAGCGCACCTACGGCGGTTTGGCTATGCCGATAAAAACGAGCCGGTACAGGTTGTGAACCTGCGTCTCAAAATGGATGTGGCCATGGAAAAACCAGTGATTGAACCACAGACACCCGGCAATTCCAGTCCAGCTTTGGCTCTCATTGGCGAGGCTGAAGTCGTATTTCAACAGGGAGCGATTATGTCGCCGATCTACCAACGGGAACAGTTCACCTGCGGCAACCAAATCTCCGGCCCGGCGTTGGTAATCCAGATGGACGCCACCACTGTGGTGACCCCTGGTTGGGGTGGAACGGTGGACCCCTTTGGAAACCTTTTATTAGAACCGGAATAGCCGGTTTGGTTCCCTATTTTATTGGAGCAACACGATGACCCGAGATTTGAAACTAAAGGTTCTATGCTTTTTTGCCCATCCCGATGACGAAGCGTTTGGCTCTGGCGGGACGCTGGCGGAATTGGTGCGAAGAGGTCATCACGTGACCACCGTCTGCGCGACCAACGGTGACGTTGGCGAGATAAGCGACCCCACCCTGGCCACACGGGAGAATCTCTGGGAGGTTCGTCAGGGTGAACTGCGGGCTGCCATGGCCGTAACCGGAGTTCCGGATGTGCGTTTTCTCGGCTACCGAGACTCAGGGATGATCGGCGCGTCGGACAATGAAAACCCGGTCAGCCTTTTTCAGGCCGAACCGGCCAAGGTTGAGGCGGAGATAGCCGCCATTCTGGATGAACTAACCCCGGACATTGTCTTCACCCACGACCCAACCGGCGGCTACGGCCATCCCGATCACACGACGGTGCACCAACGGGTTACTGCCGTAGTAGATTCGATGGGCGAAAACCGGCCTCATTTCTACTATGTGTGCTTCCCAAAGAGTAATTTCCGGAAATTGTGGGAACAGATGACCGAAGCAGGAATCACTCCTCCTTTTGCCAAAGAAGCGTTGGATGACATTGGTTCTCCGGACGATTACGTAACCACGGAGAGAGACGTTTCAGCTTACGTAGACATCAAGAAAGCGTCATTGAATTGCCACGCTACTCAGCTTGATCCCGAGGGACCGTTCAGCGCACTGGCACCAAAGACGATGTCAGAATGGATGAGCACCGAGTACTTCTATCTAAGCAGACCAGAGAACAACCCTAATCAAGAAGATGTATTGGCAGACCTGGCTTAGAAGCAGAATTTGGCGCAACCCTCAAGAGGAAATAGATGCCTGTAGATCCCATTAGCTTACAAGTATTCAAAAGCAAATTTGAGTCGGTGGCCGAGGAAATGGGCGTTGCACTGCAACGGACCGCATACTCGCCAAACATCAAAGAGCGCCGTGATTTTTCCTGTGCGGTGTTTGATCCCCAAGGCAACATGGTTGCCCAGGCGGCGGATATACCCGTCCATCTGGGAGCGATGCCTGCCTCCGTAAGAGCTGCGCTGGATGTATTTCCCAACTCGCTGAACCCTGGCGACATTGTGATGCTGAATGACCCCTATCAAGGTGGCAGCCACCTGCCGGACATCACCATGGTTGCGCCCATCTATGCCGAGCGCGATGGCAAGAAGGAACTGGCCGGATTTGTGGCCAACCGAGGCCACCACGCCGATGTGGGTGGCATGACCCCTGGCTCGTTGCCACTGTCCACTGAACTCTATCAAGAGGGGACAATCATCCCGCCCATCAAGCTGGCCCGACGTGGCCGATTGAACCAGGAAATAATCCAACTGATCTGCCGAAATTCCCGTACCCCCGACGAACGCAAAGGAGACCTGGCTGCTCAGACCGCCGCCATCAAGGTTGGCGAACAGCGGATGCGGGAAGTGACCGAACGCTACGGACTAACCGAGACGCTAGAACATATGTCGGCCCTGCTGGATTATTCGGAGCGTGTCACTCGGCGAGCCATCAGAAATATTCCGGACGGACATTATGAAGTCCTCGATTACATGGATGATGACGGCCTGACCCAAGAGTTGGTGCCCATTAAGGTCGCCATCACAGTCTCGGGCGATGAGATGAATATTGACTTCACGGGGACATCGCCGCAACGCCCAGGCTGCATCAATGCGCCCGTTGCCGTAACAGTGTCGGCGTGCCTGTTTGTGGTGCGCTGTCTGCTGGACGAACAGGCCCCAGCCAACCAGGGCTGTCTCCGGCCCTTGACCATCATCACGCCCCTTGGCAGTTTGGTTAATCCTGAAGCCCAACACGGGGTTGCCGCCGGAAATGTTGAAACGTCCCAGCGGATCACCGACGTTCTGTTGGGCGCTTTGGCCCAAGCACTGCCCGATGTTATCCCGGCTGCTAGCCAAGGCACCATGAACAACATGATCATTGGTGGCCATGACCCGGTTCGGAACAAGCCGTTTGTCTATTACGAGACCATTGCCGGCGGCATGGGTGCCCGGCCAGACAAGGACGGAATCTCTGCGATTCACACCCATATGACCAACACTATGAACACGCCGGTGGAGGCCATGGAATTCGCGTTTCCGCTGCGGTTGAAGCGGTACGCCGTGCGGCGTGGCTCCGGTGGCGAAGGCAAATTCAAAGGTGGGGATGGTGTCATCCGAGAAGTGGAATTCCTGGCCCCAGCCAGGGTTACACTTATGTCAGAACGCCGCAAATTACCGCCACCCGGCTACCACGGCGGGCATCACGGCGAACCTGGAGAAAACGTGCTGTTGCGTGGCGGCTATGAAGAAGTCAAATTGGCCGGGAAAGAGCTGGTAGACGTTGAAGCTGGTGATGTCATCAGCATTCGGACGCCTGGCGCCGGTGGTTGGGGCGCTCCCGAAGACGAACAGGATTCTTAATGAATAACTCTAGTCTTAATTCAATTACCTCAGGGTTTAATGCCGGTCGTTCCATTCAAGTCGGTCTGGTTATTTTGGTCGTTGTTTTATTGGCGGGCTGTTCCGGTGGGTCAAAACCGCCGCGTGAACTGCTCTTGAGTCCCTATGATTTTCCCGATCAGACCGTCACGCAAACGATTCAAGAAATCGAAGATTCTGAACTATCGGATGCGGCAGTGTTGGTGGAACTTCAAGGCCCCGGATTCACCCTGCTTGAAAGTTTGGTCCTCTTTGAGTCGGATGAGATCGCCGCCAAGATTTTGTCAGAAATAATGCAGGACCAGGAGGCCCAGGGTGTGGACGCGCCGCCAGAGGATGGTTTTGAAGTCAACTCCGGGGTAATGGCCGAATCGTTGAATGGTCAAGAAGGCTCAACATTGTTTTTTGTTGAAGGCAGTGCTCTGGTTCGGATTACTTTAAGCGGCGGAAATCATGCTGAAAGGGTATGGGATTTCGCCCGTCTGGCCCGCAAAAAATTAAGCACCTAATAAAACAGAAGCTATAACCTGTGGACGAGTTGGGTTCTGTCGAGTAAACTAGGGCCGATTGCAGTGAAACGACTTAGCTAGAAACTCAGGTTTCAGATGTCAACATTGCCGCGTAGTTGTCAAAAAACATCGCCAAGTTGGGGCCTGGATTCAATCTCAGGCCAAAAATGGGAGGAGATTAAAATGATTAGATTCGCACGTTGCAACGCCCTACTTTCTCTGGCTCTGGATTCTAATGGTAAGGGTTGCCGTTATGTCGCAAAAGGCGCTAACGATGATGAAGTCGTCGAAGACATGGGCACACACCTGACCGATGTTCACCAAGTTGAACCTGGGATCATGAAGTACAACATCCTCGCATCGACCAAGACCAACAACGGTTAATTCTCCCCAGAATTAACTGGCCTCGGCCAGAAAGGCCGGATTGGTAGGTATTAGATATAAGAAAGCCCAGGCATTGCCTGGGCTTTCTTATATCTAACCGCGGTTGCTTAATCAGATTCCTAATTGGGGTTAGACAAAGACTCTTTCGGGGTTGGTTGTGGGGAAGATGGCCAACACCCGGGCTGGTTTGTCAGACAGGTTGGTGATTGTGTGCTCTGCCCCGGCCGGAGCCAGGAGCAAATCTCCGGGACCCAGTGTGCGGGTTTCGCCTTCCAACACAGCCTCAATATTACCCTCAACAACCAGGGTTGCCTCTTCATAGCCAGGGTGAACGTGCAATGCCAGGCCGGCGCCGGGGTCTATTCCGGCGCTAACCACCGTTAGGTTTTGCCCGCCGTTGTCCTTGTCAACCAGAGTGTTTGTCTGGGTACCTGTTGTAGAGTTGCCCGCTTGGGCTTCTCCGTTCATGACAAATGGCATACGTCCTCTTTAGTCCTTAATTAAAACAGCGACTGGGAAACAACGACTGGTTATTTGTCGTCGTCGAAGTTGACGATGATTACCGCGTTTGCGATGAGCAAGCCGTCGTTGCCGTCCACACTGGGAATCTCCAGCCCACCCACAACGGCGACACAGGTACCTTGTCCATTGCCGTGGGGGAGCGAAGCCAGAACTGCTGCAGTGTCAACTTTGTCTGGTTGGGAAACGCCAATAGTGACCTGTACTGTCATGTCGTCAGCGGTTTTGCCCAGCATCTTTTGGAATCCCAAGCTGCTGTGGTGAATGGCGTCAAATACAGCTCGTGTGGCTGC
>JAPKDE010000338.1 GCA_028822675.1 Dehalococcoidia bacterium | reverse complement strand
GTCCTAGGTCTAGCCATAAGTTATTCTCACTCAGCCGTGTGTACTTGATTGCGTAGTTAAGTCTAAAGCTTGTTACTTGCCGCCGGTGCGTCGGCCTCGGCCGGCAACGGTGCGACGTGGGCCCTTACGGGTGCGGGCATTAGTCTTGGTGCGCTGTCCCGCTACTGGAAGGTTCCTGCGATGTCGTAGACCGCGGTAGGAACCAATATCAATCAACCGGCGAATATTCTGGCTGACTTCCCGGCGCAAATCACCTTCCGAGATGTAATCCCGGTCCACCAATTCTCTGATGAGGTCAATCTGTTCCTCTGATAGTTCATTCATCCGTGGAGGAATGACTGGATCAAGGTTGGCCTTAATCAAAATCTCTTCAGCTATCTTTGGACCAATGCCATAGATGCTTCTAAGGGCAACGTGCGCCCTTTTTCGGTCGGGAACGTCTACTCCAGCGATACGGACCACTCCGGGCCTCCTTTACTAGTCGCCTAATTTGCGTCATTCGGTGAATATCTATTGGATATTCGCCGGGCACCGCCTGGTTGGATATTGCTTTGTTTAGCCTTGCCGTTGTGCGTGCCGAGCATTGGAACAGATGATTCTGACCACGCCCTTGCGCTTAATCACGCGGCAGTTATTGCACCTGGGTTTAACCGATGCTGATACTTTCATAATATTTAATCCTGGTTGCTAGAACCTGCTACTTGAGCTGGTTATTTGAATCGGTAGGTTATCCGGCCGCGGGTCAGGTCGTATGGAGAAAGCTCCACCAACACCCGATCACCAGGCAGTACCCGGATGAAGTGCATCCTGATCTTACCGGATACGTGGGCCAACACCTCATGGTCGTTGGGCAGCTCCACGCGGAACATTCCGTTTGGTAGGGCCTCTTTGACGCTGGCCTCAACTTCGATTGCTTGTTTTTTCGCCATAAACTCTCTTTACGTGCGGATTTCCACCTGACTTGGTGTATTTCCGGAATCAGGCGCTGGGCCGGGGAAACCGTCCCCGATATTACCCGTGAACGGTCAGAATCTCCGGTCCGCTCTCGGTTATGGCTATCGTGTGTTCAAAGTGGGAAGAGAGCTTGCCATCGGCAGTAATCACTGTCCACTCGTCATCCAATATTTTGGTGTGCCAATCTCCCATGTTAAACATGGGTTCAATCGCGATGCACATTCCAACTCTTAACAGCGGGCCCATGCCTGCCTGTCCGTAGTTGGGTACCTGCGGGTCTTCATGAAGGAACCGACCTACGCCGTGCCCCACAAATTCCCTAACGACGCCGTAGCCCCGGCTTTCGCCGTAAGCCTGTACCGCAGCGCCTATATCACCGACCCGCCCACCGGGCTGAGCCGCTTTGATACCTTCTTCAAGACTGATCCGCGTGTGATCCATTAACGCGATCGCTTCCGGGGATACTGTACCCACCGGAATCGACACTGCGGCGTCGCCAATGAAACCTTCGATGGTCGCACCTACGTCGACCTTGACGATATCACCCTCAAATAACACCCGTTTACCGGGTATACCGTGGACAATCTCCTCATTGACCGACGTACAAATACTGGCCGGGAAACCCTGATAACCCATGAAAGTGGGCTTGGCTCCCTGTCTGGTTATCTCTTTATACGCAATTTTGTCTAGATCCAGCGTGGTCATACCAGGGGCCACGGCAGCCTTCAACAAGTCTAAAACCGCACCGACAATTCCACCGGCGCGGCGCATCGAGTCCAGTTCCTGGGGCGACTTGATAGTCACTCCGCCAGAGTACGTGGACGGAGAGTTAGAGGCGGTCTTTGGTTTTTGGCCGCGATTCACTTTGAGTATTCTACTCCTGAAAGATTAACTTGGGAACCCATCACAGCTCTGCGATGAGGACCTAAGTACCAGAATCGGTCTGTATGGCTGCCGTTTGACTAGGAGTCCAGGGCCGCCATGACCAATTTGTTGACTTCGTCAACGGGATTATCCCCTGATAT
>JAPKDE010000337.1 GCA_028822675.1 Dehalococcoidia bacterium | reverse complement strand
GGACCTATTAGGCGCTTGGACCATAAGCGGGTTAGACCTCCCAGTCTATGCGGTTAAATAACCTATTCTTAGAATACTAGTCCGGCTTCGCGAGTCGCTTCAGCCAGAGCTTTGACCCGACCATGGTATTTACAACCACCTCGGTCGAATACTACTTGGGTGATGCCTTCAGCCTTGGCCCGCTCCGCAATCAATTTCCCCACCGCGGTGGAGAGGTTGGTCTTGGGGGTGATGGGTCCGCCGGCTTCTTTGATAGCATCGTCGCTTGAGGCCGCCACGAGTGTGTGACCAGTGGTGTCGTCAATTACCTGTGCGTATATATGGCGCAGGCTCCGGAACACGGCCAATCTGGGGCGTTCCGGAGTACCGGAAACCTTTTTCCGCAGGCGGATGTGCCGTACTGCTCTGAGGCGTTTTGCGTTCTTATCTTTAGGCATGGTTAATCTTATAAGAGCGGGGCAGTTTAGAATGCTGTTAAGCCTTTCTTGCCGCCGCCTTCCCGGGTTTAAAGTGGAGTACTTCGTCTGCGTACTTGATGCCCTTTTCTTTGTAGGCGTTGGGTGGGCGAACCCTTCTGATTCGTGCAGCTACTTGGCCGACCTTTTGTTTGTCAATGCCGCGTACATGAATCTTGCTGGCGCTTTCAACTTCAATGGTAACGTCGTCACCATCTGGATGAATTTCTACTGGATGGCTGTAACCCACGTTTAGTAGGACGCCTTTCCCAGCTTCAGCGCATCGATAGCCTACGCCCATGATGTCTAGAGACTTGGTGAATCCTTCGGAAACACCTTCAATGGCATTGGCTATCAGGCTTCTCGTGAGTCCGTGCAGGGAGTGGTGGAATTTGTTGGCTGATTGCCGTTCCACCAAAACTTGACCGTCTTCAACCTTGACCACCACTTCTGGGTGGTACTTCTGTTCTATGGTGCCTTTAGGGCCGGTTACTTTGACCCCGCCATACTGGACTTCAACCTTTACCGAGTCAGGAAACGGTATTGGCTTACGGCCGATGCGGGAGAGTGTTTTTGTTGGTTTTATTTCATTCATAACAGGGTTACCAGACAAAGCAGAGTAGTTCTCCGCCGACGCCTTCACGCCAGGCTTTCCGCCCAGCCATAACGCCTTTGGAGGTAGATACGATCGCTAGGCCGATTCCGCCGTAAACTCGCGGAATTTCGCCTTTGCCTACATAAATCCGCAATCCTGGCTTGCTCACCCGCTTAAGGCCAACAATCGCTGATTGTCTTCCTTCACGGTAGGTGAGGTGGATTCGGATCATGGGATGGGTGGTTCCGCGGGGGATATCAAAATCCCTGATGAAACCCTCTTCCTTAAGGATTTTGGCCACAGCCAGCTTCAGTTTGGAATGGGGAAGAGAGACAGAATCGTGGTGCACTTGTATTGCGTTACGCATTCTGGTCAGCATGTCTGCCAATGGATCGGTTACCGGCATTTTAGGTCTATCTCCCCTCTCCGCTTGAAGTTAGGTACGTTAATTTATTTGTGCAGTGATATCGGTCGCCAGGCTATAAGCTGGCTTTGCGAACGCCGGGTAATTCTCCGTTAAGGGCCATCTGCCGGAAACATATGCGACAGAGTCCAGCGTGTCTAATGTACGCTCTCGGACGGAAGCATCGATTACACCGGTTGTAGGCCCGAACCGGGAATTTCGGCTCTTTAAGCCATTTTTGAACCATTGATGTTTTTGCCAACGATGCCTCCCCTAGGCCTCAACCGTGTCTTTTATAAAGGGCATGCCGTAAAGTTCCAAGAGGCGGATTGCCTCCGTATCATTCTTGGCTGTGGTGGCGATTGTCACCTGTAGGCCGCGAATTTTATCAATGTCATTGTAATCAATCTCCGGGAAGATGATTTGCTCCCGAATACCGATGGTGTAGTTGCCTCGTCCGTCCAATCCACGCCTGGCCAGGCCGCGGAAGTCACGGATACGAGGGAGAGCGGTGTTCACCAGACGATCCAAGAAATGGT
>JAPKDE010000101.1 GCA_028822675.1 Dehalococcoidia bacterium | reverse complement strand
TTTGTAGATACCAAACGCCTGTTGCACTGTAGATCTCTTCAGATGACTTACCATCGTTGGTAAGGCCTTCCTTGTTTTCGCCATACCAGCCTTCGGCTGCTAGCTGGTTTCCTGCACTCCAGTCCCATTTCTGGAAGAACGAAATTAACTCTGGAGCATCGTTAACCAACTCGGTGTTCATGGCAATCATAACTTCCGCTGCAGGGAATGCACATCCATGTATCGGCGAATTGTCTTTACATTCTGATGGATCTGGCTGTTCCAGATCAACATATTGACCCGCTAACTTATGGGCCAATGCAGTCGGTCCCCAATAGTAGAAAAGTATCGGATCCTCTTTGGCAAATGCCGCTTCAATCGCAGCAGCCAAAACACCTGAGTCATTGATGACGCGGTTGTATACGTGGTCTTCGAGCCCCATTCCGACTATTTGGCCAGGTCCGGTCTCGTCGCCATCTTGCATGGTCCGAGCCCCCCAACCAGATACACCGCCGAGCAGAATAACCTTTCCACCTTCTTGATCAAACAATGACTTGAACTTATCTTCTTTCAAGTCTTCGATTGAATCTAGTTCTGGATTCGCATCTTGCATATATTTAGGAATTAGGAAAGAACTTTGCCAGTTATCTTCCAAGCTTTTACCGACCGGTAAAACTTCGCCGGCTTTTACAGCTTCGTTCCACGCTGCGTCTTGGTTCGGGAGCCAAATCTCCATAGTTAGGTCGACAGAACCTTTACGAAGGCCTTGGAACAAAGGTAGCGTCGAACCCTCCATCTGACTTGTTGGATAACCGTAACCATGTTCCACTACGTAACGGGCGACCCCATTCTGGATCAATGCGCTATCCCAGTTCAGTCCACCAAATACGATCTCTCTTTTATCCTTGGTCGGCGCAACTTCAACTATCTTTTCTACTTCTTTGACAACTTCAACTATCTTTTCTACCGGGACTTCTTTGACAACTTCAACTATCTTTTCTACCGGGACTTCTTTGGTAATTTCTTTAATTACCTCTAAGGTCTCAATCTTGGTCTCACCGCACGCGGCAGCAATTACCGAGAACATCAAAACCAAAAGCACCAGCAGCCCAGGCTTAGTATGCTTTCTCATCAACATTTTTTGTTACTTCTCCTTCCGTGTATGACCTTATCCTCTTATCATAATTAACCCTATCGCACATCAGTTAGGTCGTCAAATCAAAATGACCCGGAGATGGGTCGCTTTGTTCGGGTTCGAAAATTGTGTTTCATACCTAACGCAGGCAAAACAGCGACCAGCGAGATTAATGACGCTACTAAGAAGAACCGCTGAAAAAGCTCCAACCCAGCCGCATTGACGTTGGCCAAGTACTCCGCGGCACGTGAATCAAATATGTTGGTCGCCTCTCCCGATAGCGGCAATGGAACTTCCAGTCCCGCCGTAAGCACATGGAAATGCTCGACTCCCCAGACAGACAGAGATCCCAGCCCCAGTGTCATACCCACCATCCGCGATACCACCACAAACGAAGCCGCCGTTCCTTGATAGTCCTCACGAGCAGCACCGAGGGCATGAACCGTGATTGGAACAATCACCAGACCAAATCCGAATCCAGCTATAACCATATGGACCGTTAACTCCGGATCTGTCACCCCCAATTCCCACCTACTGGCTAAGAATAGGCCAAAGGCCACCAAACCCAGTCCGACCGCAGTTAATAGGCTTGAACCAAATCGGTTCACCAACAACCCACCAGCAACAGCGCCCACCGGGATTGCGCACGTCAGCCGCAGCAGCCAGAGCGCTCCAGTAAAGGGAGATTTACCCATGACGGTGTTGGCCATCAGTGGGACAGTGACCATGGCGATGATCAACGCCACACCGATCAGGACCTGGGTCAAGTTAGAAGTCAAGAACGCCCAAGAGCGAAACAGCGCCGGAGCCAGTAGTGGCTGGTAGGCCCTGGCTTCCACCAATACCAACAGGCCAACTAGGCCAACTCCCACGGCGACCAACAAGAACGGATAGGGCGAGTCAAAGGTGAAAAGACTGCTGCGGGAAAGTCCTATGGAAAGTATCACCAGCGCGGCAATCAGAACCACACCACCCATGTAGTCCACTTTGGCTGTTATATCACGGCGGTTGGGCAGCCAGAATAGTGCGGCAAAAATCACTGCACTCTGGGGCACGTTCAACCAGAAGATCCAGCGCCAATTCAGGGCCTCGACTATCGCCCCGCCGTAGGCCGGACCCAACATCGAACCAGCTTCCGCAGACGCCCCAACGATTCCCAGCGCCAGCCCTCTCCGACCCTTGGGAACCAAAGTGGTGGCCAAGGCCATGCCAATCGGAACCGTTGCGCCGCCGCCCACCGCTTGGATGACCCTCGCGCCGACCATCCACTCGAGGCTTGATGAAACTGCCACTAGGCTTGTACCGATGCAAAAGACCACCAACGAAGCCTGATAAACCCGAGGATAGCCGTAAACGTCGCCCAAGCGACCGATTAAGGGCATCGCCACGGTATACCCAAGCAGATATGCAGTGATGATCCAAGAGGCCCGGTCCAACTGGGCAATGGGGACTTTCAAATCCAGCATCATGCTGGGCAGCGCCGTAACCACCACAGTTTGATCAAGGGCAGTGATAAATGCCCCGAGGCCGATAATCGCCAGGACAAAAGGAGTTGGCAGTGTTCGGTCTTTTCCCAGCATTGCCCTGGCTTTAACCTTAGTTGTCGCCCGGCGGTTCAATCACCACCGGCTGGTTGATATCTTCCAGGGTCAATTGGCGAAGGGTGTTTGTCTCATCAGTTGGGACCACTCGACCGATTATGTGCACTTGTTGCAAAAGACCTTGGTTCCGGTCCAACCACAATTCGAGTTGTACTGGAAACCCTTGCCCTGCGCCCGGCACCAACTCTGAAAGGTCTTCAGAGTCTATTTGGCCTTCAATATGGAGGGTATCAACGCCGTGCAGCTCTTCTTCGCCAACCACTTTGGGTTCTCGCACGGCGTTCACTATGTCGGCCAGAGTCTGTCCCAAGCCGGAGAGATTAAATGGGAGACTGTCGGCGGAGATTTGATTCCAGCGTCCACTGAGGATGTCGGTCATGTAAGCCGTGTCATCAATGGTAATGATGCTGATCTCGATGTACGACTTGGGAGATTCTGACTCCGCCTCAACGGTTACGCTGAACCGGTCCGGGATTGAGACCTCGCCCGAGACCTTGGTCATGAGTACGCCGGGTACCAGAACTGTGCTGCCTTTCAGGTGGTCCAAGGTGAACGAGGCCGATTCCATGTCTAGTAGTTGGGCCACAGCTCGAACCATAGCAGGGGCTGGGTCGATGTCCGGAAACTCAGACTGGGTTTCCCTACCTGAATCACAGGCAGCCAACAATACTGAAACCATTAACACAGCAGTAAGAAGTTTGTATTTTAGCTCCACGACCAAACAGCCAGGACACCTGCACCCAAGTCGCGGGGTCCTTCAACTCCTTCTACATCCAACACGTACACGCGGTCGCCAGTGGGGGTGCGGCCGTTATTTCTAAGAGCCACTTTTCCCTTGGTGCCAGCCACAACTAGCCATTTTCCGTCCGGTGACCACGGAGTATGGGAATATCCATACTGATCAAAGAAGCTGAGCATGATGAATACTTCTGATGATGGCTGGAAGCTGAATAGCCTTTTATTGTTGGAGCCATCGCTGGGAGATACCACCCACTCCAGCTCCTGCTCTTCGGCATTCACCGACACCCAAGCCAATTTGTCGCCGGCCGGTGACCAGAAAAACGCCCAGACCTCGCTGGAGTTAACACCGGAAGTTAACGTGGTTATTGGGCCGCCGTCCACTGGCACCAACATCAACCGGTTAAAGAGGGGAACTCTTGGATTAGACTGGTCGGCCACTGCAAGCTGTGTACCGTCCGGTGACCACATGAATGCGGCGTTGGACCCAACTTCGATCAACTTTTCGCCTTGATTGAGATCGTTGGTAGCCGAGATGTACAGGCCAATCTCTGAGTCTGCTTCATCAACGTAAGCCAGACTCGCGCCATTCGGAGAAATTGCCGGCGCCCTAAAATTGCCCAGTGATCGGAACGATTCCCGAGGACCATCTTCTAGTGGTGATTTGGCCCAGATTATCTCCGGACCCAGATGAATCGCTATGGCCTGAGCGTCGTTCGCCCACTGGTAATACAGTGGCGCGCCCCGGTCAATTACGCTGGGGGGATTTCCGACTATGCCATCCCACACAAAAAGGGAGAGACCTTCCGGAGTCGCTGCCAAGAATGACAGTTGATCACCGGTCGGTGCCCAGTAGATGTAGTGCGGCGCGCCTTCAGCAACCAGCCCGGCCAGACCGTTTTCGTAGACTGTTTCGCTGCGGCCAGTCATAGAGTCCATCACTTCTACTGAGATGTCCGACTCATCTGTTTCCAAGGCAACTTTTGAAACCGCTAGTTTAGTCCCGTCAGCAGACCAGGTCGGCCAGGTGTAATACTCGTTCATCTGCAACGGCTGTGCTTGAATACCACCAGAGCTTGGTCCTGGAATCTCGCTTTGAGCTTGGATACTGCCGGTCAACTGGCAGATTCCACCCCCGTCCGGGTCCACTGTGTAAAGGTTGCCATTGGGACTAACGTACGCTATCCGGTTCACCTGATTGATCTCTCCATCATTATTATTATCTGATTGCTGGATAATTCTGGGCGTTGGAACATTGGTACCACCCGAGCAAGAAACGAACACCATTCCCAGCAGCCCAGCTATATACGGTAAATTATTTCTCGCATGAAGCATTTTCGGCCAATCCGCCTCCACGCCGCGATTAAGTCAGGATAACACCACGGCTATTACGCTGTGGGCAACTAGTTGGTTCAAGTGGATAAATCCTGCTCTGGGTAGTTCTAACCTGGGATAATTTTGGTTCCCGTAATTTCACTCTTAAATTAAACAACCAATCTGCTTAGTCCATTCACAATCATCTACTTGGTTATCAACCTAGTCTATTGACCACTCCATGTTAAAATATATGTACTCAACTATTTACCAGGCGTACTTACGCCTAACTATCAACTAATCCACGCCCTTATTATTTTTACTGATTTATTATTTAAAGAAATTCAATGATTGATACCGTTAGATTAAATATCAACGCTGGCTCCGGTGGAAACGGGTGCAGCAGCTTTCTCCGCGAGAAATACCGACCAAAAGGCGGTCCCAATGGCGGCGATGGCGGTGACGGTGGAAGTGCGTATATTGTCGGTGATGCATCGATCAATACTTTGTTGCATATCAAGTTCAACAGCACCATTTATGTCATTCATGGGGGTCATGGTGGAGGCAAGAACAAACGGGGCGGCAACGGTGATGACAAAAATATAATGGTTCCAATGGGGACCGTTGTTTATCGGATGTATCCGGATGGCGAAAAAGAATATGTTGACGATATTACCACCGAGAACCCTAGGCTTGTAGCTGTGGGTGGTCGTGGTGGTTGGGGCAATTCAAGATTCGCAAGCGCAACCAACCAGCAACCGGTTCTTGCCCAACGTGGTGGGAAGGGCGAGCGAGTAGTCCTTTTCTTGGAATTGAAGCTGTTGGCGGATGTTGGTCTGCTGGCCAAGCCAAATGCAGGTAAGTCAACTCTTATATCGATGTGTTCAGCAGCCAAAGCCAAAGTAGCTGACTATCCTTTCACGACAGTTGAACCGATATTGGGTGTGGTGAGAATTGGCCGGAACGACTTCGTAATGATGGAAGTGCCCGGACTGTTAGAAGGGGCACATGAGGGTATTGGGCTGGGTCACGAATTCTTAAGACATGCAGAAAGAGCGCGACTCTATGTTCATATGCTGGATGGGATGTCAGAAGACCCAGTGGAAGATTACCTGATGATCAATCAGGAGCTGGAACAGTTTAACCCTGACATGGCTAGTAAAACTCAGCTTGTTGTTGTTAACAAGCTTGATGTAACTGAGGTCCGAGAGGCCCAGGAAGACCTTGAAGCTCGTCTGGTGGAAGCTATTGGTGACAAAGGTTCTAGTGTGCAATTCATATCGGCCGCCACCGGTGAAGGCGTCGATAGATTAATGGGAAACATCTTTGGTGCGCTTAACGACCTACCCAAGGAAGCTCCAGAAACAGGGCCTAAAGTCGAACCGATGCGCTTCCGACCACAGCGTTCTGCTGCCAAGGAATCAGTTTGGCGGGATTCACGCGGCGTTTACGTAGTCGAGTCAGAATCTATGGAACGTCTGACTGCCTATGCAGATACCAAAGACCAGAGGGTTTTGCTGCAACTATGGCGGGAGATGCGACGCTCTGGTCTGGCCAATTCGCTGATCGACGCCGGAATTGAAGCCGGCGACCTTATTAGGTTCGGCGAAGTTGAACTCACTTGGTTCTGAGCGCCCGCTAGCTGTGAATATTGGCATCCTAGGCGGGACGTTCGACCCGGTTCATCTGGGGCATCTAGGTATTGCCAACGCAGCCAAGAACCAAGCATCGTTGGACCGCGTGCTGTTAATCCCCGCAGGCCATCCCAGACTGAAACACTCAGTGCCTTCGGCCTCGGTGGAACACCGCTTGGAAATGGTACGACTTGCTGTCGTTGATACTCCAGGGTTTGAGGTCTGTGACATTGAGGCACACCGTCCTGGTCCCACCTACAGCGTCGATACCCTAGTAGAACTATCGGCCAAACTGGGCCCAACAGCTAGTCTGTTCTTCATCTTGGGCATGGACGTGTTGAGTCAGCTACATCGTTGGAAGGATCCGGAACGAGTTTTGGCCCTCTGCAAATTATTGGTGTTGGATCGTTCAGGAGAGCAGGACTTTGATTGGGACGTGTTCTACCAACGCATGCCGGAAGCCAAAGGGCGAATCCAGGTGGTAACCACACCCTTAATGGACGTTAGCGCAACCGCGCTCAGACGAAAAGCTGCGGCAGGTGATGTACTGACTGGGCTGGTGCCGGACGTAGTTGGCGAGTATATTCGCAGGCAGAAACTTTATCTGACCGTAGGGGAAGGGAGGACGGCGAGTTGAGCGAAACAGTTGATCGACTCTTGGAATTGGCGCTGGACCGTGGCGCGATCAAATACGGTGATTTCACTCTCGCATCCGGCAGAAAGAGCAGTTACTACTTTGACGGCAGACTGCTCAGTCTGGACCCGGAGGGCGCCTATCTGATCTCCCAAGCCCTACTTCCTTTGCTACAACAGGCCGGGGCAGCAGCCATCGGCGGGACAACTCTAGGAGCTGATCCCATTGTGACGGCAGTGGCATTGGCCAGCCATCTGGCCGGCGGACCGATACCGGCTTTCATCGTGCGGAAAGAGAGCAAAGACCACGGTATGAAACAGAACATTGAGGGGCCGTTAGTTGCTGGCAGCAAGGTTGCCATAGTGGACGATGTTTGTACCACCGGTGGGTCGCTTTTCCATGCTATTGAAGCTGCCGAGGCTGTGGGCTGCACCGTGGTAAAAGTGGTCTCGCTCCTAGATCGGAACGAGGGCGGCTCTGAGGAAATGCGGAAGCTTGGTTACGACTTCTCAGCGCTGCTGGCCGCAACAGCAGACGGCAAGATAGAGCCTTCGACTGATTAAGTAATCAGTCTTTTGCCGGGCCGTAGGGTTGGGCGATGGCCAAAATCTCTGCTGAGCTCTTTTCCTGACCTGTTATGTCCAGTTGGGTTCCAGGGATGGCCATCGCCGCTTTAACGTAGCCCAGGCCCTTCAAAACTCCATCTGTGGCCTCTGAAGCAACGGACGTTACTGTTCCAACGGGTTGTCCGTCTTGAAACAGTTCATCCCCCGGATTGGCGGTGGTGTTGAAACGCAACGATACCAAGTACTTCTGTATTTTCTTGTAGCTGTCTAACCGGGCGATTACCTCTTGTCCGATGTAGCAGCCCTTAGTGAAGTCCACGGACCCGATCAGTCCGGCTTCCAACGGGTTGAATCGCTCACCAAGCTCCGGACCGTACTCGGGAACCCCAAAGTTGACCCGTACCGCATCCATGGCATTAGCGCCTACCGGAGTAGCGCCGGCCTCTGTCAGGTGTTGCCACAGCCCGGCTGCAGCGTCCAGGTCGGCAATCAAACAATATCGAGATAGGGTACCAAGAGGTTGCTCCACTGCCATGACATTGAGACCGCCTAGGTTCAAAGACTGAATTTTTAGCTCGTCTTGAGAAAGCGGTTTTTGGGCCGGTGTTAAGCCCAAGAGCTCGCTTGCGTCGGGGCCGATTAACGCCAACATGGCGGTTTGGGATGTAACGTCTTCAATGACCAGGTCTTCCATGATGGTGTATTTATCCAGCCAATCAATCACTGCCTGTTGGCGGCCGGGGCTGGTCAGCAAGATCACGTGATCGCCCTGGTTCACCACCCCTAACACATCAATGATGCGACCGCGGTCGGTCGTGAGCACGGTGACGGCGCCCTCGCCGGCGCTGAGGTCCACAACTTTGTTGGTGGACATGCGGTTCAGTAGGTCTAAGCTATCTTCGCCGGTGGCTTTCAATCGGCCCATGTATGAGGCGTCATGGATGCCCACAGTCGTGGTGGCGGTGGAGTATTCGGTGGCGAAGTCAGAGTACACGGAGGGCAACTGAAAGCCGTGCCGCTCAACAAAGATGGCTGCGCCGGTCTGTAACGGTGATTCTTGCAGGGCCATCGGTGACTCCATCCCAGGGGTTTTATGGGTTTGTGAAAGATTTGGGCTGTAATAAACAAGCGCCGCTTTTGCTTTGGCAAGGCGGCGCTTGTGGTT
>JAPKDE010000100.1 GCA_028822675.1 Dehalococcoidia bacterium | reverse complement strand
AAAAGGACCCAGACCGGTTGCTAGGCTTCATCGGGCCGTCCCCTCTGCCGTTCTGAATAAGGGTTGTTGAGTTGAAATCGATTTTTAAGCGCGTTTTTGGGTCGATTAAATGTTACTAAGGGGCTGTCACGCTGTCAAGAAGAGTGGTTCGGTAGCGAAAACGACCATCCAGGCGTGAACCACGCTCAAATATGGTTGACAATGGCTTCGGAACGGCAACATAATACCCTAAATCTTACAGGAATCCGACTATCAATGTTACGGAATCAATGACTATCTCTGATATTTGTTATCGATGAATACACCCAAGTTGCAGCTACCAGGAAACGAGTTGAGCCTGTTCACTGACCTCTATGAACTGACCATGTCCCAGGCGTTCTTGCGCCAGGGGATGACGGCCACAGCCACTTTCAGCCTGTTTACCCGCACCTACCCGCTGAACCGTGGTTACTTTGTGTCGGCCGGACTTGATGACGTACTAAACTTTCTCAACAATCTAAGCTTCAGTGACCAAGCCATCGATTACCTGCGAATCACCGGCATCTTCTCCGACGATTTCCTGCAATACCTCAAAGGTGTCCGTTTCACCGGCAGCGTTAGGGCCATTCCGGAAGGTCGGCTATTTTTCACCGATGAACCGGCTGTGGAAATCACTGCTCCATTGATAGAAGCCCAACTGGTGGAGACCTTCATCATCAACCAGGTCAATCTCCAGACTATTTTGGCCACCAAGGCCGCCCGCTGCGTCTGGGCTGCCCAGGGACGTGGCATCGCAGATTTTGCGTCGCGTCGCACCCAAGGTACAGACGCTGCTTTGAAGATGGCCCGTGCCAGCTACATTGCCGGGTTCAGTTCCACCAGCAACGTACTGGCAGCAAGCCTCTACGGCATGCCCCCCGTTGGCACCATGGCCCATTCGTTCATCTCCAGCTTTGCTTCAGAACTGGAAGCATTTAGGGCCTACGCTGAGTCGTTCCGAGACCGGACAGTGCTGTTGGTTGATACCTACGACACCATCGCCGGGACCTGGAACGCAGTCCAGGTTGCCAAGGAGTTAGAAACCTCCGGCCATAAGCTGGTTGCCGTGCGTTTGGACTCGGGGAACTTCAACGAATTGAGTCGCAAGGTGCGTAAGATCCTGGACGATTCAGGCCTAGACTACGTTAAGATTTTGGCCAGCGGCGGATTGGACGAATACGAACTAGAGACCCTGGTTAAAGACGGCGCGCCCATCGACTTATTTGGCGTCGGCACCAAAGCCGGAGTGTCCGCTGATGCCCCCTGGTCAGATATGGCCTACAAACTGGTCTACTTTAACGGTCGGCCAGTAATGAAACTTAGCCCGGATAAGGTATCCCTTCCCGGTGGCAAGCAGGTGTACCGGACCAAAGGCATAAACGGTATGTTTGCCAGAGACATCATTGCCCTGGAAGACGAGGCGCTACCAGGTGGACTGCCGCTGCTGGAAGAATTCATGAAAGACGGCATAAGGACCAAGCCCGCCGCCACATTGGAAGAGATCAGGGCTAGATTCCAAGAGGACTTTGCGGCCCTGGATGATCGGTTCAAGGTGCTGAAAAACCCGCCGCGCTTCCCAGTCGGTCTCAGCGGAAAACTGGAGCGATTGACCTCTCAAGTCCGAGAAGAGGCTTTGGGCATTAACGTATCAGATAGCGATTAGATTACTTAAATAGGGTCTATATATAAATGAAAACTGCCGTATGTATGAAATACGTGCCCGTGATTGCACGTATCAAATTCGACTATGAAACCAAGACGATCATCCGAGACGGTGTGCCATCGGAGGTCAACCCGTTTGACCTGTTGGGGCTGGTCCGGGCGGTTGAACTGAAGAACGCCCCCGAAGATGAGGTTGTGGTTATCTCAATGGGACCTCCGGCGGCCAGCGAAGGGTTGACCAACTGTGTGGCCCTGGGCGCTGACCGCGCTGTACTGCTGTCAGACCGGGCGCTGGCTGGCTCCGATACCCTGGCCACCTCTAGGGCGCTATCTCTCGTCCTGCAGCGGGAGCAGCCTGACTTGATTATCTGCGGTCGCAATAGCACTGACGGCGAGACGGGCCAGGTTGGCCCTGAGATCGCCCAGATCATGGGGTTGCCCCACATCAGCCACGTTAGAAAGTTGGATTTAAGTCAAGACGGAAAGTCGGTTGTCGTTGAGCGGATGACTGATGAAGGCTCTCAGACTCTGTGGTGTGACCTGCCGGTCGTCGTCTGCGTAACCGAGGGCGTGGCTCCGGAGCTGTATCCCGATAAAGAACAAATGGAGCGGGCTGAGGGTATCCCGTCCGAAGAATTGACCTGCGCTGATCTGTCCGGTGATTTGACGCAGTTTGGGGCTGAAGGCTCGCCGACCTGGGTGGATGAGATTCGATTGGTGGAGCCAAACCGACTCGGAGTCTTGCTGGAAGAGGCCACTCCGGAAGACGCAGCAAAGCAGGTGGCTGACTCTCTACGACAACGATTATCAGAACTGGCCGCCGAATCTGAATCCGGTTCTGGACGGAGCACCGGCCCGTTGACTCGGTATCCCGGAGTCAGGGACAAAAGCATCTGGGTGGTGGCGGAAAACACTAGCAAGGGTCTGGCCCCTGTCACATTTGAGTTGTTAGGCAAAGCCCGCGAATTGACCGACTTCACCAAGAGCGAGGTTGTGGCAGTGCTAATCGCGCCACAACAAGAATCGACGATCGCCGAGTTGGCCTCCTACGGAGCAGACCGGGTGCTGGTCTTGGACAATGCTCAGTTGGGACCGGTTTACGGTCTGGCCGTGAGCGCCTCATTCAATGCGGCCGTTTCTAAAGAGATGCCCTACGCCGTGCTATTTGCCTCCACTGCTGACGGCGGTGATCTGGCGTCACGGTTGGCCGCTCAACTTGAGCTGGGACTCACCGGTGACGCCATCGACCTGGAGATAGACTCCGAGGGACGGTTGGTGCAACTGAAACCCGCACTGGGCGGAAACGTGGTTGCGCCAATCATGTCTAAAACGTTGCCCAACCTGGTCACACTGCGTCCAGGTCTGCTCACCCCGGCAGCGCCAGAACCAGGCGCAACAGCCATCGTCGAAGAAATCTCCGCTGTCCCCTTTAGTGGCGCGGATATCCGGTTGTTGAAAGAAGAGTTCCAAGAAGACCAGGAAGGCATCTTATTGGCCAACGCATCGGTGGTACTGGGTATTGGCATGGGAGTGGGTTCTGCGGAGAACACTGCCAAGATTCAAGATATGGCCCGGTCCATCGGGGCCAGCGTCGCCACCACCAGGGACGTTGTCCATGAAGGTTGGCTGGCCCAGCAGCTACAGGTGGGAATCAGTGGCCGCACCATCGCGCCCATGGTTTATATCTCGGTGGGTATCAAAGGTGCTTTCAACCACACTGTAGGCCTGCAACGGTCCGGGGTGATCATTGCCATCAACCAGAACCGACGGGCGGTGATGTTCCGGTCGTCTGACTTTGGCATCGTTGGCACCTGGGAAGAGTTCTTGCCGCCCTTGATGGAACAACTTAACCCGATATTGCTAGAGTTGGCTTCTAGTTAATTAAAAAACCAGGCAAATTAGATAATACGACGGACAAAGTCCGGGCTGTGATTCCGTGGATTCACTTGACACAGATTCCGCAGCACAGGAAAATGGCAGGGCGTGAATCTGAGGGGCCTTTGCCGGTTTGCCAGGCCCAGTTTTTACGCATAATTGGAGAGTCATAAAATGGATTTTGGTTACACATCTGATCAACAAGACCTTCGTCAACAGATAGGGACCTTCATCGACGAGAACGTCAATCAGAGCCTGCTCGACGAGATGGAAGGTGGAGAAGAAGGGGGCCGTGGCCCTCAGTACCGCGAACTGGTTAAAAAAGTCGCGGATAAGGGCTGGATCGGCATTAGCTGGCCCAAAGAATACGGCGGCCAGAGCGGCAGTCGTATTGACCAATATATTGTAGAAGAAGAGTTCATGCGCCGGGGCATCGCTGTGGGCGGCGCCGGCAGCGGAGCGCCGGCCATCTTAGCCGCCGGCACCGAAGAGCAGAAAGAGTATTTCATCCCCGGAATGATCCGCGGCGAGATTATCTTCGCCCTGGGATTCACGGAGCCTCAGGCCGGCGCTGACTTGGCCGGACTGCAATGCCGGGCCGTCCGTGATGGAGATGACTTTGTCATTAACGGTCAGAAAATGTATACATCTGCGGCCCATTACGCATCCCACATCTACATGATGTGTCGTACTGACCCGGACGCGCCCAGGCACCGCGGAATTTCAATCTTCCTGGTTCCCATGGACACTCCAGGGATCACCGTTCGCCCGCTCTGGACCATCCAGAGTGATCCCCCCGCCCCTCCCGGCACCACCTATGGAATGCCCCGCACCAATGAGACGTTCTTCGAGAATGTTCGAATCCCGGCATCATCCATGCTGGGTGAAGAAAATGGTGGCTGGTACGTGGGCGCCATGGGCCTGAACTTGGACCGAGTTGGTGCCAGTCGGTACTTAATCTCGGTTCGCCGCGACGAAGATATCGTCAACTGGGTCAAAGAAAACGACTTCAACGGATATTCTCCGGCCGAAAACCCGGCAGTGCGCGACAAGCTTGCCGAGTTGTGGACTGAGGCCCAGGTCTGTCGCCTGATGACCATGCGCAGCATGTCGCTGGTCAATCGTGACGGCAACTTCACCTACGAGGGCTCGGCCGAAAAGGTCTGGGCTCCCGAGCACGGCGTAAAGACTACTGAGGCGATCTCCCAGATGCTGGGGCCGTACGCTCAACTGTTGAGCAACTCTGACGAGAACATTGAAGACGGTCTCTTTGCTCATAACCTGATGGGTTCTTTCCAGTCGGGTATCAACCATGGCAGCGTGCAGATTATGCGCGACCAGATGGCCCGCCGAGGCCTAGGCATGCCCCGAGGCTAGCCGGCGGCACAGCCGCGTTTCTACGCTGCGCTCGGAACCAAATTAGACTTACACAAAAACTTTGAGCTTCATGTCAGATTGGCATGGCACAGATAAACAAGGAAAACCATGGATATATTACCCACAGAAGAAGAGCTAATGCTCAAGAACGTGGCCCGTGAGTTTCTGGAAGCAGAAGTCTCGACGGCCCTCGTTCGTGAGATGGAACTTGACGGCCTCGGCTACCCTCCAGCCCTCTGGAAGCAGATGGCAGACCTGGGATGGCTGGGGATGTCTCTACCGGAGCAATACGGCGGCCAGGGACTGCCATTGGTATACCTGGGCCTAATCATTGAAGAAATGGGCCGAGTGATGGCACCCGTGCCAATGCATAGCACCATGGTGGCAGCCCTCACCATCGAGAGTGATGGCTCCGACCAGCAGAAACAAGACATCCTGCCCGCAGTCGCCGACGGCAAAATGGTACTGACTTGGGCCGTTCACGAACGCGACGCTCGTCTGATACCAGAGGCCATGAACCTTGAGGCCAAGGCTGACGGCGACGGCTGGATTTTGAACGGCACCAAGATGTTCGTCGACAACTTTATCGTGGCCGAGCGTTGTTTGGTTGCCTGTCGCACGTCACCGGCGTCAGACACCAATCAGGGAATCTCCCTGTTCTTGGTTGATCCCAATGGTACCGGAGTTAACCAGACAGCATTGGTCACTTTGGCCAAAGATAAGCAGAGTCGGGTGGACTTCAAAGATCACCTCGTTGAAAGTGCAGCGTTGGTGGGAGAAGTTGACCAGGGATGGCCCATCATTGAGGCCATGCTCGACCGGGGCACCGCGTTGCTCTGTTGTCAGATGGTTGGAGCGGCTCGGAAAGACTCTGAAATGGCCATTGAGTACGCCAAGAACCGGGTGGCGTTTGGCCGGCCCATCGGCTCGTTCCAGTCGGTTCAGCACATGCTGGCCGACATGCTGCTGCACGTTGACGGCGGCGAGATGCTAACCTTTGAGGCACTTTGGAAGATGGATCAGGGCCTTCCGGCTTCGGTTGAAGTTTCCCAAGCCAAGGCTTTCTGCAACGAGAAGTGCGAGTCTGTGGTCCGCACCAGCCAGGTGATTCACGGTGGCATCGGCTTCATGATGGAATTTGATCTGCACCTGTGGTTCCGCCGGGTAACGGCTTGGTCCCTGCGCATGGGTACCACTTACGACCACCGAGCCAAGATAGCTTCAGCCCTCTTGGACGTACCCGGAAGGGTCAGACTGGGTATGCCTTTGCCCACCGCTGGCTAACTGGTCGGATGCACCCCACAGAAATTTAGATTAAATAACACGAGCGGCCAGTACTAGCGGCCGCATCGATTACGGAGAGTAACCAATGGCCAAAGATTTGGTATGCGGCAAAGAGATTGACGAAGACCAAGCGCGAGCCCAGTCTTCACAGACCTCTTTTGGGGCTTCAGAAGTTGACCCAACCCAGGGAACACGGATTTTTCACGACGGCCAATGGCTGTATTTCTGCGGACTGGATTGCCGAGGCAAGTTCCTCGCCAGCCCGGAGACCTACTTGGCCTAGTCTTTAAGCCCCGGCAGTTAGACAAATAATACCTAAATAAAAAAGGCCCCCTTCGGAAGAAGGGGGCCTTTTTTATTGCTATGTTGAGTGCTAATCGTCGTAGGGACGGAGCTTGATCTCGTGCAGTGCGGGGATGACCTCTTTGCCCAAGAGCTCGATGGAACGCATCGTGTCCTCGTGCTTCATGGCACCCTCGTTGCCGTAGATATGAATGTAGCCAGGGCTCAAACGCTCGATGATCTCTTTGAACTTCCTGGTCACGGTCTCCGGGCTGCCCACGATTATGTTGTTGACCGCTTGCAGTTCTTCATAGGTGGTCGGGTTTCCGAACTCGGAGGCACCGGTGCCCAGGGCTGGCCGCGCGCGCTTCACTTCCACTGCGCGGCGGGTTTGGTAACCGGGAGGATCATTGTGCTCTCTGGGACCCTTCTGGCGGTGGTCGGCGGTCCACATGAACTCGCGGCCAATCTCAATCGCCTTTTCATCAGTGTCAGCCACGACGCAACGGAGCAGGTAACCAAAGTGTTCGGGACCGGCTTTGTAACCGGCCTCCTTGGCGGTGTCGATGTAGATCTGCTTCAGCCATTCGGTGGTGTCCACCAAGGCACCCAGGTTCATGTAAGGATGGCCGTGTTGGGCCGCCCACACCACACTCTCAGGGCTGCCGGTGCCGGGGAACCAAATGTCTGGGCGGGGGTTTTGCATGGGCTTAACCCAGGGGTTCACCACCCGGTATTTATAGTATTGGCCTTCATGACGGAAGGGACCGTCATCGGTCCAGCATCTGATAATCAGGTCGTGGGCCTCTTGGAACCGGGCAAAGTTTTCAGTGGGGTCTTGCCCGGACAGCAAGGTCTCCACGGCGGTGCCACGGACGAAACCAGAGATGATCCGGCCTCCGGAATAGCAGTCCAACATGGCAATCTCTTCAGCCATGCGAATGGGGTCGCCAACCGAGATCACGTTGCCCAGAATGGCAATCTTAACTCGCTTGGTTAGTTTTGAGATAACGGCGGCATCCAGGTTGACGGCCGGCTTCATACACCAATAAGAGGCGTGGTGCTCGTTGCTCATGATGCCGTCAAAGCCTACTTCGTCGGCCAGTTGGTATTGCTCGTGGTATTGGTTGTAGAGGATTGACGCCTTTTCTGGGTCAAAATAGCTGTTGGGAAAACCCAGACGGCCAGAGTCGTACTTCTTGAGGTCATCTTCCGTGACGTGTCCGTAGGGCTGTTCAGAGAACCAATAAATCTCAGAGTGCTCTGTGGGACGTTTCAACTGGTCAACCATTTGTTACTCCTTGTGCTGCCGGTTTCTGAATCACCGCGCGTAAGGATGGCGGTCGCTGGAAGCCGGGATTCGTTTCTGTGAACTGTTTAAGAGGCTAATGCGGCACCGGGAGAGCCTGATTTAGCGTCCGTTGCACCGGGGATTATAGTCAATGAGAATTCTAGTGGCAACTATATATTCTAAGTAGTGTTGTAGAGCATGGGCGTCAAGAGTGATAATGTGGCCCGCAAAACAATTATTTACACCACGAGTAATCGATTAGGAGGGGTAGAACATGGGTCTGACATTGGGCGAAGCGAACAAAATGGTCCAGGCTGCCATAGCCGAGGCCGAACGAATTAATATCAAGCTAAGTGTGTCGGTCTGCGATGCCGGTGGGCATCTACTGGCCTTCAACCGCATGGAAGGGGCGATATTCATCAGCGCCGTTGCCGCCCAGGGTAAGGCATTTGGCGCTGTGGGGTTTGGCCGAGACAGCAGCGCGATACCCGCAGACTCGCCGGTGATCCAGGCGATCATGGCAACCCAGGGCGGCAAAGTGATACCGGCCCAGGGTGCTGTGCTAGTCATCAAGGATGGAGAAGTGGTTGGGGCCATTGGCGGCAGCGGCGGAACTGCTCAGCAGGATGAAGACTGCGCCAAAGTGGGCTTGGCTGCCCTTTAGCCACCAGTGGTTAGAGAATAAAAAACCCCTTGCCCAACAGGCAAGGGGTTTAATTAAAACCAATTTTCAGCCACTGACGGCTGTAAGCTAATGGCTAAACGCTATTAGCGTCGTGCGCCTTTCAGGTTCTGTTTTAGGCCGTTGCGTTTGCGCGCTTCGGCATTGATGCGGGCAACAAACTGCTCAGTTGTCTCTTCGGTTTTTTCTCGCTTGGGCTTTGACTTGACCATGATTTGCTGCTCCCTCTGTCCAGTGGACAGGAATGTATTGTTTCTGATTAAAATGCCATCATCAGGTCGCCCCGAGAAAAGGCACTTACCAATCATAC
>JAPKDE010000099.1 GCA_028822675.1 Dehalococcoidia bacterium | reverse complement strand
GACCCCCAACTCGGTCATTTGACCTGGCGATACCATCATCCGGCCCAAAGGCACAGAAAAGCTGGACGCTGAGTCTGAGCTAGTAATCGTTATCAAGGACCGTTGCCACAAGCTGACCAAGGCCAACGCTATGGAACACGTGCTTGGCTACACCTGCGGCAACGACGTCTCGGCACGTGACTGGCAGCGCGACGACCGTAACTGGTGGCGTGCCAAGTCTTCTGACACCTTCACTCCCGCCGGACCGTACATTGAGACCGAACTTGATCCCCACAACATCCGGGTCACTGGTCGGATCAACGGGAAAGAGGTCCAAAGTGAAAGCACCACGTACCTGATTTTCGACATCCCGACGATTCTGGAGTTCGTGACTGAGTACGTCACCCTGGAACCCGGCGACATGATCTACACCGGAACGCCCGGCGAGCCCCAAGAGATGCATGACGGCGACGTCTGCGAGATTGAGGTCGAGGGTATCGGGGTGCTCAGCAACCCCATCAAGCTGGAAAGCTAAATTGCTACCGCACTAAACTGTATTTTAAAAGAACGGCGCTTGCATAGATGTGCAAGTGCCGTTCTTTTGTTTTGTCTGTGTCATGTTCGAATTCAGTTTTACGAGGCGAACGATAGCTGCTACTAACTAAGTCGTGGATTCGAGAGTTACGGTCTTGAGCATTGGATAGGCCATTGTGGGAACCGGAAGGTATCCGACCGAAAAAGTTGCCTCGGCAATGGATCTTGCACTGGACAGCGAACTGATCGCTGTGATGAGCCAGGATTCAAGCAAGGCTGAGGAGTTCGCGGCTGAACATGGCGCCCAGGTCGGCTACGATACCATTTAGGCAGTGCTAATCGATCCAGAGTGGTTGCGGTTTATATCGCCAATCGGAATCACCTTCATGCGTCCTATGCCATCTTGGCTTTACAGGCTGGCAAACATGTCCTAATGGAAAAACCTATAGCTCTGAATTCGGCTGACGAGATGAACGTCGTCAAGTCTGCCGAATCCAGCGGTGTTTAGCTGGGTGCCGGGTTTGAATTACGCCAACATCCCGGCAGGATCGAGTCAAAAGAACTAATTTCGGCGGGGACACTTGGCACCGTGGCCCTGGGAATCCATTCTGTCGACTAACCCCGATTCATGCTGGATAAAGAAGGCACCGAAATCGCCGCCATCACCGATAGGCAAAATAGCTCCCGGCCATTGGAAAACCTGGCCACCCTTTGCCTACGGTTTTCAGGTGTCACCATTGGAACCGTGACCCAGCGCTTCCGTATGCCAGATTTCCAAAATTCGGTTCCCCTTTAAGTGAGTGACGGCAAAATCATTTTCAACTAGGCCTCCCCTCCTCACACCTTCCAAGGCGACATGGAGGTGTCCAGCCAGACGGTGAACACCGTGAATGTCTGCCCGCGGGACGGATTGATTCTGATACAGCATCAAAAAGAGGGTTTTACCTAGGCAATCCAACATGGGTACGAACCGGCGGCAACAGAAATGGATTGCCTGAGAGCGGCTCAGGTCATTGAGGCGATGATCAAATCAGCATCAACAGGAACGACAGTTTAACTGGAGTCTCTGGGTTTTTCGTGGTGGCTGAAATTGCCCAAATAGCTTGGTTCAACAAGCTCGCTATAAGCGTACCTTAGATTGCGATTCTACGAGGGTTCTACCCGTCGCATTGTGTAAAGCTCGGAAGACATTATGTCTGGTATGGACGGGGCCATAGACTCAAAATCATCGCTGAAGGCCGATATCATCCGGCCGCTCAGGCCGCGGGTTTCACTACTGGCCAGCCACACGGCCAGGTCCGCACAGCGTTCAATCGATGCCCCACCACCCGCTTGTACACGCAGACCTGTCTCATGAATAAGGTCAGCCCCAGCTTCGGCAGACGCCTCGGTCATTTCGTCCCACATGCGAGTGTGCACCGAGCCTGGCCCCAGAGCGTTCACGGTAATGCCAGTGTCCGCCAGTTCCAATGCCAGCACTTCAGTCAGGCGCACCACAGCAGCTTTACTGGAGCAGTAGGCGGACAAGTTCGCCCAAGCGTTGGTTGCCCCCGCTCCGGATAGGTTCACGATCCGCCCCCAGCCATTTCGTTTCATGACCGGGACCACCGCCCGACAGCAGAGATACACGCCAATCAAGTTGACCTGAATAGTGCTGATCCAGGCTGCAACATCGTTATCCGGCAGTCCGCCTATTGGCCCGGCTATCCCAGCGTTATTCACCAGGACGTCTATTGCCGTATAGCGCAGAACCGTGGCGTCCACCAGACGCTCCACTTCCTCAATGTCAGTCACATCGGTGGGAGTCACCAACACTTCTGAGCCTAATTCCCTACATTCAGCAGCCGTTTCTTCCAGCTCTATGGCACTGCGCGCAGCAAGGGACAGAGTGGCCCCTTCTCGGGCGTACGCCACCGCGATTTCTCGTCCTATTCCCCGGCCTGCCCCGGTAATCAACGCTATTTTATTCTCTAGCTCGGCCATGTTCACCCTCAATTTGCTACCGGTAACTATTCTAACGCCAGGGATAGACTAACTTTGCCTGAGCAGAGGAGCCAGGCCAAACAGTGTTCTTTCGCCCATCTTGCCACTGAGCTAGCATCGTCTCCCGCCCTACCTGTCTGCCAGTCTCATCAATCTGAAAATTTCCATAGAACGTCGAAAATTTCAGTTCCGCCGCAGTCTCTCTCATAGCGTGATTATCGGCGCTCACCGTTTCTTCCAAGCAACGCTGGACTACCAAGCCTGCGGCATACGCTTGAGCAATTGGATAATCGATATTTTCATGGCCGCATCGCATAAGGGATGCAATAATGCCTTTATTTGTCGGCCCGAAATCTGGCGTAGTTTGTCGTACAGGTTCCCACTGACTGGGGCCGACAAAACGGTCTGCCAAACTACCCAAATCATCATGGAATTCCTGGATACCAGCGGCGACCACCACGACAACGCCTGCTTGGATATCAGACTCAGCCAGTTGGCGCGCAATTCTGAGGTCGTTCTGAACCCGGCCTACGATCACGACAACATCAGCATTGGCGGTTTTGATATCAGTGACCGGACCAGAAAAATCGTTAGCCGAAGCTTCAAATTCGGCTTCTAGTATTACCCTGAATCCAAAGTCAGTCGCGGTTTCCGTTACCCCTGCACAAACCGCCTTTGGGAATTCACCTGTGGATGCTTTGAGCAGGGCAATAGTCGTTGCCGACGAGTCTGTCTGCCTCACTAATGGCAGCAGCCCTATTAAATAGCGACTGGCAGGCGTCAATATTCCAACGGTCCAGCGGTAGTTTTGAGTGTAGACGCTGTCCGAAGCGCCGCCTTGATTCCAAAGCAATGTACTGTGTTCTTCGGCTATCTGAGCAGCCGCGTAAGTAAGAACGCTGGAATAAGGTCCGATTAAGATGTCGACGCAGTCTTCAACGATTAGACGCTGCACGACTTGACGCACGGTTGCCCTGTCACTGGCGTCATCGTGGTGAATTACTCTGAAGGAATCGGGGGATCTTGCATTGGCATCGTAAGCCCACGCCTGCAGCCCGGCCAGCGCTTGGCGGCCTTGGACTTGAAACTGGCCGGAGAGGGACGCGGGCATGCCCACAATCAGAGTCATGGACTATTCCCGGGCCAATTTAACTCCAATTCCGTAACCAACCTCTGCATCAATCGCTCCATGAGGCTCCAGTTGCGTGCCTCGCACCGCCGCTCGTTCAGAGTTTTGGTCGGAATAACCCGAAGGAACTGGTGTAGCCGTGCAAGAAGGTGGTACCGCTCACAGGGCCAATCTCACCATTGCAGAAAAAACCGCCCAGGGGTATCTCACCCAGCTTGTCCCGGAACAAATCCGTATCGTGGTTCTCTCGTCCGTACAGAAACTGGCCCCGACCAAGGCATGAGAAGAGCAGAGCGCCTGGAATGTCGTTCTCTCGGTTCTCCGTTGCATACCGACTCAAAACTGCCAACAAATCGTCTGTGGAGGTCTCTGCGTCCCTGAGATGGAACTGGACGAGCTGTCCTTCCTTCAACATTTCGCCAATTGCCAGGCTACCGGTGTTTTGGTCCATACCCACAACGTTACGGATTAAGAAATCGCCCTGCACAGGATTATCAATCATTTCATCCATGACCACGCCCAAGAAAAGGGAGTGTCTCAGAAGTTCCTGGTCGCGTTGGGGTAAGGCTGCGACCATATCTTGCAATACTGCAAGTGGCGAATGGCCGTCCAGTTCCTCAAGCGTGTTGCGGTCGCTCTTGGATACGCGCATCGGAGTGCCGATGGGACGGCAACCTTGAGCAACAACTGTATCTACGGTGATATTCCCATCAAAGGCCAGACCGATTGCCCCCGTTCGCAGGACTTCGCCATCCAAGAACAAGGCGTTGCCACCTTGTCTACTGGCGCCGCTGGCTAGGCCGCCAATCTTGGAGGCTTTGGGGAAGGCATAATCCAGCCCTACGAGTAAATCTTGCACGGGAAATGAGTAAGGGTCGGCCAGCATGACAAAATGCGGGTCCTTTTCAGCTTCGACTCCAATCAATTCTTCCCACTTGTCTGGGCTGGCGTCCATATCGGGAAGACGGTGGACTTGAAGATGGAAAGGCTTGATCTCCACGTTGGGGAGGACCGCAGCGGTGATTGATAGTCCGGCTCTCTGCTCCACTTCTACACCGTTGCCAATCACGCCGCCGCCTGAGCAGCCAATCACGTGTTTAGCGCCTAGGGCCAATTGCAATAACTGGGCAACCCGGTCATAGGCTTCTTCATAGTGAGGCGAAACGAAAACTACAACCAAGTCCAGAGGTTCATCTTGGATGGAGTTTTTTATATTTACAGCACACTCGGCGATGGCATCTTCAAGTTCTGGCTTTTCTGATATTGCTGAGGTCCATTTCATGTGAGTTTCCTTTTCGAGCAACAGGTCCGCCGTTAAAAAATTATAGCAACGTGCGTGATTAATTGCGATTGTGGCCTTAGGTTAATTTGCCTCAGAAATTACAAAATCGGCAAATTCTGGACTCTGCAATAAAGCCACTGAGGTTTCTACAGCCCCACCAAGCATCTCGGAGCTCACGAACTCAATCGTATCAAGTTTGGAATGGATGCGAGATTGGTCGTCGCCGAAAAACATCAAAAATGGGATCTCTACCCTCTGAAAGTTGGCATAGTCACTGGAGCCACCACTTTGACCTCTAGTCACGGTAATATCAAGCCCATTCTTTTCTGCCGTGGATGATGCGAGTTCAACCAACTGCGGAGAGCCAAACACGCTCACGCCTGAACCGGTGCCCACTGCGTCGAAATTAAGCATAACTTTTGTCTGATCTGATTCGACTTCGGTAAGTGAGTCCACGTAGTGGCGGCTGCCCAGCAGACCCAGTTCCTCTGCCCCAAATGGCACGATTCTTAAAGTGAACGGCAGATCAACGTCCGCCAGCATTTTGGCGATGGTGAGCAACACCGCGGTACCTGATGCATTGTCATTGGCCCCGGAAATCCCCGCAACCGAGTCGTAGTGACCTCCCAACACGACTACTGCGTCGCTGGTACCTTGTTTCTCAGCGATCACATTCTGTGACTGATTGTTACCAATAGACAAATTAATTGAGACTCGAACCTCTGACTCCGCGCACATCGATTCAATAACCGCGCCGTCATCTTCCGAAATTGAAATAACAGGGAAATCAGGTTGCGTCACTAGGACTCCCTTGAAATTTCCAGGTAGGCTGTTGTAAATCACCAGCCCGACCGCGCCTGCGTCAAACACGTTTTGCGCTTTGGTCTCAAACGGGATTACCCCGCGCTTGGCCAGCGCAATGTGGCCTTCAAGTCCACCTACTGGGATATCACCCAGCATGGCCAGACCCACAGAGGTCAAGATTCCAGTCACGTTACCAAGTCCGGTTCCTGAGAGATGAATGGCCTCGAATTCAACGTATTCTGGTGATTCTACAGTTAATCCAAGACCAGCCAACGCGATATTTTCCACAGGGAATTCTTGAATCTCAGTCGCATAGCCCAAGTCCTGAAGTTGATGTAGCAGGTAGTTGGCTGCGGCGGATTCCTGACTGGTGGCGCTTTCCCGTGGTCCGAGTACTTCCAAAATCGTCTCTAGCACGGAATACGCTTGTGTTCCAACTGCATTGAGGGCGCTCAACTTTGCTGGGTCTGAATCTTTTGCTGAGGGGGGCAGCGTGACGGTGGGAGAGGCGGTTGTGGCCTGGGTCTGAGCCACAGAAGGTTGAGGAGTGAACGTGCCGGTGCCGGAACAAGCTACAGCCAATAACAACGCAGTTATGGCGAGGCCGATTCTGGGTAGACAAGATAGTTTGAGAGCCATTTTATTAAATATTCGAGGCATATTGACGCTCAAAAAACCGTTGGAGGTTCAAAAACACTGCTCAATTACAAATACGCAGCCCGCTATTCACTATATGCTTTAATTATTCATTGGTTTTTTGCCAGGCGTGACGTGCGCTAGACAGGGCCGGAAGTCAGAGCTATATTTGCCCAATGATTTCGACTTAAACAGCCTACACCCCATAGGCTGGAGTAAATCCCAAGGCTAAACCGGACGACCAACCAAGACGAGGTGGACGAAATGGCAGTAGACCGAAACACCGTAAGCGAACTGGCGAGACTCTCCGGCATCGAGATTGCCGAGGATGAACTAGACGAAGTCACCAACCGATTCAGCAGTTTGATGCTGGAGTTAGACCGATTAAAAGACCTTGACCTAGATGGCATTCTCCCCGTGTCCATCTTCCCGGAAGAGGGTCAAATCTAGCAAAAGAGTCACGGAATCAGGCACGATTTATCCCAAATAGACTCCATTTGGAGAGGTTGATGAACTCCACCGAAATCGCATTTTTATCCGCCACCGAGACTGCCAGGGCCATCAAGGCCCAGGAATTATCTCCGGTGGACGCTGTCCGGGCTTATCTTGAGCGAATTGATCGTTTGGATACTCGTTTGGCCGCCTATATCACAGTCTTACGTGAAGAGGCGTTGGGTAACGCCCAGCAAGTGGCCGATCGAATCCAACGCGGAGAGGATCCAGGAGTTTTGGCCGGTGTTCCAATTGCCGTCAAAGACCAGTTCTGGACCAAAGGAATTCTGACCAGTAACGGTTCCAAGGTCTACCAGGAGTTCATTCCATCGGAGGACTCAACGGTCATAAGACGCCTACGAGACGCTGGAAGTGTGCTCTTGGGCAAGCTCAACCTCAGCGAATTAGCCATGGGCGGCACCCAGAATCCACCGTGGGGGATACCAGCCAATCCTTGGAATTTTGATTGTACGCCCGGCGAGTCGAGTAGCGGCTCCGGCGTGGCATTGGCCGCCCACCTCTGCGCAGCGTCTATGGGAGAAGACACTGGAGGATCTGGCAGAGGCCCTGCTTCCTTTTGCGGGGTAGTGGGATTACGTCCCACATTCACCAGGGTTAGTCGATTTGGCATGACTCACATGTGCTGGTTCATGGATGCCGCCGCCCCCATGACCAAGACAGTGGAAGACTGTGCCGTAATGCTGGGCGTCATTGCCGGTTACGACGAAAAAGACCCTTACACTAGTCACAAGCCCGTCCCTGATTACACCGCAAAGATGCGGGACGGGGTAAAAGGCCTGCGCGTGGGTCTAATCAAGGAGCTGCACCAAGCGCCGGATATCCACCCGGACGTTCGAGCCGCCATCGAAAGTAGTCTGGAAACATTCAGGCAATTAGGCGCCGAGATAAAAGAGGTCTCTATTCCGTTGGCCGAATTAGCCGGTGCGATTTTTGTTGGGGTAGCCGATACGGAAGGAGCGGGGGCCAGGGACGAAATACTGCGGAACCAGCCTGGAGACCTTGACCAGGCAAGCAGGACCAGGCTCCAGTCGGCAGCGTTGGTCCCCGCCAAAGTGTATAACCGCGCCGCCAAGGCGAGGGTGTTGCTGCGCCGGCAACTCATGAAGGTATTGGAAGAAGTCGACATTCTTGTGTCCCCCACCTCACCGAATCCGGCTCCAAAACACACTGATCTAACTGCAAAATTCGAAAACGCCGAAGACGTGCGGAAACGATTCTTTTTCCGGCGTGCTTACACCGGCTGTTATTCACTGACTGCCTTGCCGGCCATATCAATCCCGGGCGGTTTCACGGCAGACGGCTTGCCCATAGGACTCCAACTAGGCGCAGCACCCTTCGCGGAAGAGACACTGTTTCGAGCGGCATACTCCTACGAACAAGCGACAACCTGGCATACCCGCGTAGCTCCGGAAATTCTAAACGCCTAGCGTTTCGTCAGGCAAAATTGGCTTATGGCTCTAACCACCGGTAAGGGGAGATTTTGCCTTGACACCCCTCTGATCCGCTCTTTAGAATCGGGTTTTTCGCCTGATTATTTTGTTCAGACTAACCTGTCTAGGGTATATAGTCAGTCTTGATTCGGCTTTTGAAATGTGAGGCGGTGTGGCCAACGGCGGAGGAACATGATTCGAGCGCTTAAAGCGCTGACCAGCAGGGAATTTCAGCAATATATCCTATTCCTTTTGATTCCAGGGCTTTCCCTAAAGCGCTGGCTGGGAGTGGGTGCTATTGGGCTTACCATGGTCACTCTAGGCGTTATCTTCTCCTTGGAGATATCTACAGGACCAACATTCGTTTCATTCTTGGAGTCGGTCAGCCTCCGCAACGAATCTCCATTTCTGCGGGGCGGAGTTTTCATCAGCATCGGGGCCGTAGGAGCGTTAGTCGCCGTCTTCGGCCTTGTCCGGTCGTTGGGAAACGTGCGCCGCCGGACCCGCAATCTTCCGTTATTTGACTCTATTTATGTGGAACGCGTGCTTGGATCAGGTCCCAAGATAACCGTGATCGGCGGCGGCACTG
>JAPKDE010000336.1 GCA_028822675.1 Dehalococcoidia bacterium | reverse complement strand
CGATACGCCGTTCAGCTTTGATTCCTACCAAGATGCGCTCAAGGCCCAGGGCTTCAAGATTCTTGAAGCCCATGACCTGTCTGCTCATCTTAAAAACAGCTACCTGCTGTTGGCTGGCCGGGTGCCCACAGATTCAACGGAGCACGCCGACCATTATGCAGAACTAGCCAATGCCTACATCCAAACCGCCCACGCGGTGGAAACCCAGGATTTGGGCTGGGGTTTCTACATCTGCCAGAAGTAATCCCGTATGTGATTAATAATGGCCCGGCTTAGGCCGGGCCATTATGTTATCCTCGACCCTCGGTAAACGACGCCTAGCAATTAATTATCAGTGACCGGCGTCCTGATAATCACTAGAAAGCCTCACCTAGGAGCACCGCCATGCAAGAAAGCCACAAAAGAGTCCAGTGGGTCTATGAGTCGACCAACGATAAAGAACTGGAAACTCGCTATGACCAATGGGCCGCAGATTATGACAACGACCTAGCTACAGAATTTGCCTGGAATGCTCCCCAGAACGCCACTGACGTGTTCGTTAAGCATGTAGATAAGCAAGCACACATATTGGACGCCGGAGCCGGTACAGGGCTTGTGGGCGAGTGCCTGGTCAGCGCCGGGTACAAAGACCTGGCAGCGATGGACCTATCCAAGGGCATGCTAGATGAGGCCGAGAGCAAGAATCTCTACAACGCCTTCCACCAGATGGCTCTGGGCGGCGATTTGGATTTTGCCACTGACGAGTTTGACGCCGTTATCAGCGTGGGTGTTTTCACCCAGGGACACGCTCCTGCCAATTCTATGGACGAGTTAGCCCGCATCACCAAGCCGGGCGGACTTATAGTGTTCAGCCTCAGAGTAGACACCTACGAGCCTGCCGGGTTCAAAAAGCAGCAAACGGGGATGGAAGAAGCCGGTGTCTGGGAACTTGCGGAGATGACTGACGAGTTCCAGCCGCTACCCAAGGGCGAGCCAGAAGTCTGGCACCGCATCTGGGCCTACCGAGTCAAGTAAGCGATCTTTTTTCGGGTGCTTTCCGGAGCGCTAGAATAACGTTCTTCTAAGTATTGCCTTCCGCTAGGAAGTCTCCAATGACTTGGGCCAACTCCTGCGGTTTGTGATAGCCAATGTCATGGATGGTTTCCGGCACCCAGTAAACCCGCACATCTTTGAGGTTCTTCTCTGCGGCGTCCACCATCCGGCGGCGAGTTTCCGCAAACTCAGTCCCTGCCCGTTCCGGCGTCGGCCCTGCCGGTACCACCAGCGTTGGGCACTGAATCCTAGGCATCGTCACCGATGCCGGCTCGTCCCACATGGCTCGGATGACCTGGGCGTGGTTCTCAGGCTGTAGTATGTCTTGAATCTGACCGTCTTCATCCTCATAGACCATTGTCTGTACGATGCGCTCTATATCGCCGTTCCAGATGACTCCAAGTTGATTGCGGAGCCTCTCCAGGAATTCTTCTCGGTTGCCAGTCACGTCTCTGGGCCGCACTCGGTGGGAGAATGCCTCCCATGAAGCGCCGGGAAAGAGTCTGCCGTCCAGAAACCCACCGTCAATCATGATCAAACGGCTAACCCGGTCTGGATATTTGGCGGCGAAGTTGGTCGCTACGTTGCCGCCCCAAGAATGGCCCATCACTGCCACCTGGTCTAAACCAACATGGTCTAACAGGCCGATAAGATCGTCAGACAGGGTCTGCCAGTCATACCCACTGGGCGCGCTGGTGGTCTGGCCGTGGCCACGTTGGTCCGGGGCGTAGATGTGGTAGCGGTCACGGAGCAAGGGCGAGACTATGTCGTACCAATGGGCTGACGAAGCCAACCCGTGAAGGGCCAATAGCGGCTCACCGTCTCCGCCCCAATCCAGATAACGAACCTTGAGCTCGCCTATTTCAGCCCATAGCTCTATGGGCGAAGATTTTCCTGAAAGACCGTCTACCAACGCGGGACCTCCGTGCCAACTCTCTTAATTTAAGGCTAGTATAGCAAGTAGGATCGGACGACACGATAGACGGCCTTGATCAGTGATTACAG
>JAPKDE010000335.1 GCA_028822675.1 Dehalococcoidia bacterium | reverse complement strand
GCTAAACCGGCAGCTATAACGCCTAGTTATACGGAGTGCTTCGCTGCCAGAAAGACGCTACGGGGGTTGTATATCTGAAGCTAATCTGGCAAGATGGGCCTATGCGAATAGGTGCTTTTGAACTTAACGAACCGCTCCCAGAACTGAGAGACCCTCACGTCTTTGCCATGGTGCGTCCCTGGGTGGACGTTGGTAGTGTGGGCACGCTCACGCTCAACCGACTGGAACGATTCATGGGCTCCAAAGAACTTGGCCGCTTGGAGCGACCGGGAACCTTCTTCGACTTCACCCGCTACCGGCCCAACATGCGTTTGGTCGATGGCAAGCGCGAAGTCAAGATTCCCAACAGCGTAATCCGCTATGCCATCACCGATGATGGCCCTGATTACCTGTTCCTCCACCTCATGGAACCCCACTCTAATGGCGAGGACTACACAGACTCGATTTTGGAAGTGGTGAAGCACTTCAACGTGAAGCGCTATTGCCGGTTGGGTGCCATGTACGATGCCGTACCCCACACTCGTCCCCTGTTGGTGACTGGTAGCCTGGGCGACGTTGAGCAAAACCGACCGGTGGCAAACTTTAAGGTACGCCAAAGCACTTACCAAGGTCCCACCACTATCATGAACTTGCTTTCAGAAGGGATTGAGAAGGCAGACATTGAGTCGATTAACTTCATGGTGCACCTGCCCCAGTACGTGCAGTTGGAAGAGGACTATGCCGGAACTTCACGCATGATTGAGGTACTTTCCTCGGTCTACGCTAACATTCCCGCTGATTTAGCTCCGATTCGCCGTGGACAACGCCAGTACCGGGAATTGAACTCCACACTGGACCGAAACACCGAACTAAAGACTTTGATCCAGCAGATGGAAGCCTACTACGACGCCCAGTTGGACTCGGAAGATACGTCCGCTGCATCCTCGTCTTCGACCGAAGAGCCAAAATCGGAGACCCAACTGTCACCAGAGATCGAAAGATTCCTCAGTGAATTGGGTGGCCGCCTAGACTCAGACCCCGAAGAGTAAGCGCCTAAGCACACTCTCTCTCGGATCTGAAATTCAACTTCTTCGAATTTCATCGTCTGGCACTTTGTTTCAACCACTCCGCTGCTTCGTATAATTGCGCCCGAATCCCAACACGCTTATCTCAGAAAGGTGAATTCCAAATGGAACTGAAAGCATTCATTGAAGGGTGTTTCGAACAACACTACAACGCCATGCTCCGGGCGGTTGACGGACTCACCCCTGCCGAGATGACCTGGACACCCAACGACCAATGCTCATCCATCGCCTTCTTGGTTTGGCACTACGGTCGCACTCTGGATCGCTGGCTCCACACCCGACTCAGAGACGACGCCCAATTGTGGAAAGGTGGCGACTGGGCGGAAAGGCTTGGCCGCGCCCCGGCGGAAGACGGCGATACCGGCTACGGCTTCACCGTTGATGACCTAAAGGCGTACAAAGCCCCCGATACTGTTGTACTCATGGAGTACGTAATCTCCGTCCGGCAGGAGAGCTTCGACTACATCGCATCCCTAAGTGAGGCGGATTTCGACAGCATGGAAGTGGTCAACCCACGGGGCGGCACCATTACCTTGGCCGTCATGTGCCAGCAACTGATCTGGGAGTTTAACCAGCACGGCGGCCAGATAGGCTACCTGCGCGGGGAACAACGAGGATTGGAAGACCCAAGTTATTCGGGCGGACTACTGGAATCCCTGGCTGAAAAGGCCAATTAACTTTTATCTCCCCGTTACATATAATTTCTGTCGGATCAACTATCTCAGTGGAGTCCGGCAGAGGGGGCAGGCGTTTAAACCATCACCCGTTAATCCTCCTCCGGTTCCAGACCAAACACATTGTTGGCAAATAAAATGGCTTCTTCCGCAAATTCTCTCACCTAAGACATCTTTTTGTTTTCCGCAGGAACTGCAATTACGAACGGGCATCATCGCCTCCTTGCAATGGCAAGCTGATTAAGTGCCATTCTTAATAACGGTTTATAAACAACCTTACAGATTTTTTCACAATAGCCC
>JAPKDE010000334.1 GCA_028822675.1 Dehalococcoidia bacterium | reverse complement strand
CGCAGCTACGTTGGTATGGGTGGCATGGCCGCCATGGGTTGGTCCCTGGGTGGGGCCATCGGCGCAAAGCTTGGCCGACCCGACGATTTGGTGGTCCACCTGTTGGGAGACGCATCGTTCGGCATGGTCGGTATGGAGTTAGAGACTGCCGTTCGGATGGGCATATCCACGCTTACCATAGTCGTGAACAATGAAGGAACTGGCGGAGGACTCATGGGCATGAACGGCCCTTCCGGACCGCCGCCGGACATGGCCAAACTAACCGGAAACTGGAGCAAGGTTGCCGAGGGTTTGGGTGCTTGGACAGAGCGCGTGGAAGACCCTCTTGATGTTGGACCCGCCCTTCAACGCGCCATTGCTGCTACTGAAAACGGTCAGGCAGCTCTGCTGGAAATAATGATTAAACCCATGGCCATGCCCAATACTCCTGACGACTGGTCGCTTTAAAGCTGCCAGCCGTAGATTGCTGACGGCTTCGGAGATTAGATGAAAAGCATTGAGATTGACCGTAGTAAGCGACTGAAGGACGACCCGGGCAAAGGGCACAACCGCTGGCATCCGGACATAACTCCAATTATTGAAGTGGATCTCGGCGAGGAAGTTTTACTGGAAACTCGGGACGCCTCCGACGGGCAGATGAATGCCAACGTGACCGTCGATGACTTTGACGGTTTCGCCGGCAAGGTAGGGCACCCACTGACCGGCCCGGTTTACATAAAAGGGGCCGAGCCAGGTGATTTGCTGGAGATCGAGTACGTTGACATAATCCCCCAGGAATACGGCTGGACCCGCAACCGACCCGGAGCAGGGTTCCTGCGTGACCTGTTCCCAACGTCGTTTGTCGTCCACTGGGAGATGAAAGACGGCTGGGCGACATCCAAGGATTTGCCCGGCGTGAGAATACCCAATGGGTCTTTCATGGGCACTGCGGGAATCGCACCGTCTCGGGCTCAGATGGATGCTTGGCGCGACCGGGAATCTGACCTAGTACGTCGCGGCGGGACAGCTTTCCCGCCTGACGCCGAAGATGCGATCCCGGAGGGCGTGATTGCCACCGAGGGGCTGCGTACCATTCCGCCTCGGGAAAACTGTGGCAACGTGGACGCCAAACAACTGACCAAGGGTTCTCGATTAATGATACCGGTGAACGTGGACGGCGGGCTGTATTCCGCCGGTGACGGACACTTTGCCCAGGGCGACGGCGAATGCTGCATCACGGCCATCGAGATGGGTGCCACCGCAGTGGTCAAGTTCCACTTAAGAAAGGGAGAGGCCGCCCGGAATAACATAATCTTCCCCAGGTTCTCTCACCCCGGTTACTTCTTGCCCCCGGAATGGGCCGCGCCCCGGAACTTCATCGCAACCATGGGAATGCCCATCCGGGAGGATGGAACCCAAGAGGGAGAGGACCTGACACTAGCGGCGCGTAACGCACTGATCCAGATGATTGATCTACTCCAAGAACGGGGTTGGTCTAGGGAACAGGCCTACATCATCTGCAGCGTAGCGGTGGACCTCAGGATAAGTAACGTGGTCGACCTACCAAATGTCACAGTGTCAGCGTTTTTACCAGAAGATATCTTCCAAAGTTAGATTCTGACGCGGATGGCTGTCGATCCAGGGTTCAAATGACCAGTGGTGAGGGTGTCCTAGAAAAAAAGGCTTTAAATCGGATGAGAGGACGCCAATATTTTCTCGGGTGACGCAGAAGATGGAACCCCCGGTAGTCCAGACTAAAAGAAAAACCCCGTCCTGATCACGTAAGGACGGGGTTTTTGCTAAAAGCGCTTCGCTTCGCTTTTAGAGAACTAAGGATTCAAGGATTTAGCTGATACGCTTAACTTCGAGGGTCTCACCAGGAGCGAGTGCTACACGGCGTACATTTATACCCAGTTTCAGGAGCCAGTAGCCGAGAGTAGCTTTGCTAACGCCTAATTCTTCGGCAGTGGCCGAAAGACCAACCTCATTGACCTTCTCGGGCAACAAGCGCTCCAGGGGCCTCTGGAATTCTTTTTCTACGCGCTGCATCAGTTTCGTCTTCCTAGCCATGGTTCCCTCCGTATCTTCTG
>JAPKDE010000098.1 GCA_028822675.1 Dehalococcoidia bacterium | reverse complement strand
ACCTGACCGGGGCCAATCTGACCGGGGCCAATCTGACCGATGCCAACCTGACCGGCGCCGACCTGACTGGTGCTTTGGACTGCCCTCCCGGAATTCGATGTTAATCGTCGAACCTTGATATTCCCGAAATCACAGTCCACAGTTCCAGACTGAGTTCGGTGTCACCAAAGAACAAACCGGTGGCCCATTCCAGTGGCATGCCCAGCGATACGGCCAACGCATCTGCCACCACGTTTCCACTGTCCAGAACCCATGAACCAACAGGGCGCACCTTTTGGGTGCGCCCGTCGATTTCAACCTCGGTTACTTCCCAATGTTGAACCATTATTTGTTAGCGAGGTAAACAGTGGGCTGGATGCCGGTCTTGTAAACCATCTCCAACTCGTCATTGCTCAGGTTGCCCATCGCTGAAACCTCTTGGCTCCAACGGTAGGCAATCTCATTGTCCACGGACTGGTGGGACGGTTCGCTGTGCATGTCAGCACGGGTCTGGCGTTCCATCGCCGGACGCAGGGTATCTTCAATCTCTTTCTTGAAATTGTGGACGCTTCCGATGCCATAATTGCTGTTGTTCTGGGTCATGATTAATCATCTCCAAGGATTTTTTGTGTCTCATTTCGTTTTTATTATCTCGGCTGCGGGCTAGAGTCCGAGTTCGGACAAGCCTGGGTGGTCGTCCGGGCGGCGGCCGAGGGGCCAGTGGTACTTTCGATCCGCCTCGGCTATGGGCAGGTCGTTGATGCTGGCCAGGCGGCGGAACATCAGGCCGTCCTCGTTGAACTCCCAGTTCTCGTTGCCGTAGGACCGGAACCAATTGTCGGAGTCGTCGTGCCATTCGTAGGCGAACCTGACGGCGATACGCATATCGTCAAAGGCCCACAGTTCCTTAATCAGCCGGTAATCCAGCTCTCGGGCCCATTTTTGCTGTAGAAATTGGATGATGTGAAAGCGGCCGGAGATAAACACATCACGGTTACGCCAATCGCTGTCAACGGTGTACGCCGTCGCCACCCTTTCCGGGTCGCGTGTGTTCCAGCCGTCCTCCGCCATGCGGACTTTTTGGGCGGCGGTCTCTCGGGTGAAGGGCGGTGCTGGCGGGCGGACATTTGGGTTGGTGGACATTCTGATTCTCCTGGGATGGCTGGTGGTTTGGATGCCATTGGTTACTCGCCGGATACAGAACGCTAGATGTAGGCGATTGCTGCGCCTCCGCCAGCTGCTAGGGCCACCACCATCCAAGGTGGGGTCTTCCAAAACATCAGCAGCCCCAGAGCGCTGATCGCCAAGGCAAAGTCTTCGGGCGTTTCCACAGCACTAGTCCATACCGGGTTGTAGAGGGCGGCGAGCAGTAGCCCTACCACTGCGGCGTTGACGCCATTCAAGGCCGATCGAAAGACTTCTCTCCTGCGTAAGAGACCCCAAAATGGCAGGACTCCGGTTATCAGCAAGAACGAGGGCAGGAATATCGCGATCAGAGCCAGCCCTCCACCGACGATCCCTCCAGGCCCAGGACTTATAACCGCGCCCATATAAGCGCTGAAGGTGAACAGGGGGCCTGGCACGGCCTGTGTCGCTCCGTAGCCAGCGACAAACTCGGCGTTGGTCATCCAACCTGGTCCCACGACCTCAGATTGGAGCAGAGGGAGCACCACGTGTCCGCCACCAAAAACCAATGAGCCGGAACGGAAAAAACTATCGAAGATTGCCAGCGTCTGGTTTGATTCCAATTGCCGTGCGAAGGGCAATCCGGCCAGTATCGCGAAGAAGAGAACCAGCGCAACTATGCCCACCCAATTGGGAATGAACGTCGAAATGGAGTCCTTGCTAGCCGGGACAGTGTCCACCTTGAGCAACTTCCAGCCGGCGAATCCCGATACCAGAATTATCAAGACTTGCATGATCGCGGACTGCCAGGCCAGAGCCGCAACAGCGGCAACGATGACGATGGTTGCCCTTTCCCGGTCCGGCGCAAGACTTCTGCCCATGCCCCAAACCGCCTGGGCCACAACAGCCACCGCGGCCAGCTTTAGCCCGTGTAGCCAGCCAGCGTCAATGACATCGAACTCCTCAACCCCATAGGCGAACAGCACCAGAGCCAACGCCGATGGCAAGGTGAATCCGATCCAAGCAGCCAGCCCGCCCGCCATCCCGGCGCGGATGTAGCCAACGGCGATGCCCACCTGGCTGCTGGCCGGACCCGGCAAGAACTGGCAAAGAGCAACCACGTCGGCATAGCTGGTTTCATCCAGCCAACGCCTTTGGACGACGTACTCCTCACGAAAATAACCTAGATGGGCGATGGGGCCGCCGAATGAAGTTAGACCAAGCCTTAGGGCGACCCACAGCACTTCAAATACCGCCCACCTGGGTTTGGGTGATTGAGTTGAGATGGCAGCGCTCTCGTCCTCCGCAGGCCCCTCGGGACTACCCCCCGAAACTGGGCCATCCGGTTTAGGCGAATCGTTCATCTACGTTCCTTGGTTTAAGTTCCACTTAGGGGATTTTCATCCCAGCGGGTTAAGCCGACTGTGCGTGGAACTTGGGCATGACCTCTTTGCCAAACCGCTCCAACTGTTCAATCATCACTTCTAATGGCGTGCCCTGTCGGCCGCACCCAACGTGCATGTACTCAAGTCCGGGGTACCGGTCTTGAAGCTCCATTAGTTTGTCGGTAATCATCTCGGAGGTGCCGCAGAGCCAGGAACCCGCCGCTACAGCGTCTTCCATGGTGGGCAACCCGGCGGTGGGCGCGCGCTTGGGGTCGTTCAGAGCGTCCAGCATCTCTGGAGTGAAGCCACGGAAGAAGCCCAAGGGGCCGAACATCTTCATGTCCTCTTCCAGGTATTTGCGCGACTGGTTGATGGCATCTTTCTCGGTGTCGGCGATGAACGTGGGCAGGCCAATGGTCAGCCTGCTGCCCAGTTGAATGTCTTTGTAGCCGTGGTTGACCAAGGTTTCTGTCCAGCGCTTGATGATCTCTTCGGACGGACCACCCGTAACGGCCCCGCCGCCAACCACCGGCTGGATGCCGTGTTTGGCCATGAAATCCATAGCTGGCTGGCTGGCGCTGACCATGGGCTGCCAGGTTTCTACTGGTAGGGTTTTTGGCCGAGGAACCAGGGTAAGCTCCTTCAGTGTGTAACCCCGGTAGGGCACCTCCGGCGGCAGCGTGTAGTGCTTACCCTTGTGCGAGAAGGACTCCTCATTGAAGGCCTTCATGATGATCTCAACCTGTTCTTCAAAGATCTCTCGGTTGAGTTCGTTGTCGATGTCGATGCTGGGGACTCCGAAGGTGTTGACCTCGCGGGAGTGGTAGCCCCGGCCCACGCCAAAGATCACCCGGCCATTGGTCAGAATATCGGCCGTAGCGTAGTCCTCGGCCAGTCGCAGTGGGTGCCACATGGTGTTGATGTTGAAGCCACAGCCAAATTTCAGGTTCTTGGTGATATTGGCCAGGTGAACGTAGAGCAAAAGCAGGTTTGGTATGGTCTCGTTGCCCTCGTGCTGAAAATGGTGTTCCGCAGCCCAGAAGCTGTGGTAGCCAAGGTCGTCCATAACTTTGACCAGTTTCTCAACACGGTCATAGATAGTGATCAGGTGTTCGTTTGGAAAGCGACGGTCATTGAGGGCAGTGGCCCCCAGTCCCAGGTCGCCTAGATCCACGTGTCCGGCATACAAGCTGCCAAAGTGCTTGAGCATGTTTTTGTCCTCGTTTTAAATCGGCTTCTGACATTCTAATGATGCGTGCCTGCTTGTCAAACAGGCGGGCAGTTGACGCTGGGTGGCCTCACCATTATTATCTGGGCCTGCGATGCAGCGGCCTGGCGTCACTGAATAATGGCCAGATGTAAATCGGGGAGATAGATTATGAAGTACGACGTGATAGTTGTCGGGGCTGGTTCGGCCGGCTCAATCATGGCTTCTCGGCTTAGCGAAGACTCTGACCGCTCCGTGCTCCTGTTGGAGGCTGGCCCGGACTACCCCGAGTTTGAGCAACTGCCCGACGAGGTGAAATTCGGTTACGCCACCGCCACAGACATCATGACCAGCGATCACAACTGGCAGTACTGGGGCAAGGCCACTGAGACCTCGCCGCCCATGATGGTCCCTCGTGGCAAGGTAACCGGCGGCTCCAGTGCCATTAACGGCCAGGTGTTCCTGCGCGGCGTGCCCGAGGACTACGACTCGTGGGCGGCCATGGGCAACGATGAGTGGGGTTTTACCCAATGTCTTTCCTACCTCCGGAAGATAGAAACGGATACTGACTTTCCGGAAGATGATTTTCATAGTAGCGACGGCCCGATAATCGCCCGCAGGTTCAAACAGGACGAGCTAAACCCCGACCAAGCGGCGTTCCAGACCTCCTGCCGGGCCGCTGGCTTCCCAGAGAGTCCCGATCACAACCACCCAGAGGCGTCGGGAATCGGGCCGATTCCGTTCAATAACCCAAACGGAATCCGATTCAGCACCGCTCTGGGCTACTTGAACCCGGCCCGACACCGACTCAACCTGACTATTAGGCCCAACTGCACCACCCGCCGGATAATATTTGAAGGCAAGAAGGCGGTTGGCGTTGAAGTCGAGTCTGGCGGTGAGGTCTTTGTGGCTGAAGCCGACCAGATCATCCTCAGTTCCGGTGCCGTTGGCTCGCCCCAGATCATGCTGCTGTCGGGCGTTGGCCCCGCCGCCCACCTACAGGAGATGGGTCTGCCAGTGGTGCATGACCTGCCCGGCGTCGGTCAAAACCTGCGTGACCATCCCATGATTTATGTGACCTTCAAGACCAAGGCAGACTTTCCCCTTGACGGCTTTTCCCCCAGGGTTCAGATGGGCCTGCGTTGGACGGCAGACGGCTCGGAATACCGTAATGACCTGATGATCCTGATGCAGTCCTACGCCACAGAGCGCATCGACCGGGGCGGCGACCGCATGGAACCCCTGGGCGTCCGCATGCTGGGCGTGCTGGACCTGGCCATGGGCTCCGGGGAACTGAAACTGACCTCCACCGACCCAAACGTGCAGCCGTCTCTGGAGTACCACTATCTGGAAGATCCGTTCGACAAACTGAGAATGCGGGAGATGGTGCGCACCTGTGTCAGCATCGGCGAGGGCGAAGGGTTCCGGGACATAGTCGATCACCGGATTGAACCCACCGAAGAAGAACTGTCTTCAGACGACGCTCTAGACGCGTTCTGCGCCAGAGACGTCACCACCGGCCAGCACATATCCGGCACATGCAAGATGGGGCCTGCTTCAGATGGGATGGCAGTGGTGGACCAACACGGTCGGGTCCACGGGATAGAAAACCTGCGCATCGCCGACGCCTCGGTCATGCCCAACTGCATCCGCGCCAACACCAACGTCACCACTATGATGATTGGCGAGCGCATAGCAGACTTTATTAGAAACTGGGGCTAGCCTAAAGCTCGGCCAACAACGTGAGTTTGTAGGCCTTGGCGGCGGTGTCGTGGAACAGCAGCGCCTTCTCGGCGTCGGAGAAGTCACGCGTTATTCGCTTGAAGGAATTCCAGATGACCGAGTAGGAATAGGAATTCTTGTCCACGGGGAAGTTGCTCTCAAACATGCACCGTTCCGGCCCAAAGGTCTCGATGGTGTGCAGATAATAGGGTCCAGTGGTCTTCGCTAGTTCCGTTGAAGACGGCGGGAAGGGTCTGGTATCCCAGTCAAACCCGCTGACCCGGTTGCCTAGCCCGCCAACCTTGACCACAATGTTTGGCCGCTCCGCCAGGGTGGTCATATCTTTCTTCCAGACTTCAAAAACCTCGTCCCGGTGACCGGCGTAAGGGCCAATCCCCAATGGACGCCCAATGTGGTTCAGGATGAAGACCGCGTTGGGGAATGCGTCTGCCAGTTCAGCCAACTCCAAGACCTGCGGGTGGTAGACCAGGGCGTCAAAGCCGTAGCCCATCCCCGTTAGCACGCCGAACCCCTCTTTGAAATTGGCGCTGGCCATCATCCCTGGGTAGCCGGAGCGGTGGGAACGTAGGGGTTCAAACTCGTCCCAACTGCATGTATGACGTACGCTGCGGAAACGGCCGCCGCCAGCAATCTCCATAGCTTCCAGCACCGGCTTTACAGCCGCGCCCAGGTTCAGGTCTGCATAGCCAACTATCCCTGCTGCCACCCGTGTTGGGCCGTAGCCACCGCTGTCGCTCTGTGCGCCAAGGCCATTGACCCACTCAACTTCGCCAACGGGTTTCATTTCAGTTGGGCCTGCCGCCCGGTACATGGAGTCAACCTCCACGAATAAAGTTTGCACCACGTTGTGGCCTGACCCAAGATCTGAGGTGACCTCGTCAATCATGTAGCGATCGCCGGGTTTGTCCCAAAGGTGGTGGTGTGGGTCACAGATGGGCAGGCCAGGGTCGATGGACTTCTCAACAGTCAGTTCCAACCAGGCGTCTAGTTTGGCGGGCATATTAGCTCCTTAGCTGCTTGGTGTCATTTTGGTTTGTGATTATCCCCTAAGGCGATGTCTAAATACGTGTCCAAATAAACGTAGGGGCGGGTTTCAAACCCGCCCCTACGCGCATCAATTCATTACAAGATTTTAGGACAGGATTTAGGGAGTGGTGGAGTTACAGCCCGACCAACTCCCGGAAATTCTCCCCTAGCATGCGCTCTTTGGCGGCATCCGGGATGGGCAGGCTCTCGATGAACTCGGCGTCTTTGGCCATGTCTGCCAGCGGGAAGTCGGTTCCGAAGCAGACCTTGTCCGCGCCGTGTTTGTTGACGATGTTGGCCAGGGTGTCGGAGCCCAGCTCTTTCAACGCCGGCGGCCAAGTGGTGTCGATTAGCACGTTGCTCTTGCCGATCAGCTCTCGCTCGGCTTCGTCCAGCATGTAGAAGCCGCCCAGGTGGAGGGCAATCACCTTCATCTTGGGGAATTGCCGGATCATGTTCATCACCCGGCCCGGTGGTGAATAGACCGTTTCACCCGGCTTGGTGTGGTTGAACCGACCTGAGTGGATCTCCAGCACCATGTCCTCGCCCAGTTCCTCGTACAGTGGGAACATCTTTGGGTCGTCGGGGAAGAACTGGTTCATCATGGGGTGCAGCTTCACCCCCTTGATGCCAGCGTCACGGAGTCGGCGCACCTCCTCGGGCATGTTATCCATGTCCGGGTGAATCGCGCCGAAGGGTACCAGCATGTCGTCTTGGATGGATATGAGCCAATCGTTGGCGACCTTTACGTGCGAAACACGGTCTACCACACCTAGCACCACTGATTTGTCCACGCCGGATGCTTTCATGTGCGATTTTATGCCGTCGATTGTGTTGATACCCACGGCTGGATAGCCAAAGGTCTCGGTCATGCCTTCCAGGACCGGCGCGGCAATGCGGTCGGGCGAGATGTGGGTGTGAACGTCTATTCGCATGGTAATTCGCTGGGTAATTCGCTTGGTATTACCCGAGCATCTCCTCGCCCAGTTTCTCCAGGCCGTCCATGACTTTATCTGGGTCGGTTGATGCCAGACGGACAGTTGCCATGTTGGCCCCGGCATCTTCCATTTGTTTAATTTCGTCCCGAGAAGACGCACCGTAAATCAGAATCTGGATGCTGTTTGGGTCGCGTCCGGCGGCGTCGGCCAGTTCGTCTAGGGCCGCACGGCCCGCTCTGACGCTATCCGGCGTGGCCCGCACTGGCATCCAGCCGTCACCGTAATTGATCACCCGCTTGAACACGTTGGTGGCCGCTCCGCCCAAGAAAACCGGCGGATGGGGGCTTTGAATCGGTTTGGGAAAGACTCGTACGGGTGGGAAGTCGTAGTAATGGCCGTGGTATTCGGCCTCATCCTTGGTCCACAACTCTTTCATAACCTCGATGGCCTCTTTGGCCTGAGTCCAGCGGTGGTCGAAGTCGCCGCCCATGATCTCGGTCTCTTCACGCAGCCAACCGGTGCCGATGCCAAATATGAACCGGCCTCCCGAGTGGAAGTCCAGCGCGGCGATCTGTTTAGCTTGGACCAAGGGGTTGTGTTCCGGAATCAGGCAGATGCTTGTGCCCAGTATGATCTTACTGGTGGTGCCGGAGGCGATGGCCAGGCTGATGAACGGGTCGGCCATGTCGCTCATTGCCGGTGGGATGCTGCCATCGGGTGTGCCGCCGTACTTGGAATTGGTCGCAACCGGGATGATGGGATGCTCGGCCATCCAGAGGGACTCAAATCCCAGGTCCTCAGCCTTCTTGGCAAAGGCCCCAATGTCGCCTGTATTGCTGTTCACGGCCACGTTAACGCCGACTTTCATCAAATCTCCTCTGGTGGGCCTGCTGTTTAATCTTGTCTGTCAGACAGGTCAAAAAGTGACCCGATTTTACCATGCCTGACGCGGTTTACTCTACGGGGTGATTCCATCGATGCCTAGCGCGGATACCTGGCACGCTTTTACATAGGAGTATTTTTTCTGTAATGATCGAAACTGGGATTATTGACCAAACGTGAAGTGGAACTATCTTCGGGATAACACTATCATTGCTGTGGATTGCCATTTTGGAGATAACATCGGTAGATGACGTTCACTCAGTCAATATCCTCAGGGTTCCGCAGGTATTTTGATGTTAGGACCAGGTCCAGTAGGTCTGAATACTGGTGGTGGACTCTTTTTGCATTGCTGCTCTCTGTGGTCATGACAATTATGGATAAGGCATTGTTTGGAGGCACCGAAATCTTGGACACCGCCAGTTCGCTGTTCCTGTTTATTCCGGGAATTACGGTGGCCGTCCGACGCCTGCACGACGTAGGCCGATCCGGATGGTGGCTACTGATCGCCTTTACGATCGTCGGGATCATTTACCCGCTACTTTATTGGCATATCAACCCGGGCATGAAAGGCCCGAACAAATACGGTCCAGAACCGGTGCAGACATCTAGTGACCCATCTTTTGCCGGCGAGACTTTATTTGCTGGGACCAGTGATGGCACGGGCGATGGCACGGGCGATGTAACGAGTGAAGGGCGCAGCTCTCATTCTGGATCCCGGACCTGTGCAGTTTGTTCCTCGGCGTTGGAACCAGGAGCGAATTTCTGCCTCGCCTGCGGTTCAAAAACCTACGACTTTGAAGAAGCAGCCAAGTTCTGTTCCAATTGCGGTTTGAAAATGGAACTGGATGCTAAATTTTGCTTCTCTTGCGGCACCGGA
>JAPKDE010000097.1 GCA_028822675.1 Dehalococcoidia bacterium | reverse complement strand
AAACGTCACCACCATGCGAGAGCGATCAAAGGTGTAATGCGCGTCTACTATCTTCATGGGAATGTTTAATTCCCTGGTTTTTTTGCGGGCGATCTTAAAGGTCGTTTCTTCGAAATCACGGTTCTGTTGCAGGCGGCCAAGGTCACCAGCGGTTGCCCGGCGCACGACGCGCATGCCGGGACCGGTTTCCGGGAGACAGGCCACCAATTCTTTGCTGTCGCGGCAGACCCAGGCTAATTCCTGGGATTTTTCCATTTGCACAACTACGTAGCTCTTCATTGGCAGGGTAAAATCCCCGGCAATGGCGTAGCTCACCGGGTCTGCTTCTCTTCAGCGTACGCCCACAATTCGGGTCATACTTGGCCTGCTTCAATCGGTAGATTCAGCATTAAAACTTCCATCGCCAGACGGGGGCTCACGTTACTATCTAGATTCGACAACGTTTGCATCAGGCGGTTGATAAACTGCACGATTTCAGCCGTGCTCAAGCCTGACGCTTGGCTCCTTAAGGAATCCGCGTGGTCCGAATTATGGAGAAATTCTTCCGCACCCTCTTTGATTAAGAGAAGGTCCCGCCACCAACGGAGCCAAAGAGCCAATAGGTCTTTAGCTGCATCTCGGTCACTGCCAAATAGGGAAGCAACTTCGTTGGCGTATGTGAAACGGGTTTCAAGTCCCGCATCCAGTGTCTCTTGGATCTTCTCTAGGTCTGCTTGTCGCTGTTCCAGTACCTGCGAATTTTCCAATGCGCCAATGGCCCAACCCAGACAACCGCGGGATAAGCGGAACAATTGCTCCGCCAACTCTGGCGTTGCTTGGTGACCGTTGACCAGCCGTTCGACCATCGTGTCTTTAGATAACGGCACCAGATTCATGGTCTGGCAGCGCGATCTGACCGTGGGCAACACGGCGTCTTCATTGGCTGTGAGTAGCAGGAACATGACCTGCGGGGGCGGTTCTTCCAGGGTTTTTAATAAAGCATTGGCGCCATCGTCACTCATGGATTCAGCGCCATCTATAATCACTACGCTTGTGGAACCTTCGTAAGGGTTTAGGTGCACCCGGCGCAGCGCTTCTTTTATCTCGTTGATGCCAATCATCGTCTTGGCAGACCGGCCTTCTTCACCTTGGCCGGGAGCCAGAACTCTGATGTCTGAATGAAGCTCCTGAGAGATTCTAGTGCACTGTGTGCAAGAACCGCAGGGCTCACCATATCCTTCTAAGCAATTTACGGCCTGACTCATATTGATAGCAAGGGCCATTTTCCCCACATGCGGTGGGCCGCTCAGTAGATAGGCGTGGGACTGCCGCCGTTGCTGAAGACTTGGCTCAAGCCGTTTGAGCAGATGATCTTGGCCAAAGATGGTCCACATAAAAACCTGCTTTCTAGATAAACGCGATTAGGTAAAACGGATTAAGAAGTCATGAATAAAAAGATATCTTGTTCGCCTTAAATTCTACCAATTAATACTACGGAAGGACACTATTAGTCAGGTTTATACGAGGTCTAGGTGCAGTAAATCTTGGTAGCTCTCTCTACGGCGAATCAACCGGCTCTTGCCATCTTTAACCAGGATCATGGGCGGTTTTGGATTCATGTTGTAGTTGCTGGCCATGGAGGGACAGTAGGCACCCGCTGCTGGTATCGCAATTAGGTCTCCAGACTCCAGCTTTGGCAACATCACGTCGGTGGCCAGCAGGTCTCCGGATTCGCAGTACTTGCCGGCAATGGTCACTTTTTCTGCCGGCTCCTGATTGGCCTTGTTGGCAGCGACCACTTCGTACTCTGCTTGGTAGAGCGCGGGCCTGATGTTGTCGCCCATGCCGCCGTCAACGCTGACGAATTTCCTGATACCGGGCACGTCTTTGATTGCTCCAACGCGGTAGAGAGCAACTCCGGCGGGACCAATGATCGCCCGGCCAGGCTCAATTACCAACGATGGTAGTTCCATGCCAAGGTCTTTGCAGGTCTCCGTCATGGTGGAGACGATGGCCTCGGCGTAGTCAGACACCGGGGGCGGCTCATCCTCATCCTTGTAGCTGATGGCGAACCCGCCACCGGGGCTGAAACGCTGCAACTCAAAGCCTTCTTCTCGGAACTGGGCGGCAAACCGCAGGACCAGATCAACGGCTACGCGGTACGGCTCCAACTCAAAGATGGGGGAGCCCAGATGGAAGTGCAGGCCGCGTAGGTTTAGGTTCTTGGCGGCCAAGCCCATGCGGATGGCGTCGGCGGCGTGGCCCGTCTGAATCGAAAATCCAAATTTAGAATCCAAGGTGCCAGTGGTGGTGTACTCATGGGTGTGTGGGTCAACACCGGGAGAAACTCTGATGAGAATGTCTTGGGTCTTTCCAGCCTTGCCGGCCAATTTGTCCAGCAGTTCAATCTCGTGGAAGCTGTCCACAACCACCCAGCCAATGGAGTGCTCCAGCGCTTCTTCCAGCTCCTGAGGGGTTTTATTGTTGCCGTGAAAATAGACCTCGTCCATGGGTATTCCAGAGCTGACGATAGTGGCTAATTCACCACCGGATACAACGTCAAATCCCATACCCTCTTCCAGAAATAACTTGGCTAAGATGGGATTTATGTAGGCCTTACAGGCGTAAGACACGTTGGTGGCGGGGTAAATTTTGCGGAACTCATCGATAAAGCTGCGGCAGCGGGCCCGCAGGGTGTCTTCGTCCAGCACGTAAACTGGGGTGCCGTACTCTGCGGCTAGGTCGCTGGCTTTGCATCCGCCCAGAATCAGCTCGCCTTGGAAGTCGACTTCAGCGCTATCGGGAAAAACACTCTGAGGAAACATGGTCATCCTTAATATTGGCTTTTGTGAGTTTGTGCTGCCTTAAATTGGCCACTCTGGGTTTGTGTTATAGAAGTTTGCTTTAGATTTAAGCCAAAACACGGGGCGTTTAGGCTAAATTATTCAGGCGCAGATAAAATGATAGTGCTAGCCTAATATTTGCGCAACTACAGCCTTGAATCTATGCCTGGCCACAGGCCGTTGACGCCGTATCTGGGCGAGTATATACTCTGGGCACTTCTGCCCCCTGAGCCTAATTTACGCCTGGCCAACGCATTTCTATACCGTTTATTCATTATGCAAGGGAGCTATCTTGAACATTCAGCTAACCGTGAACGGAAAATCCCAAGAAAAAGATGTAGACCCACGCTTACTGCTGGTCCATTTCATCAGAGACGATCTGGGACTAACTGGCACCAAGATTGGCTGTGACACCAGTCAGTGCGGTGCTTGTGTGGTGAGCATGGACGGCAAGACGGTGAAATCCTGCACCTGTCTGGCGGTCCAAGCCAACGGAACAGAGATCACCACCATAGAAGGCGTCTCTAACAACGGTGAATTAGTCCCAATGCAAGAGGCTTTCTGGAACAATCACGGCCTGCAATGCGGCTATTGCACCTCCGGAATGATCATCACCACGATGGAACTGCTCAAGAAAAACGCTAATCCATCTGAAGATGAAATTCGCGAGGGACTAAAGGGCAACATCTGCCGCTGCACCGGCTACCAAAATATTGTTAAGTCGGTCCAGGCAGCCGCCGAAGTAATGAGGAGCTAACCATGACGACAAGAATATTTGGTTCGGGTATCCGTCGCCGTGAAGACCCCAGGTTGATCACCGGCGGCGCGACCTATACTGACGACGTTCAACTTCCCGGGATGCTTCACGTAGCCATCCTACGCAGTCCCCACGCCCATGCCAAGATTAATAGCGTAGATACCACCGCCGCAGCCGCAGCCCCTGGCGTGGTGGCGGTTTATACCGGCGCCGATACAGATGGCGTATTGAATCCCATCCCTTGCGCCTGGACACCACCAGATTGCGAATTAATCGCTGTGGCCCACCCAGCGATTGCCAAAGACGTGGCTCGCTACCAGGGTGACGCCATAGCAGTGGTGGTAGCTGAGGATCGATACCAGGCTGAAGATGCCCTGGAATTGATCAACGTGGATTACACTCCGCTGCCTTCGGTAACCAACCCTGAAGCAGCCATGCAGCCGGGCGCGCCTCAGTTGCACGAAGACGCCCCCAACAACCAGGCCTTCCACTGGATTGCTCAAGGCGGCGACACCGATGCCGCATTTGAAGCTGCAGATGTGATCGTCAAAGACACCATCATCCAGCAGAGGTTGATTCCCAACGCCATGGAGCCCCGCTCAGCGGTGGCTAGCTGGACAAAAGCCACCGGGGAATTAACTCTCTGGAGTACCAGCCAAAACCCCCATATCTGCCGCTTCCTGGCCTCATTGGTCACCGGTGTCGGCGAGCATAAGATACGGGTCATCGCTACTGAAGTTGGCGGCGGGTTTGGCAGCAAGATTCCGATGTACGCCGATGAGATGATTGCGTCCTTCTGCTCCATGCAGTTGGGCGTCCCAGTTAAGTGGACCGCCACTCGTTCTGAGGGGTTCTTGTCCACCATCCACGGTCGTGACCACGTTGAGTACGTGGAGATGGCAGCCTCGCGAGAGGGCAAAATTTTGGCCATCCGGACCAAGATTTACGCTGGGATGGGCGCATATCTGTCCACTGCCGGCCCCGGCGTGCCGACCGTCCTGCACGGACTGATCTACTCCGGCCCGTATGACGTCGGAGCCACTAAAGCAGACATCTACGGAGTGTTTAGCAACTCCACTCCCACAGACGCCTATCGCGGCGCAGGTCGCCCCGAAGCCACATTCCTGGTGGAACGGTTGGTTGACTTGCTGGCAGTTGAATTGGGCATCGATCCTGTTGAACTGCGCCGGAAGAACCTGATTCCCAAATTTGAAGATGGACACGACGTTGCCAGCGGTGTCACTTACGACAGCGGCGACTACGAACCGCTGTTAAACATGGTCTTAGGCCATGCCGACTACCAGGCCCTGCGCCAGGAGCAGGCCACAATGCGGGAAAACGGCCACTATATGGGCATTGGTGTTACTTGTTACACAGAGATTTGCGGCCTTGGCCCCTCACAGGTGGCCGGTGCGGTTGGTTTCGGTGGCGGTTTGTGGGAGAGCGCAATCGTGCGGTTCCACCCCACTGGCAAGGTGAACGTCTACTCTGGAATCTCCCCCCACGGTCAGGGAGAGGAAACTACCTTCGCTCAGATAATCTCTGATGAGTTGGGCGTTGATGTGGACGACGTTGCGATCATCCACGGTGACACCAGCAACACCCCAATGGGCTGGGGCACCTACGGCAGCCGGACCACTGCTGTCGGAGCGGCGGCCATGGTATTGGCGGCCCGCAAGATTAAAGAAAAGGCCCGCCTCTTGGCAGCTCACCTGCTGGAAGCCGCCGAGGCTGACGTTGAATACGCCGACGGCCATTTTACCGTCAAGGGTTCTCCAGACCAGACCAAGTCAATCCAGGAGATGGCCACCATGGCCAACGTGGCCTGGAACCTGCCAGAAGGGATGGAGCCCGGCCTTGAGGCTTCAGCCTTCTATGACCCGCCGAACTTCGTCTATCCATTCGGCACCCACCTGGCAGTGGTGGATGTTGATGTAGACAACGGCCACATCGTGGTACGGCGTTACATCGCCGGTGACGACTGCGGCCCTCAGATCAACCCAATGATTGTTGAAGGCCAGGTCCACGGCGGCGTGGTACAGGGCATCGGACAGGCTCTATGGGAGGGCGTGGTCTATGACGACAACGGCCAGTTGATAACTGGTTCCATGACCGACTATGCGCTACCTAGGGCACATCTACTGCCGCAAATGGAAGTGCTTAGCACAGTAACGCCGTCGCCCCACAACCCGTTGGGCGTGAAGGGTATCGGTGAGACCGGGGCCATTGCCTCCACCGTCACCGTCTACAACGCAGTAATCGACGCGCTGCGACCGCTGGGCGTGACCCGCTTGGAAATGCCACTAACCCCAGAAAAAGTCTGGCAGGCTATTCGCCAGCAGCAGGGGATCTAAACGATGTTTGCAACAAAATTTGAATACCAGAAAGCCAGTTCCGTCTCAGAGGCCATCCAGCTTCTGAGTAGCAATCCCGGTGCCAAGATCATTGCAGGCGGTCACAGCCTCCTGCCGATGATGAAACTGCGCCTGACCAGCATTCCAATGCTGATCGACATTGGCGGCATAGAGGAGTTGCGGGGGATATCCGTCGCAAACGGCACTCTGCGTATCGGCGCTCTCACCACCCACGCAGAGATCGCTGACTCTCATGACGTCAAAGATAACGTCGGTATCCTCTGGGAAACGGCGTACGGCATCGGTGATCCACAGGTGCGTAACCGAGGGACCATCGGCGGGAACATTTCCCACGCTGACCCCGCATCAGACCTGCCAACGGTAATGAAGGTGATGGACGCCAAGTTCACCATCCAGGGCTCCGGAGGTATCATGCGCGGCGGTTCCCGGACCGTGTCCGCTGATGATTTCTTCCTTGGCCCCTTCGAAACGGCCTTGGGAGAGAATGAGATTCTCACCGCCATCGAGATGCCGGTCTTGGCCGCCAACCAGCACGCCGAGTACGCCAAAATGGCTCACCCGGCCACGTCCTTCGCCGTGGTAGGCGCTGGAATCGTGGTGACGGTGGAGAACAACATCTGCACGGCCGCCAGAGTGGCTGTCGGCGGGTTTACACCGATTCCTACGCGCGGACCTTCGGTGGAGCAAGCTCTGGTGGGCAAGGAATTGAACGAAGAGAACATCGCCGCAGCCACTAGCCTAATTCATAACGACTTGGGTTCTGACGTCTTTGGAGATGTTTTTGCCTCGGCCGAATACCGCCAAGCCATGGCGGCCATCGAACTGAAGCATGCGATCTACCACGCGACAGGCTTCGCTCACCACAACTAAGCAATCAAAAAGGTAGTATTCAAAAAGGGTACCCCGGCGGAATGGGGTGCCCTTTTTATTTTGCGCGCCCGAGCCCACACTTGTCCTTCTGAGAAGTGCCGTAGGCCGACGAAGAATCTGCCAATGCCAACCTGGTAGACCCTTCGCTCTGCTCAGGGTGACAAGTATTTCGCCTTAAGCTGACGTTGCCCCTTTTTGTCATTGAATATCGCACCTGATAAAATACTTATCGGCCATTTTTATTTGCAAATCCACGGTTGAGGCACAACGAAACCCATGAAAATATTGGTGATTAACGACGACGGAATCAATGCCCCAGGCATTTGGGCGGCAGCCCGCGCCCTGCGACAGGTTGGCGAGGTCGTTGTGGTTGCGCCCGACCGTCAACAGAGCGGAGTTGGGGCGTGTTTAACCCTCCATGCACCGGTCAAAGCGGGAGAATGGGAAGTGAGTCAAGAATTTCAAGGTGAGGGAGATGGGTTATACCCGGTGAGTGCGTTTTCAGTGGAAGGCACGCCCGGCGATAGCTGTATCCTGGCTTTGGAGAGCTTGGTCCAGAATGTGGATCTGGTCGTTTCCGGTGTGAATGCCGGCTCCAATGTTGGCTATGACGTGATGGTCTCCGGGACCGTGGGCGGCGCAATACAGGGCTTTGTGCGGGGGATAAATACCATTGCCATCTCAGTGGCAGCAGTGACCAACACAAAGTACGACATTGCCGAGAAGATACTTAAGCCGCTGGCCGAGAAATTTGTTGACTATACTGGCGAGACCCTGTTCTTGAACGTGAATATCCCGAAGATTGAAATGAACCAGGTAGCCGGCGTGCGGGTTACCCATCTGGGTGGCCGGTCTTGGGGCGAAAATGTTAGGGCCGAGAACGTTGGGCCGGAAAAGCGGTACTGGATCTCAAGGAACAAACCCAGCACTGCGACCCCCCATCCAAACAGCGACATTGCCGCCATCAAGAGCAACTGCATATCAATCACGCCGCTCCATATTGGACTTGGCAACGACGCGGCCATGCCGGGCGTGGAATCACTGCTGGGTAGGATTCCCCAACAGATGCTTGATAGACCCGACTAAAACGGCTTACAGCGTCACCACAGCAAATACAAAAGTCCTTCCAAATAGCATTTGGAAGGACTTTTTGATTTACGGCGATTATTGCTAGCTGGCGCTGACTTGCTCCGGCGATAGGGCCAGACCAACCCCGATCATGCTTTCTTGGGTGATCAGCTTGGCCAGGTCTTCTTCGCTCATGCCCTCAGTCCCGGCGGGGCGCTTGGGCAGAACCAGGTAGCGGTAGTCGGCGCTGCTGTCGATGACCCGGACCTGCACTTCGTCGTCAAGCTCCGTGCCAAACTCCTTCAGTACACCCCGTGGGTCAACGACGACCCTTGAGCGGTAGGACAATCCTTTGTACCAGGCCGGTGGCCGGCCAATTATGGCCCTGGGGTAGCAAGAGCACAGCGTGCAGACGGCCATGTTGTGGACGTCGTCGGTGTTTTCCAAGACTGTCAGTTTGGGAGCGGTCTCCGGCAGGTCATAGCCCAGTTCCATGAGCGCAGACTCGGCATCAGCCAGGAGTCTGGCTTTATATTCTGGGTCAACCCAGGCGTGGGCTAGCACCTTGGCGCCGTCGGCCGGGGAGCGAGAGTCGATTTTGTCGGCCATGGTCAGAATATCGTCCATAGTGCAGACGCCCTTCTCAATCAACAGGGCCTGGATAGCCTCAGCCCGTAGCGCGTAATATTCTGCATTGTCGCCGTGGGAGTGTCCGTTGTCAGCCATTGGATGCTCTCCTGAATAAGCCTGATTTGTTTGATTTAGCCTGGTCTGGTCGATCTAGATCGATTCCAGCCAGTTTTCGTAGATGTCTAACAGCAGGGCGTCTTGCGAGCCGCCCTTGTAGTTGGTCCAGAGGTCGGTCTGGGCGAATTTAACCAGATATAAAGGCTGGGCTGGCAGTCCGTCACCGCCGTAAGCCAAACCCTCCGGGTTGGGGTAGGCTCCCCAAGAAGTTTCTATTTCACCCTGCTTGCCCTGGACGTACTGCGGCGTCCGGAAATGGGTTGGTGGGACCCCTACGCGAATACGGACCTGGTCACCAGGTTTGTACTTGGCAGATGGAGACTGGGCCATGATTACGCTTGAGCCTGTTTCAGGGTTTCCATCTTGGCGTCGATCTCTGCGGTGGTCATTACGCCCTGCTCCACTAGGAGCGTCTCCATGGCCGCAGTCCACTTCTCGTAATATGCCAGAGACTCGTAGGTAGCCAGGTCCATGCTCTCGATGGCCCGGCGTAGTTGGTCGGATGTTTTTAGGCCCAGGTCGCCCAGCACTCCATTGAGTGCGTCCACCTTGCGTTCCCATTCCTCCATCTCGTGCTCGGATTGGTCGATGGGGTCTTCGTTGG
>JAPKDE010000096.1 GCA_028822675.1 Dehalococcoidia bacterium | reverse complement strand
TGTAGCGCGGGCAGTTCGGGTAAGACTCAGTGATTCGCACTCGCACTATGAACTGCGCTTCATGATATTCGGCCATCAGTGGGTCGTTTTCGTCGATTGTCGCCACTCCCTGAATGCGTAGTCGCTGCTGCCCGGCGAAGTCGATGAACAGCATGCCAACGTTGGGGTTCTCAAGCAGGTTGCCCATCGACTGATATTTACCATTGCCGTCATAGTTGGGAAAGGCGAGCGTTTGCTCATCTACCACGCGCACAAACCCAACCTCGCCGCCTTTGTAAGAACAGGTCGGCAGTCCGCGTTTATCGCAGGTAGCCAAAAAGAACATATTCGCGTCTTCAATGAACCAGCTCTCGCCTTCCCCCAGAGTGTCAGCAGCCCGTTCAGCCATCCGATCAGCCAGCTTGCGAGTCCCGAACTTGTCCTGTAGGTCTCGGTTGCCTTGGTGGTAGTCGTGTACTTTCATGCTATCGCTCCTGGCATGCTACTTCTCTTGGCGGCGCGTAATCTCAACGGTGGCGTTCTCAATCACTGAACCACGGATTGGCGGGTGGGGTTTTTTCACTTTGACCGAGACCGAATCCACTGGGAAGTCGGACAAAATTCGGTCGACGATTGACTGCGCGGCAGCCTCCAACAGGTTTTGGGGTTCGCCTTCCATCACGTCCCTAACGGCACGGTAGATATGGGCGTAGCTGACGGTGTCTTCCAAGCGGTCTGAGCCACCGGCAACGCTCAGATCCATCTCCACTGCCAGATCCACCAGGTACTCTTGGCCTTGAACACGCTCCTCGGGGTTCACGCCGTGGAACCCGTAGAACCTCATGCCCTCAAGGACGATCCGGTCTGCTTTCTGAAAATCTTCTTCCAAGATGGTTCTGTACCTACCGGCCTTTGGCTTCGATGGCGTCGGCAAGGGCCAACAGGTTCTGGGCCCGCTTTACCACTGGCACGTCAACCATGCGTCCGTCCAAGGCGAGGGAGCCGCGTCCTGCAGACTCTGCCTCGTCCCAGGCTTCCATGATCTTCCTGGCGTAGGCGACTTCTTCAACAGACGGGCTGAATATTTCGTTGATTATGTCAAGTTGGGCAGGGTGGATGGCATGCTTGCCGGTGTAGCCCATCTGCCGCGCCCGCATGGCGTCGGCCCGCAGAGCGTCCGGGTCTTGGAAGAGGACAAATGGCGAGTCCAAAGAGGCCACGTTGGCCGCCCTGGCTGCTATTGGCACCAGTGATCTGGGAACCTGGACCTCTTCTCCGGTGTCGGACCGTTCGATGCCCATGTCGTTGGTGAAGTCCTCGGCCCCAAAGGCTAATGCGATGACCCGCGACGTCGATTTAGCAATGTCTCTGGCATCGACCATTGCGCTGGCGGTCTCCGCCCAGGCCACTACCTTGGTGGAGCCAACCTCAACGCCGGCAGAGGGTTCAATCGCCTTCAGCATGTGGTCAAGGTCGCGCATGTTCCAGGTTGACTCAACCTTGCCCAGGCTGATGCCATAGAGGTCTGGAGAAACCAGCTCTTCCAACTCGGTCCGCGTAAGGCCGGTATCCAGGGAGTTCACACGCACGATGACTCGTTGCCCTTCCTGGTGCAGGATTGGCACCCATTTCTTGGCCAGCTCTCTGGCATCGGTCTTGCCACCGGCGTGGACGGAGTCTTCCAAGTCCACGACTATTACGTCGGCCTTGAACGACCTGGCCCGTTCCAGCATGTTTTCCCGGTTGCCAGGCACAAATATAAAGCTGCGGTAGAGTTCCAATGAAGACCTCGTTTGAGTAGGTGATGGATTTTTTGGGAGATGCTGAAAAGTTAATATAGTCCGCGTGATAGGTTATCGAATCAAACGTACGTTAATTCCCAAATTGAGGGTGGCCCAACTTCGATCTGCCGTCAGAGCGGGCAGTCCAAGTCGTTTCGCCAGGCTCAAGCATGCCCCGTCACCGAGGGAAAGTCCATTCCGCTGGTCCATTGCCCACAACTCAGCTACGGTCTCAGCATCTTCTGCCGTAAACGGGACTATATTCAGTCCCAGATATTCTAAGTCGTTGCCAACGTCCCGTGGGTTTCGGCTACTCTGTACGATGATTTTTTGGAGAACTTCAGCCCAGTTGACACTGGATATCGACGATACCGAGACGGCAGATTCGACTATCTCTTGTCCTGGCTCTCCATGAAGCAACACCAGAAGCGCCGATGCATCCAGTACGTAAGACGTTGAAGCTTCCAAATCAGCCTGCTGGCTCACGCCTCGGCTTCCTGACTGGCCTCGTCTTGCCTGTCGGCGATCAATTCATCGACCAAGCTAATATCTGAGGAGACGTTTGAAAATGTTGTCTTCAACCGGGCCAATACGGTTTCCGGCTTCTCCAACACAAGCTGGCCGGCACTCAATCTTGCTATCAAAGTTTCCCCTGCCACGATTCCCATTTCTTTTCGGATCTTTGCGGGAATCACAAACCTACCCTGGGGGCCAACTGTTATTTCGTTGTATCTCTGCTCTGCCATATTAGTTCAATTATGGCACATATATCATTGTCGTGCCACATATCAATAAATTATTCCATGTCTCCCCAGGTGGGGCCCCATTTGGTGTCCACCTTCAAGGTTACGTCCAGGTCCATGGCGGCGGGCATCTCGTCGAAGACCAGGTCTTTGAGGGCGTCCATCTCTTCCTTGGGTGTCTCAAAGACCAGTTCGTCATGCACTTGAAGGAGCATTTTGGTTTTCATGCCTTCTTCGTCCAAGCGATTTTGAACTCGAATCATGGCCAATTTCATGATGTCGGCTGCAGTGCCTTGGATGGGCATGTTAATGGCCATCCGTTCGGCCCCGCCTCTAACATTGAAGTTGGGGCTGTTGATGTCTGGCAGGTAGCGCCGCCGACCCAACAGGGTCTCAACGTACTGCTCTGCTCTGGCTTTGACCTTCACCTGCTCCAAGTAGTCACTGATGCCGGGATACTTGGCAAAATAGGCCTCGATGAATGAGGCGCCTTCCTCTCGGCTAAACCCGGTCTGTTGGGAGATACCGTGGGCTGACAGACCGTAAATCACCCCAAAGTTGAGCACTTTAGCGATACGTCGTTGGTCTGACACCACGTCGTTTAGCGGAACATCAAACATCAACGAAGCCGTGGATGAATGGATATCCTCTCCCCTTCGGAAGGCTTCCAACAAGCCTCGGTCCTGGGATATATGGGCCAGCACCCGCAACTCGATTTGCGAGTAGTCGGCCGAGAACAGCAGCCAATCCGGTGCTCCGTCAGCTACAAAAGCCTTCCGCACCTGACGGCCCATCTCCGTCCGGATGGGTATGTTCTGCAGGTTGGGGTCGCTGCTGGACATCCTCCCCGTGGCCGAGCCGGTCTGGTTGTAGCTGGTGTGCACTCGTCCGGTGGCCGGATTAACCATATCGGGCAAAGCGTCTACGTAGGTCGACTTTAGCTTGGACACCTGCCGGTACTCCAGAATCTGGTCTACCACCGGGTGCAGGCCTTTCAGACCCTCAAGGGAGTTGGCATCAGTGGAGTAGCCGGTCTTGGTGCGTTTGGTCTTGGGTAGGCCAATCTCGTTGAATAGCAACTCGCTCAACTGTTGGGGCGAATTGATATTCACCGTGTGGCCAATGGACTTGTACAGTTCTTCCTCGGTTTGAAACAACTGCTCTCGCAGGTCTTCAGACATCTCACGCAGCCCGGCCGAGTCTAGCTTGATGCCGTGGCGCTGCATCGTTACCAGGATCGGGACCAGCGGCATCTCCATGTCGGTCATCAGGGAGCTCAAACCCTCCCGTACCACCGGCTCTTCAAAAGCGAGTCGCAGACGGGCGGTCATATCGGCGTCAGCGGCGGCGTATGGGGCGGCAGATTCTATGTCCACTTTGTCGAAGGTGATCTGTTTCTTGCCGGTGCCGATCAACTTGTTGATGGGCGTCATTTCCTGACCAAGAACGTCCAAAGCCAGGTTCTTGAGCCCCAATTGGCCACGGCTCAGCAGATGGGCGGCCACCATGGTGTCGAAATCGACGCCCTGGCATTCGATACCGTGGCTGGCCAGTATTGTCATGTCATAGTTGGCGTTGTGGGCACACTTACTGATATCGGGCGACTCAAATAGCGGTCGCACTGCCGCCAGTACCTCTTCCATCGGTAGTTGCTCACCTTCTTGATGGCCTACAGGCACGTACCAGGCCACGGTGGGGGCGGTGGAGAAACTTAGTCCCACCAGACCCGCTTGTACGGCGTCCAGGCCGGTAGTTTCAGTATCAAAGGAGAACTGACCGGCTTCATACAGAGTCGCCAGCATCTGGTCCAGTTGCTGTTTGGTCTGCACCACCGTGTAGTCAACATCCTCAGACGGCACAGCTACCGGAGCAACCTCTGTTGCTGTAGAGGTTGCTGAACCGTCCGGTTCCGGGACTCTGGGGATAATAGTAAAGAACTCAAGCTCGGTCATGAACTGGACCACTAAATTGCGGTCAAAGTTGCCGAATTTGGCGTTTTCAAGGTCCAATTCCACCGGGCTATCGCAGTCGATGGTCATTATCCCGCGGTTGAAGTAAGCCCGTTCCTTGAACTCTTCCAGCGACGACTTTACGCTGGGCCGTTTGACCTCTTCCAAGTGCTCGTAGATGCCTTCCAGGTTGTGGTATTCATTGAGCAGGGCAATGGCTGTTTTCTCGCCTACTTTAGGCACGCCGGGGATATTGTCCGAGGCGTCACCCAACAGGGCTTTGAAATCGGTCTGTTGTGCCGCTGTGAGACCGGAATAGCGCTCCATCAGGGCTTCTTCGTCGTAAACCTTGCGGTCTTGGATGCTGGAAGCTAAGTCGACCCTAACTCTGGGGGATATCAGTTGGAAAGTGTCCCGGTCTCCGGTGAGGATTACCGAGTCCATACCAATTTTCTCTGCTTGGGAGGCCAGGGTCCCAATGACATCGTCTGCTTCCCAGCCCTCAAGCTCGAAGACCGGCACACCAAAGGATTCCATCAGCTGTTTAACACGGCCAAATTGGGGGCGTAGTTCTTCGGGTGTTGACTCGCGCTGGCCTTTGTACTCGGGAAATTGCTTGTGGCGGAAGGTGGGCGCCGACATATCAAAGGCGATGGCGCAGTAGGCCGGGTTCCATTCGTTCAGCGCCCGCAGAAAGACGTTGGCAAAGCCATAAACGCCGGTCACGTCCTCGCCGGTGGCGTTCACCGTGAGGTGTCTTTGGGTGGAAATGGCCCTAAATGACCGGTGGACCATGGCATGGCCGTCCATGATCATCAACAGCGGTTCGCGTTTCTTGGCTGCCGGGGTTTTCGAAACGGCTGTGGGAGTCGGAGTCGCGGCTAGTTCCGGCTGGTCATCGCCGAACATGGGAATCGTGTGTGCTTGTTCATCCGCCATGGCGGCACCTCGACAGGTCCAAATTCATCCCCGGGCGCGGTTGGTCGGCCCATACGGGGTTGCAGTTGTAAGAACCCGCTGCCAGCGAAAAAACCGGCAGCGAGGGTGGCCGCATTATACATTAGGCATTAGAGGGTGGCGCGCCTGGGGAGCGTCAGTATCCACTCTTCGTTTTCATACCAATCACTCACGAATGCCTCACCGAAAAGCTCATGTTAAAATATATGCTCAGACTGCATATAATCGTTACTGATAAATCGATACTGGACAAAATAAGTGCCGCTCTACGAATATCGCTGTGGCGATTGCCAAAAAATATCCTCTGTGCTGGTCCGCACGGTTTCTGAAGACACCAAGGACCTGCAACCCAACTGCGATCATTGCCAGGGAACTGACATGCAACGGCTGATATCCAAGTTCTCATTCCGGGCGTCATGGGGTGACAGCCTCAACTGGGTGCCCAGTAGCGAGACCTCTCGCGATGTGGACGAGAACAGCCCGGCCAGCATTGATAGCTATATGGGGCGTATCAAGAAGGAAATGGGCGGCCAAACCAGTCCCGATTTTAACGAAGAGCGACGCGACCTCAAAAACCTTTAGATTATCTAGTCCCTAGTGGGAATCCACTTTAGTTGGTCTACAGGAGAGCCCAGTGCCGATATATGAATACCGCTGCCAAACTTGCGCCAAGTTGTCTTCATTCTTTGTGAGGTCAATCGGCAGCACATTGGAGCCTGTTTGCTCCCACTGTCAGAGCAATGATATGGAAAGACGGATGTCGTCATTTGCCACCGGCAAAACCGTTGGCTCAGTCCATGAGAATTTCTCGTCGGTCTCCGAGCACCGGTCACCGGGTTATTACAACGACCCACGAAACATTGGACGCGGCGTTGAAGACGCCTTCACAAAATTTGGAAGGGACATGCCTCAAACCATGAGAGAAAACATTGACGCCGCCCGGTCCGGTGAGACCCCCAAGGGAATGGACCTGTGACCAGCGGTAGGGGACCAGATAGCCCCAGCCAAAGCCCCGACCAAAGCCACTACCAAACGATTTTCCACTGCATTGAAGCAGCCTCAAGGTACGTACCTTCAACCCAATCGCCGGCACCGGCTCTACAAAGTCTGCGGGAGTTAATCCCCTCTCTGCCCGCTGCGTCAGCCATGGCTGAGACGGACGACGGCCCTCCCACCAGTGCCCAAGAAACTCTCGGTTTGGCGAGTGTGGCAAACAATTTACTGTTGCTCCTGGACGAGTCTTCCTCAGCAAACCCGCTGGGTTGGGATACCTTGGGAGGAATCAAACGGGTGCTGGATGAGCTGACCGACCAGCTTAGCACGACGATTCGGCGCGAGAAAGCAGAGCTGGTGCGCGGACTCTACGTGATAATCGACCCCACAATAACCGGTGGTCGCGACCCGTTGACGATCGCCCAAGCTGCCATCCAAGGCGGGGCCAGGATGTTGCAACTGCGAGACAAGATTCGCGACAAAGGCGACTCTCTACCATTGGCCAGAGGGCTGCAGAAACTGTGCGCTGAATCAGGAGCTTCTCTGATATTGAATGACCATGCTGATGTTGCCGCAATAGTTGGCTCAGCAGGGTTGCACGTGGGCCAGACTGATCTGCCAGTGGACCAGGCGCGGCAGGTACTGGCGTCGGACCAGGTTATTGGCCGGTCCAATCATGAATTTGATGAACTGGTGGAGTCAGAGGCGATGGGCGTTGACCACGTGGCCTTCGGCCCTATCTACCACACCAACACCAAGGGCGTGGGGCGTCCGCCGCAGGGCACTGACCGAGTGCGTAAGGCTAGAGCCATCGCCAAAACACCGTTGGTGGCGATCGGTGGAATCAACGCAGAGAATGCTGCCGCAGTCATTGAAGCCGGGGCTGACGCCATCTGTGTCACTGCGGCCGTAGGCGCAGCGCCCGACCCAGAGGCAGCTGCGGCCAAACTGGTGAAGGTCATTGAAGACGCGGGCGGGCGCATCTAATGCCCTCACGCTATCAAGTAGCTCTATCAGAAATTGGCACCGCAGTAATCAACGAACTCACAGAGCGAAACGGTGACCGGGAGCAGGCTTTGTCTGTCTCCAGGGAAGTAATCAGGTTCTCCGCCAATGCCATCCGCGCCGTGCACCGCGGGGATTTTGACGATGCCAGGGAGCTCATTAAAAAGGGCGACGCCAGACTAAGGGATGCTGACCACATCGAGGTTAGCAGCCCTTCCATATTCAACGCAGGGTTCATGAATGACGCCCGCAAAGAATTTACTGAAGCCAACGTGACTCTGGCAGTGATTTCCGGATCTGACATACCCTCAATCAGTGACCTCAAAGTGGATGCCGCCGCCTATATCAACGGAATGGCTGAGGTCATTGGCGAACTACGCCGGTATATCCTAGACGCGCTACGTCGCGATGCCGTGGACGGCTGCCCGGAGTTCATGGATATCATGGACGAGATGTACGGGGTACTGGTGACCATCGACTTCCCAGAGGGAGTTACCAGCGGGCTAAGACGCAATACCGACGCCATGCGCGGCGTCTTGGAACGAACCCGGGGCGACCTCACAATGGCCCTGCGTCAACACTCGTTGGAGGCACGGTTGGCCGAGTGGGAAATCAACCGGTCTCAGAGCTAAATTAGGTCAATCAAACAAAAATCACATAAAATTTCACTGGAGAATGAGTACCATTCTTTAGACTCCCTAAGTATATTTATCGACGCTGTTCGGATTTAACCAGCGTTCAACTATCCCGGAGACAATTAGATGCCCGAAATGAAAATCAGCTTTCTTGGCACGGGGTCAGGCACATCGACCAACAGGGCCCATACCGCCATCGTCTATGACTGTGACGATGGCACTCGCCTTTTGATTGACACCAGTTCGGGCAATTCAGTCGCTCGAGGCGGATCCGAACTGGGTATTCCGGTGGAGAGTTTCGACAAAGTGCTGATCTCCCACCATCACCCAGACCATCTGTCTGGATTGTTATTTGTCCAGTTTGTTCGGGCGTTGGAGCGTCAAGATGCTCCACCCCTTGAGGTCTATATCACTGGAGAATCGCTGGACTGGGCAATAAAAATGTGCGCCACCAGCCACCTGAACGTCGCCGAGGTAGACCATGAAGGAGCCACGAACTCCGATGGGAGACAGGTCATGCGCTGGATCGTAGTGGAGCCCGGTGAAGAAATCAGTCTTGGCCCAACCACCACCGCATCCTGCTTCCCAGCGGACCATATCTCTGGTGCCGTGGGATGGAAGGTAAACTCAGACGGGATGTCAGTTGTCTTCTCTGGAGACACCCGGTTCAACCCTGAATTGGTCAAGGCGTCCAACGCAGCACGGTTGTTGATACACGAGGCGTTCCGGACGGACGAAGAAATTGAGGTCGCTCGCACGCACGGACACTCCACAGCCGGTGATGCAGGCCGCGCCGCCTCCCAGGCTGGGGTCGCAGAACTGGTGATAACCCACCTTGACTCGGCGTTCGACGCCAACCCTCAACCATTAATTGACGACGCCAAGAAACACTATTCCGGCCCAACCAGCGCCGCCAACGACTTATACCAGATAACCATCAGCGCTCCTTAAACACTTTTCATAAGACAAGAGACAAAAGAAAAACGTCCTCCCCGATTATTCGGGAAGGACGTTTTTTTTGATTCGGATTAACTGGATATTTAGCCTTCGATCATACTCTTGAGGTTGGCCACGGTTTTGTCCATTCCGGATCGGACAACGCCAGCCCGGGCCTGTTCATAGTTGTCGCGGAGACCAATCATAATCTCGTGGGTTAGGTTACCCAAGTCTGTTGGCAACCAGCAAAAGTGGGACACTTTCGTAAAGGAGAGATCAGAGGGAAA
>JAPKDE010000005.1 GCA_028822675.1 Dehalococcoidia bacterium | reverse complement strand
GGCGCACGGTCCATGCAGTCTGATAGGTCAACATCCAAATCGCGACGTTCTGATACCTGACTCCAGTCCCGTAGCGCGGACGAAGTTGAAACTACTAACGCATCATTTCGGTGGAAGTTGACCGCCTTGGTCGCCTCTATCGCTGAGATCACCGGTTCCCTTTGGCCTGTCTTCCGCCGTGTCGTCACTGGAGTTGTTCTCCTTGCGTATTTTGTAGTTCCCGCCAAATTTGGCAAACATGCCGCGCCAGACCCCGGTCATCAAGTACATCCCAATTATGATGATTACACCGCCCAAGATCCCAGATAGGATGTTGGATTTTTCGAAGGCCTGGAAAAGTAGCCAGAATCCCAGAGCCAAGACGGCGTAGGCACCAACTCTGGGGAATATCCCGCCTTTCATCATACGCCTTGCCATCCTTAAGAATTAAATCGGTTACGGGAGATCGGTTATCGGGTAGTGGCTAATGCCTTGTAGTGTAAAAATAAACCGGCGCAGACGAATTTACGCTGCCCCGTTTGCGACTCTACTTCGCTGCCGACTTTGCAGCCTAGCTTTTGATGCCCAGCGTCTCGGGCATGTCGGCGATGGCGCTGTGTATGTTCCGCTCGGCCGGTGTGCGGAACTGCACCGGGGTGTTCTCAATCTGTGGCTCAACGAGCAAGTGGACGAATACGGGACCCTCTGCGGTCAGGGCTTCGTCAATGCCAGTGTTCTGGATCAATACGATAGGTCGTTTGCCGCCTACCCAGAGTCCGGCGACGATGGCCATGGTCTCGCCTTCGCGGCAGACCGGGACCAAATCCAGTGTTGGCTCATTGGTCAGAAATTGGTACATGAAGTTGGTTTCGCTATCCGGAAGCCAGACAACGTGGCTGAGTTGTTTTTCTTCAACTCCGCCACTACCGAGGCTGGGTGGAGGATGACATTTTGTGTGGTCATTGGAGCTCCTTACCAGAGAAATCTAGGTGGGGATTGCCAGTCCGTACCGAAAACCGGTTTAGGCAGGTTCTCTAGCCACAGAACGAGGACGCCTCATTATAAAAGGCTACGGGAAATCGCGTCAAATTGACGCGCTAATCGTCATCAACGACGCGAAGGCTCGTTTGAGCGTCGGCCCAAGATAAATCTGGAGACACTGGTTCGCCTGTTGACTCAAAATGAGCCCTTTGTTCAGGACCAGTTACCAACAAAGCAGCATCAGGCAGCAGTCCATTCAGGGTAATCAGCCGATGCCCCTTTGCATAATGCTCCGCCTCTGCGGTAGGCAGCACCACGGCTGCTCGGCCATCGGTACGCAGGAAAGAAGAACCCAAAGTCACTAACTTCGCCGCAGACCCTCTGCCGGTCAGCCGATCAAAGCCACGGTGAGCAAAAAACATCGGCGCGGCCATATTCTGCACCAGATTCAACCAGAGTGTACCCTCACCCCTGATGTGTAGCTGAATCAGGCTCTTGGCCGTCTCCAACAGGGTATCGGCCTGCTGTGGTGTTAACGCCTCGGGCACGGGGGTTCGGGGTTTAGGAGAGGTCAGGTAGTTGTAATAAGCGTTCAGGACTTCCTGGATCGCAACTTCTTCCTCCTGAACGTGCAACCTGAGCTGTGCGCCGCCCATGTAATTGGTCAGCCGACCCAGAACCCAGTCCAGAATCAATGGGTTTTCAATGACCGGCGCAGGCAACGAGAAGTCGCCTTCTGTCGTTGTGATTGTTACAACATCATCGACCGAGGCCAACGGCTGAAACTTTGCGCTGCTACTGGGATCTGCCAGGTAAACCGGCATCAGAAATGGTGGGTGTAGTTCCTGTACTAAATCTCCCAGGGCCAATAGGTAATTAAGGCGTGCTAAAGACACGGCCAGGGGATCGGAGTCCATACCGCGAATTCGTTCCGGGGCGTCGAATAGCACATCCATCTGGTCGCCGCCGGTCTTCTCGATGGCGCGATACATGGCCCCAACGGCCGCGCAGAGGAATGTGCCAGTGCCGCAAGACGGGTCGACCAGTGACAGACCAGAGTCGTCGGCCATGCCAAGCTCTGCTTCGACCGCGTACTCCGCCAACCATCGGGGGACTGGCCCAAATGCCGGCCCAATTTGCCGGTAGATGGAGTCCAATATTCCAGACGAGGCGTTGCTAAAATCATGGGTTGCCACGGTGTCGGCCAGACCCTGCATGGTTTCTAAGATCAGGTCATCGAGGCCCAATTCCCAGCGTTTCTCAATGAGGGGCCAGGAGAACACATCACCTTCCCCGAAATTGCCGACCCCGCGACGGCTGAAATAATCGACGTTGATGACTTCAAATAGCTCTTCAGAGTTTGATATGGGACGGCGAGGGGCAACAAAGCTACGGGCAACTAGCCGCGCCAATAGCGCCAGATAAGTTTGGTGAATGAATAGTGGTTCTTCAGTCGCCGGACTAGCTACGGTCTGGCCGCGAAACCTCTGCCACTCATGGAACCTGGCCGCCACTTGGGGCACGTGGTCGGCCTCAGAAAAAATGCGGCTCAGGCGATTGGTGGTCTCGGCGAAAATGGAACTGCCAACGCCGAATGCAGCTTCAATCACGAAAGTGGCGTTGACGTCAGATGCAGCCAGCCTAGAACTCTGCGCTTTTGGGGGTTCTGGGAAATGGGATGACGTCCCTAATGTTGGAGACGCCGGTTACAAACTGCACGGTGCGCTCAAATCCAAGACCAAAACCAGAATGGGGGACCGTGCCGTAGCTACGCAGGTCTAGGTACCAAGAATATTCATCGTGAGAGATACCGGACTCGCTCATCCGGCCTTCCAGCACGTCGCGGCGCTCTTCACGTTGGCTGCCACCAATAATCTCACCGATGCGCGGCACCAGCACGTCCATGGCCCGTACAGTTTCGTTGTCGTCGTTCATCCGCATGTAGAAGGCCTTGATGCCCTTGGGGTAGTCGGTGACGATCACTGGTCGTTGAATCTTGGTCTCGGTCAAATAGCGTTCGTGTTCTGACTGAAGGTCTATGCCCCATGTGACCGGGTACTCAAAACTCTCTCCCGACTCCTGCAGCAGCTTGACGGCTTCGGTGTAGGTGATGCGCTCGAACTGGGAGTTAGCAATGCCTTCAAGTGTGGTAATAGTGCTGTCGTCGTAATACTTGTTGAAGAAGGCCATGTCCTCAACGCAATTCTCCAGTACATGACCGCAGAGGTACTTCAAAAAGTCTTCGGCCAGTTCGGTCAGCCCGTCTAGCTGGCAGAAGGCAACCTCCGGCTCCACCATCCAGAACTCGGCCAGGTGGCGCGAGGTGTTCGAATTCTCTGCGCGAAACGTCGGCCCAAATGTGTAGACGTCTGAGAGGGCCATGGCAAAAATCTCTGCTTCAAGTTGGCCGCTTACGGTCAAGAAAGCAGGTTTGCCGAAGAAATCATCCTCGTGTTTGACCTGGCCGGCGTCCTTGGGCACGTTATTCAGGTCCAGCGTGGTCACCTGGAACATGGAACCGGCGCCTTCAGCGTCGCTGGCGGTGATGATCGGCGTCTGGATGAACTGGAAGCCCCGTTCCTGGAAGAAAGTATGGATCGCGTAGGCCACCGAGTTACGGACGCGTGCCATGGCGCCAAATGTGTTGGTGCGCGGCCGTAGGTGGGCAATCTCACGGAGGAATTCCGGGGAGTGTCGCTTCTTCTGGAGCGGGTAGGAGTCCGGGTCGGATTCGCCGAGGACCGTCAGCGAACTGGCATGAACCTCATACTTTTGACCCTGGCCAGGAGACTCAACCAACACGCCTTCCACGCTCACACTACAGCCGGTGGTGAGTCCGGAGGCAGCTTCGTGGCTGGCATTGGACTCGTCAACGACAATCTGCAGATCCTGCAGCGTAGATCCGTCGGTGATCTGCACAAAGGTCACTGATTTTGAAGACCGACGTGTCTTAACCCAACCCTGGACTAGTACATCGCCACCTGATTGCTCGCGGGCGAAAATATCTTTAATTTTGGAGCGCTTCATCAGCGCCTCCCAGTTAATCTAAAACTATCGGTGCTAAATTCCCTGAAAAGACAGAGAACGAAGACAGGAAAAAAGACGGACTATGCTTTGACTGGTTCTTCCGCCCAATCGTCAGCCCATATTTGAATGGCTTCAGCCACCGTTCGGAAAGCCAGACCCTTGGGACTCAAGGAGTACTCAACAACAACCGGTCTGCGGGCGAAGACACGACGCTGTACGATGCCCTCTTCTTCCAATTCTTGCAGGCGCTGGGAGAGCAGTCGGTCGCTGAGCCCATCTATGTAGCTGGATATTTCTGTGAACCTTCTGGGTTCGGAAAGCAGGCAGCGCAGTATCAGGCAAGTCCATTTCTTGCCCAAGACTCTCATCGCCTGTTCGTATTTAGGACATGGTGTATCGCAGTTCATAATGCTCCTCGTCGCGACGGAGGCTGTTACTAGTATAAACGGTTTGGCCGGGCCCGCAGGTTAATTTTACCCGCAGGTTAATTTTAATCGTTGAGGCAGATCGGGTTTGAAGTCCAAATGAAATTCCTCACTAGGACTTTTTTGACCGGGTTTTTGCCTGGGGTTTTGTCTGGATCCAGGCTACAGCGTTGGTCGGGCTGAACTCCACTCGGTGGCTGCCTCATAGGCATGGGCGGTGCGGAGGAGGATTCCTTCGGAGAAGTTCGGGCCAATCAGTTGCATGCCAACGGGCAATCCATCGGAGAAACCACAGGGCACCGAAAGACCGGGTAACCCGGCGATGTTCACCGGCAGAGTGCAAACATCGATCAGATACATCTGCACCGGGTCTCCGGTTTTCTCGCCTATTTTGAAAGCTGTAACCGGAGATGTAGGCGTGACCAGGGCATCAACCTCTTGGAAAACCCGGTCAAAATCCTGCCTGATTAGCGTCCGGGCCTTTTGGGCCTTCAGGTAATAGGCGTCGTAATAACCGGATGATAGAGCGTAGGTGCCCAGCATCACCCGCCTGGTAACCTCCGGGCCAAACCCGTACTCCCGGGTCTTTTCTAGAGCCTCCCACATATCGCTTGTATCCTGATACGAGTACCCGTACTTAACCCCGTCGTAGCGGGCTAAGTTGGCCGAACATTCAGAAGGGGCGATGATGTAATAGCAGGCCAGAGCGTAACGGGTTGTGGGCAATGAGACCGGTTTTATGATTGCGCCAAGATATTCCAGTTTCGCCAGCGCTTCGTCAATGGCCTTCCTGGTTCCGGGTTCCATACCATCTACGAAGTACTCTTCAGGCACACCCAGACGCATTCCCTTGATGTCTTGACCTAACGTTGCGGTGTAATCTTGCTGGTCTCTGGCCACCGATGTAGCATCCCGTGGGTCGTGTCCGGCAATGGCATTTAGCACCAAGGCACAGTCCTGGACCGACCGGCCAACCGGGCCGATCTGGTCTAGAGATGAAGCAAAGGCAATCAGGCCGTAACGGCTGACCAGCCCGTAGGTTGGTTTCAGACCGACCACGCCGCAGAGGGACGCTGGTTGCCTAACACTGCCGCCGGTGTCTGACCCCAAGGCAAAGATGGTCTCGCCGGATGCAACCGATGCTGCTGCGCCGCCACTGCTGCCTCCGGGCACCCGCTCTAGGTCCCAGGGGTTGTGGGTGGGGTGGAAGGCCGAATTCTCACAGGAAGAACCCATGGCGAATTCGTCCATGTTGCCCTTGCCCAGCATCACAGCACCCTGGTTGATGAGCTTTTCCACCACCGTGGCGTTGTAGACCGGGACAAAGTTTTCCAACATTCTAGATGCGCAGGTTGTGGGCACGCCTTCCGTGCACATGACGTCTTTTATCTGGACAGGTATTCCGGTTAAAGGGCCACCTTCGCCTGCAGCAAGCATACGGTCAGCAACTGCTGCCTGGGCTAGGGCAATCTCCGGAGTGATGGTCAAGAAGGACTGGACCTGGTCTTCAACGGCGTCGATTCGATCCAAGCAAGACTGGGTCAACTCAACGGAGCTGATCTGTTTGGAGGCTAGTTGGTCGTGGGCTTCTTGGATGCTGAGCCAATTTAGTTCTGGCAACGCCCTATTCCTCCAGCACTGCGTTCACGCGGAAGAATTCTCCCTCCCGGCGCGGCGCGTTTTTTAGTACATCTTCGTGGTCCAGCGAGTCTTCAGCTGTGTCCTCGCGCATGACGGTCTGCAGCCCACTAGCGTGGCCGGTGGGTGTGACGCCTGAAGTGTCCAGTTCATTTAGCACTTCAAACTGCTCCAGGATGTGGGAGAGCTGATCTCCAACCATCTCAATTTCTTCTTCAGTAAGACCGATGCGCGCCAAAGAGGCGATGCGTTCTACTTCTGACCGTTCAAGGGGCATGCTTCAGCCTCGTTTTTTCCGTTGGTTCGAATGATGATCTATAGGAATATTCGGGATTGCCGCCGCTGTGTAAATGGACGGGCCTAATCCTGGAATCCTCAATAACTATACGCAGAATGGCGACGAAAATCACCAGTACGACTGTTGGGCCACCGGCAGAAAGGAATCCAAACAAGTGGTTGTGCCCTTCTGTGGCGCTGTATTGCCTCATAGGTAACTGCGTCCTGGAGTTGAATTGGCCTAATAATCCGCAAGCATGAATAAAACACTGTGGCTCTTGCACGTATTCGGCAGGCGTAACTTGCTGTATCATTTGACGGTTGCAATGGCGGGTGGAATTATCCGTTATGGCAACAAAACTTTGGCAGATAAGTACCCCAGGAACAATGTTTCGTAAAATAACCAACTGGCGTCTGGAGACGCCCTTTTATTACGGGTGGCTGGTGCTGTTTATCACTGCACTCGCAACCTTTGCAGCCAGTGGACTCACCCAGGTTGTGCTGGGCGGTGTCCAAGTCTACATCACCGACGAAAGCGGCTGGGATGAAGGCAGCCTGGCCTTTGCTGCGTCAATCGGCACCTGGGCTTCAGGTTTACTCGCTCCATTGATCGGCCGTTTGGCCGACCGGTTTGGACCACGCTGGCTGATGCCGTTCGGCCTGGCCGTCGCCGGAGTATCTTTCTTCGTGATCGCTGGGTCCGGCGCCGTTTGGCATTTCTACGCTGGCTACGTGATTGGCCGGGCTGTGAGCAACCCGGTACTCGTTGGTCTGGTTCCCCGGACAGCGGCGGTCAATTTCTTCCGAGAGCGACGCAACATGGCGTTGGCGCTGGTCTCCGTATTTAGGCCCGCAGCCGGCGCAATCAACATTCAGATAATCTCTTACATAGCCAGCCATCAAGGCTGGCGGGCCGCCTACCGGTATCTGGGTTTCTTGGCCTTTCTTCTTATTTTGCCAGTGGTGCTTTTCATCAGGCGTCGGCCCGAGGATATTGGATTGCTTCCGGACGGAGCCAGTCCTGATGAGGCCAATGAATCTACTGGCGCAGCAAGACGAACCGCTCGGATACCGGAGTTCAGTTGGACAGCCAAAGAAGCGGTGCGGACCAGTGCTTTTTGGCTACTGCTCTCCATCACTGCACTGGGGACATTGGCCTCTGCCGCCACTGGATTCAGCTTGGTGCCATTTTTAGTTCAGGACGCAGGATTGTCCACTGTATCTGCCGCCTGGGTTTTGAGTTTGGGCACCTTTTTGGCCGTTGCCAACCTGTTTTGGGGTTACATGGCCGACCGAGTTACCCCGCGCCGATGTCTGATGGTGATGATGGTCGGCGCTGGGTCAATGATGGTGTTCTTATTGTCAGTCGACTCGATCGGAGATGCGTTGATTTTCGCCGTAATCTGGGGGGTATTCTCCGGAGGGTTGGGGTCGCTGGAAAACATGGTTCTGGCGGAATATTTTGGCCGCGAGTCTTACGGAACCATCCTCGGTGTGTTCTCGCCTCTGCAAATGATTGCGTTGGGTCTGGGGCCCGCCACCGCCTCAACCGTCAGGAGCTTAGCGGGTGACTTTACACCGCTCTACATCGCCATGGGAACGGCCTATTTCATATCTGCAGTGCTTATGTTTGTCGCCAAACCGCCCCGGCGTCCCGTCAGGGAGTCTGCCGAGGCGGCTTTGCCCAGAGATTAGTTTTTTCAGCTAGCCGGCTGGCGAATGGCTTGGAGAGTTAGTTCATCTCCGAGCCACCAGACACGCTGATGGACAGGCCGGTCATGTAGTCCGACTCCGCAGAGGCCAGGAACGCGGCCGCCCGTGCAATATCGTCGCCCTGGGCGATACGGCCCATGGGTACCCTGAAGGCCCGTTCGCGTACCATGTCAGCCCGGAACTCTTCACCAGACTCCCCCTCAGGAGCCAATGCACCGGCGATGAAGTCCACGCGTTCGGTGTCCACCAGGCCGGGGCAGATGGCGTTGACGTTGATGCGGTGCTCAGCCATCTCCTGCGCCATTGCCTGCGTCCAGCCGATTACGGCGAACTTGGAGGCGCAGTAAGCAGCATATCTGGCTATGCCCTTCTTGCCGGCACCGGAGGATATGTTGATAATCTTTCCGCCGCCGCCACGGCCAACCATGTGGGTGGCTACAGCCTTTGACACCAGGAAGGTGCCGCGGACGTTGACTCGCTGTACTTCGTCAAACGCCTCTTCTTCCAGTTCCAAGACCAGCACCCGGTCTTTGCCCGGTCGGGACCCGGCATTGTTCACCAGGATGTCTATCTTCCCGAACTGGTCCAGGGTTTTGGCCACCATGTCGGCCACCTGGGGGCTGTCTGAAACATCAGAGAACAAACCCAGAGACTGGCGTCCCTTGGTCTCAATCTCCTCCACCACGCTACGCAGTCCGTTCCATCCAGCGGCCCGGTCTTCGGCGCGGATGGCGGTGGCGCTGGCCTCCACGTCGGTTACGACAACGTCTGCGCCTTCGTCAGCCAGACGTAGGGCGATGCTGCGTCCAATGCCGTGGCGTCCGCCGGCGCCGGTTACCAGGGCAACTTTTCCACTTAGGTCGTACATTTTCTTCCTCGCAAAAACATGAAGCTTCTCAAACCAATTCAGTTTAGCGAATGGTGGCTTGGTGTGCCAAGGGGGAAGGCCATAAATTGCGCTTTGGAAAAGACCGGCTAAGTCGTTTATTCCTGAGGCAGTGGGGACGACCGCCAAGCCTGCCAGACCACTCCCTTACTGGGAGAGAACAACAGGGCGGTCAGGAACAGTCCCGTGGCCACAACCACGATGCTTGGACCAGTGGGCAGGTCAGCATGGAACGACAAGTATAGTCCGGTAACAGTAGAGATCAAACCGATTACTACGCTAAAAGTAATTATTCCGGGTAAACGCCGTGCCAGGAGCGTTGCCGTCGCGGCAGGTGTGACCAGCAGCGCCAGCACCAAGACGATACCCACTGCCTTGAGTGAGGCCACCGTGGTAATACCCACCAAGAGCGGTAACAGGTACTGCATGAACCGTACAGGGATACCAGAAGCAGCCGACATGGTGGCATCGTAGGCAGTAAAGAGCAATTCTTTGTACAGAGCCGTGATTACCAGCAACACCCCTCCGGCCACCAGACCAATCAGGGCAACCTCTCCCCAGGAAACGCCCAGGACGTTGCCAAACAGCAGGCCAAACAGGTCAGCAGTGTAGTTACTTACCTGGCTCATGAGAATAATTCCCACTGCAAACCCGCTGGCGAAGATGATTCCAATCGCTGTATCCAGTCGTACGTTGGCCCTACGGCTGATGTAGGTTATCGCCAGTGACGCCGGCACGGCCCAGGCAAACGCACCCCAAAACACGCTGCCACCAAAGAAATAGGCTACTGACATGCCCGCCAAGGAAGAATGGGCTACAGCATCGCCCATGAAGGCCATACCGCGCAGCACAACGAACACTCCGACCACAGAGCAGACCACGGCGGCGAACGATGCCGCCAGCAGCGCCCGCTGCATGAATGCGAACTCCCAGGGTTCGATCAGAACGTCGATCATAGGAGCGTCCGTTCGGCATGGGAGTGCCCGTCTGGCAAGTTAGTTTCGATTACTTCAGAGCCTTCAGTGTGGACGTGATGCTGGTAGGCGTAGGCTTGGCCGTCCAGATGCACCATCAATAAATGGGTGCCGAAGGTTTCTCCCAAGACCTGTTCGTTCAACACTTCAGAGGGTTTGCCGAACGCGATCAGGCGTCGGTTTAGGCAGGCCGCTTTGTCGCAACGGGACGAAACACAGGAGAGGTCATGGGTGCTGAGGACCACGGTCGCGCCCTTACCGCGGAGTTCGTCGAGCAGGTCCAGCAACTGGTGCTGGGCAGTTGCGTCCAGGCCAGCCATCGGTTCGTCAAGGAGCAAAAGCTTGGGGTTGTGAGCCATGGCGCGGGCCAACAAGACGCGTCGTCGTTGACCACCGGATAATTCCCCAATCAAGCGGTCTCTCAGGTCAAACATCTTGACCAATTCCAGGGACGCATCTGCGGCCTCGCGGTCTTCCATGGTGGTGCGGCGGAACAGGCCTCTACGGGAGTACCGGCCCATGAGCGCAACGTCGGCAACCGTTACTGGAAAGTCCCAGTCGACCAGTTCCGTCTGCGGTGTGTAGCCCACCAGGTGGCGTTCCGGAGAACCGTCTTTACCAAGGATCGAAATCTCTCCACGAAGTGGTTTTATCAATCCCAATATGGTTTTGATCAGAGTGGATTTGCCTGAACCGTTGGGTCCGATTATGCCCACCATGTCGCCCTGGTCAATATTGAGGTTGACCGCCTCCAAGACTGGTTTGCCGTTGTAGCCAGCCCAGAGGTCGCGGACGGCCAAGGCCGGGGCCGTTTTGGTGGTGTCTGTTGTCGTTTCTGTAGTCATGGGATTAATTTGTGGCTGACTATCTGAGTAGTCTGGCCATACTCTTAGCATTGAATAGCATCATGTCGATGTAATTGGCGACTTCGCCGTCTTGGACATCCGAATAGATTGGGCCAATCTCAACACCTGCCTCTTCCGCAGTTTTTTCCAGCAGGTCTGAGTTGAATTGGGGCTCTGCAAACACCGCAGTCAGGCCCTGTTCGCGCACTTTCTCCAGGATCTCAACCACGGGGCCGGGCGATACTTGGCTGGCATCACTGCCGACTAGAGACGTGACCTGCCAGTCGTAGCGCTTAGCCAAATGACCAAAGGCGTCATGGAACGTAATCAGGTGTCGCAGCGCCGGGTCCACAGTGTTTAGGGTGCTGGCTATGTCAAAATCCAGCTTGGTCAGCCGGTCTTTGTACTCGGCGAAATTTCCTTGGTAGTCGTCAGAGTTCGTCGGGTCGGCGGCAATCAGCCCGTCTCGGATGCTCTCCACATATTTCACGGTAAAGAGCGGGTTCTGCCAAAAATGCGGGTCGTCCGCGTCCAGGTCAAGTAGCATTTCTGCGGCCAGGACATGGATCGTGTCGTCTGATGAGGAGCCCTGAATCATCGAGTCAAGGAATTGATCCAGCCCGCCGCCATTTGATACCACCACGGCAGCGCGGCTGATTGCCATATTGTCGGCGGGGGTGCTCTGAAATGAGTGAACATCAGCTCCGGGGGGAACCAGGGCCGTTACTGAGACTAGGTCACCTCCCACATTCTTCACCAGGTCGGCCAATAGTGCTGTAGTGGTCACCACTGACAATGGCTGCTGGTTTGATGCGTCTACCGAATCTTGTTTTGAATCAGACGAGCCGCACGCCAAAGACAGCGATAAGACTACTGCCATTGCCAAAAAAGCCCAGGTTGCTTTGGTTAACCGCCTAGCGTTTAATAGTTTTGGTATCAATTGAATTTTCTTTTGAGAGTAAGTATCAATAAGTGTAAAAAAAGAGACTGATTCTAGGCAGTCGTCAATTCTGAAAGCTTGTCTGCGGTGCTGCAGGCTCGGCATCTTCCGTACACTTCCAGCCAGTGTCCGCTGAGTTCAAATCCGTGGCTGGCCGATGTCTGATGCAATAGTTCTTCAATGTCGCAACCCAATAGGTCCTGGGACGTTCCGCATTCCACGCAGAGCAGATGGTGATGGTGGCCACGGTGACTTAATTGATAATGCAGGTCACCGTCTTCTAGGAGCACGCGACAGAGCACACCAGTCTCCACCAGTAGTTTTAGCGAACGGAAAATAGTGGCCCGACCCAACGAAGGTAACTGCTCCCGCAAATCCTCTGCGGTGAAGTGTTTGTCTTGGTTGGCAATCACCTGAGCAACTGCCCGTCTCGGGGACGTGGACCTGTAGCCACGTTGCTCCAGGGTCTCAAGCAACTGCTCGGCAAGGGCATTTACCCGTTTGCGCATCAAGTTCCTTTGGCTGTCAGCGTGATCCGCAGTCCCTTAATGAGACCAAGTATCTTTAGCTGATTGTAAACCGACTTTATCACAGGGCTTTGGGGCAGTCAATTTGAGGATTCGATCGCCAAGGAACACTAGGCGATTACAGGTGCCAGGTATCTCCGGCCGGAGGCCAGGGGTTGTCATCAACCAGCACTTCTGACAGTTGGGTGAAGGCGCCCTTCATGCCAGCGGGATGGAGCCAGATGCTATTGAATCCAAGGTTTACATAATTGGAAGTAGCCCGAGAAGAGGTGTACCGCGCCTCCTGACCTTTGAGGTAATCGTCCATCTTGAGAGAGTTCGCGATCTCGTAGATAGTCAGGTAGATGCCCTCACCGTAGCGTTTCAAGAAACGGGCAGAGGGGACGTCGTCGCCGGTAGGCTGGGCCAATTCGATGAAAGTATCTTTCCCAGCGAGGGGTAGCACTGCAATTTCCAAGTCGGTGAAACTCACTTGGAACCGTTTTGTGGCGGTGATACCAAACATCTCTTCCCAACGCTCTACAGCAGCGTCCAGGTCCCGTACTAGCACGGCCATCTGCCGTATCTGTTTGGTCAACGGCTGGTGTGTGAGAGTCTGCCAATCTGGGCCTGCGGAAGGCCAGGGGTTGGTGGGGTGGGTAACTTCCACTATCTCGAGCAACGCGCCGTTGGCGGAAGATGAGTGGACAAAGCAGTGGCGATAGTCAGCAGTTGCGGGCTCTTCAGTTAGACGAACGCCCAGGGACTTCAAGTGGGGAATCAGCCGGTCATACTTACTGGTCTCAAAGATCAGCATGTAAGGCGCTTCACCCCGGCGCTCGAGGTAACGAGCAGCAGATGAATCTGCGGTTGTGGGCTGCAGTAGCTCGATGAACGTGCCGTCACCAGCCGGAAGAACGGCGTTTTTGAGACCGTAACTACTGAGATCCTCAGAGTGGCAGGTCTCCACGCCCAGATGGCGGCGATAAAGCTCTTTGCCCTCTTCCAGGTCTTTAACCAAGAACGCCACCTGCCGCAACCTATCCAGCATTACTTAGACCTACAAAATTCAATTGGAATATTGATTCAGTGACAACCAACGAACATGGAAACGCGGCTGCGCCGCCGGCCTAGCGGGATCGGAGGGTTACTATTGCTTTGCCGCCAACGTAACGCTCGCCCTCGGTGCCGGTCATCAGGATGTCGCACTCCACCAGGCTCTCTCCGTCCTCTTCTCGGAGGTCGGTGATCGTGGCAGCCAGGGTCAGTGCGCGGTTGTGGGGGACCGGTTGTCGAAAGACCAAGTCCAGATCCTTGATAGAGCCGGGGCCACCCCAGTCGGTCAGCAATTGGGCCATCATTGCCATAGTCATGATGCCGGGCACAATCGGCCCGCCTTTCATGCCTGATTTAGCGGCTGTCTCAGCGTCGGTGAAGCGGTTGGGTCCAGGCGTTCCCCAGACATCGCAGAAATTGGACACCTCGTCGTCGGTGGCCACCTTCTCTACGGGACCAATCTCGTCACCCAGTTCTACCTCGTCGTAGTAGGGCAAAATCTCCCCCAATTGAATACTTAATTTATTGGATTAATGCTGCGGCGTGTGTGCCGGTCACTCGCGTCGAGCGAAAGACTCTTGGACCTCGGCCACAACTTCGCCATTCTGGTTGGAGAACGTAGTCTCCCAGACGACAAAAACCATGGTGCCGGAGCGCCCAGTCTTGGCGTAGACATCCTTCAAGTGGGAAGACGCAGTCAGTTGGTCGCCGGCGTATATCGGGGCTTTGGGTTCTACCCGCTGGCCGGCGTGCATCGAAGTCTTGCCAAACTTGACCTTCACATCGGGCAGCGCCACTTGGCGAACTAGGATGCAGCACAGGGTCGGCGGTGCGATTCGGCCTTTGTATCCGGCCGCGATGGCTCCATTGTCAGACAAGAACGCAGCGCCAGCCTCACCGGTGCTGGAATTCGCCCGGTCTATGGTTTCATTATTGATCTCGAAGGGGCCGGCTTTGTGTTCAATGCCGTAAAGCGACCGGTCGTATTCAAGTTCCATTGCCATGTGTATCTCCTTGCGATAGGGACCGGCGGCGTGATGCGCCGCCTGGAAGTAGCGGTGATTGAGTAGTTACTTAAGCAGAAGCGCCGTTGAGGGTGTCATCCAGCCAGACCGGCTGAAATTCCTTGGTTAGGAGTGCTTCAACAACGTCGCTCTCTTTTTTGATGGTTGCTTTGAAATTGGTCATGCAGGTGGCGATGTGACTGGTTAAATGGGCGTCACTACCGCCGATGCCCAATAGGCTGTGGCTCTCACAGAATTCGGCGGCCCGCTCGTTCTCGCCGGGTCGGCTGCCGCCATTGAAGCGCTCCACGATCGAGACATCATCAAAAGCCTCACCTTGGGCGACATACTCAGTCAGGCCGATGCCAAAGCGCCCAGGGTGGGCCGGTAGGGCAATGGCGTCGTGCTGGCGAGCGGCCTGCATTAATGATCTGGAGTCCATGCGAACATCGCCAAAATCGATGGCCTGGGTCAACGCTTGGGTCACGCCGTAGACCAGGAAATGACCGTAGCGAGTATCGAGTTCGGAGCCTTTGAGAACCACCACGTTGTACTGGCTGGCAAGCTCTGAGTAGTCTTTGTCAAAGTCGAATTTACGGTGCTCGGTGAGCACAATGCCGTCGACGGTGTGGCCTCGTTTGCGCAGCACTTGAATCCATTTTACGTACTGTTCAACCGTTGCGCGGGAGTCGTCAGACGACACGGAATGGCTATGCATGTCCAGGTACAAGCTGTGGAGTTCCCCTGTTGTTGGAGTTGCCCAAGCCCTTTGGCAACTGGACGCAACCGGTTGGCAGCCAGTTAATGGGCGGGCGAGAGTCTTGGCTCAATCATAATAGTTGCCGCTGGATTCATCAACCAGTTGCCAAACCTAGGCGTGAGTTGGTGGCCGGGCTGGTTTTATGAATCAGGAACTGCGATTCGGAGGGGTCCTGCAGACCTATAAGCCGGGTTCTGTATCCTTCCCGCAAGGGAAGAACGGTGACCATCTATCTAGCCCAACCACCAGCGATGAAGCTGGTAGAAGTCCGCCTAAGGCGGAGCGACGTTACCATCGCAGTCAAGCAGCCAACCCGGGGACGGGCCGGGCACCTATGTCCCCCTATTTGGCCTTGCTCCAGGTGGGGTTTGGCCGCCGCCGCGTCACCGCAAGCGGCCGGACGCTCTTACCGTCCGATTTCACCCTTATCCTTCCATTGCCGGAAAGACGGTATGTTTCTGTGCCACTTTCCGTTCCCGACCCCCGGCGAACCAGTGATCGAGACCTGGGAGTTACCCAGCACCCTGCCCAGAAGAGCCCGGACTTTCCTCCCTCCTTCCAAAATGGAAGAACGGCGGTCACCCGGTCTGCATTACCCTCCAATTGGCACAATAGCATAGGCATAAAATAGGGTCAATCGAGTTTGAATATCCGCTAGATATTAAAAGCTTGGACAAATAAAAAATGGCCGGGTTATCCCGGCCATTTTAGTTTCTGAAATTGGTGCGCTTCTTGGTGCGCTTCTTGGCGCGCTTCTTGGAAGTAAAGCTAGCGGGTTAGCTTAGAAAGAGCATCCTGCCGCAACTGCTGCAGAGGACCGTTTGTCGTCCGCTGCGGACCCGTTGTTGTTGATGAGTGGGTAGAGACATGCGGCAGCCTTGACATAGACCTCTTTGCACCCTGGCCACAGCCAGTCCACCCTTGGACTTCCGTAAGTTTTCATAGTGCTGGAGTGATACCGGGTCAAGACCATCGGTCAACTTTGTTCGTTGGCCCTCAAATCCTTGCCGCTCTACGGTCAATTCTTTGAGCGATGCCTGCAATTCAGATTGACGAACTTCCCAAGCAGACCGAGCCTCGTCTAACTTGCCTTCAAGTTCGTTTTTCTTAGTCTGGGCATCTTCAATCTTCTGTGTAATCTCAGAAAGGGCGGCTTCGTGCTCTTCAACCAACTTTAGGACGTTGGAATGTTCGTGTTCCAAGCTTTCCAAGTCTCTGGGGTTGGTGACCTCTCCGCCGTAAAGCTGAGAGTTTAGCGTATCGGATCGCTCTTTCTGAGTCGCGGCCTCTAGTTTCGTGGCCCTTTGTTTAAGCTCAGTTTCCAGGAGTCTTTCGGCGTCCCTTTCCAGCTGGGCCTCCAGATTTCCAATGGTTTGACCATTGGTCAGTTCATGTTCAGCCTTGCTCTGCTCAGTTTGGACGCGGTCCAAAATGATATCCAGTTCTTGAAGTGCAAACATCTGCCTAACGGTAGTCATTCACGCCGTCCTTGAAAAAAATCAAACGGTTCACGCCGTCCAGTTCACACCATCACAACTTATCCGATTCTAGGAACGGAACGGCCTGTTGTCAAATTTTTTGGGTCGGGTCGTTGGTGGCCCAATCAATTATTAACCAAGAAATGCCATTGTTACATCTGTGATGTTACCCCTTGTTAAATCGTCCTTTTAGGCAACATAATCTGTGGGCGATTGATTTTTGACGACCTATGCGATATGTCCAAAGCAGTTATGATTTGTGTGATTAATAGGCTAAATGTGATAGCAATATGAGGGTCCTTCATTTTTCAGACCTGCATATTGGTGTGGAGAACTACGGCCGCATTGATCCTGAAACAGGACTGTCAACACGCCTGGGCGACTTCTTGTACTCTCTGGACCAGGTGGTGGAATTTGCGTTAACCGAAGGCGTTGACCTAGTATTGCTGGCTGGTGATGCCTACAAAGGCCGAGACCCCACCCAGACCCACCAACGGGAGTTCGCCAAACGTCTGAACCGATTGTCCCGAGCCGGTATACCCACGTTTTTGCTAGTGGGAAACCATGACCTTCCCGCGGCATCCAGCCGGGCAACTGCAGTGGATATTTTCCCGACTCTGGAGGTTGCCAACGTTTACGTGGGCAACAGTCTTAAAAACTACGCTGTGAGCACACCATCAGGCCCGATACAGGTTTTGGCAGTGCCGTGGCCACGCCGTAGCGCTATTCTCAGCCGGGAAGATTCAAGGGGCATGTCCATCGAGCAAGTGCGGCAAGCCCTCGAGGAGCGACTGACTGAGGGCATAGACATTGAGGCCAAGAAATTAAACCCAGATATACCAGCAATCATCACGGCACACGTCACAGTCAACGGGGCCACCGTGGGGACCGAACGCTCGATGATGCTGGGCCAGGACCACGTTCTGTTAGTTAGCGCTTTGGATCGACCGCAGGTTGAGTATGTTGCCCTGGGTCACATCCACAAGCATCAGATATTGCGTCCAGACCCGCCGATGGTGGTCTATTCAGGGAGTCTGCAAAGGGTCGATTTTAGCGAAGAAGGCGACGAAAAAGGTTTCTGCGTGGTTGACTTAGATCAGACCGCTCCACAGGGACAACGGATGACCAACTTTGAGTTTCACAAGTTGGATGCCCGGATTTTTGTCACCGTAGACGTGTCTGTGGAGCCTCAAGATGTCGACCCTACTGCAACGGTGGTACGGGCGATCAACCGTAAGAAAATTGCGGATGCAGTAGTCCGAGTGCGGATTTCGTTGGCGGCGGAATCCGACGCGCATCTGCGGGAAACCGAAATCAGAGAGGCACTGGAACCAGCGCACTTTATCGCTTCGATTTCACGGGAAATAGTTGGTACACGGCGGACGCGAATATCACCAACAGAGGGTGAAGACCTACAACCAATGCAGGCGTTGGGGCTTTACCTGGATAGCAGAAATATAGAAGGCGAACGCCGTGACAAAATCCTGCGGAAGGCCGAGGAATTAATCGAACAGGACTCAGCCGAACCGGAAGAAGCGGTTTAGGATAATAGGGTCCAGTTGCAGAAAAGGCTTGTTTAGGCCAGTTTGCGGGCGAGAGAATGGCTGCCGTCTACGAGGTCTTTGAACACCTCTTGAACGGTCAATATCTCTGAAATAAGCCCTGCGCCGGCGCCAGTGTAGGCAATTCCTGATTCAAAGTCTCCGTCCAAGAACGCGGCCCTGGTGCGCTCGATGCCGAGCTCCTGTTCCCAGGCAGCCGAGTCATCGCCTGACTCCAGGCCGGACTCCCGCATCTGAATGGCAATCCCCTGTTTTAGGATGCGCGTTGGCCATTTGTCGCCACCAACTACGATGGTGCCGCTGTCGATTGCCGCAACCATCGCCGTTTTGTAAATCTGATGAGAGATGCATTCCTTGGTGGCAACGAACCGGGATCCCATCTGAACGCCCATCGCTCCCAAAGCAGTTGCGGCCACGTAGCCACGGGAATCTACTATTCCGCCGGACGCAATCACCGGGATGGCGATCGATCCGACCACCTGAGGAACCAAGACCATGGTGGACACCTTGTCTACGCCGCGTAAGCCACCGCCTTCAAATCCCTCTGCAATCACCATGTCTACACCCTGGGCCTCTGCGCCACGGGCCTGCCGGACGGTCGTAATCTGGTGAATCACGGTCATGTTGTGCTCTTTCAACTTACCTGTGTACAAAGCCGGGCTGCCACCATAGGTAATGGCGATGGTGATGCCCTCTTGGGCAGACGCTTCAATCAATTGCTCTATCTGAGGGTGTGGTAGATGGAACGACACACCAAATGGCTTGGTGGTCAGGCGTTGCACGCGTCGAATCACCCCGTGTAGGTCAGCCACGGGATCTCCGCCGGGTTCATTTCCGGTTGTGGGGTGCAAAACACCCAACCCGCCGGCATTGGATACAGCAGCGACCAACTCTGGGTTGGACACCCACGGTAGGCCCGCCTGTAAAACCGGGTAGGAAATTCCTAATGCAGTGCTGACCGGGGTGCGTTTCATCTGATAAGTACCTATCCATTGCCGCAAATCTTTAAGGGTTGATCGACGGCGTGTTCAAGCGAAACTAGTTGAGAAATCAGAACAAATGGCGCATTAGTGCCCCATCATACCGGTTCTTATAAGATCAGTCTCGAAGTGTGACCGATTGTAGAGCCACGTCTGGGTGGTGTCAACTGATTTCGCATACTTGGACAGATAGATTTCCCGCAGAATTAGATAAGTCCTTTAACGTCTCTAACCCCGAATTGTTGGCTGGGAAACCGAATAGATCCCGCCAATAAAAACAACACGAACAAACGGATTATTAGGTCGGGATCGCTCAGTAATCCAATGATTTGCAGGGAAGGTCAAGTAATAAAAAACGAAAACAATCGAAGTGCGGTTAGTAATAGCAATGCCATGTTTTTATAATTTGGCCTATGAAAAGTGTAATTATTGTCATATTGGTTGGAGTAACAATACTGGCCGTAGCAGCCTGCGGCGGGTCGTCTAATTCTGAACCTACAGCAGCACCTGCTGCGACGGCGGTACCCACCGAAACACCGCTACCAAGCGCAACCCGAGCACCAACCAGCGAACCAGCCACCATGGTATCTCTGGGAGAGTCGGTTGGCGCATGCTTGGCAGAGAGCATTGGTGCAGACGGACCTGAGGCGGCACTCTCAAACTTGGTGGCGTCGACTCCAGAGCAGGAGGCCGCTCTTAGTAAATGCCTGTTGGCGGCGTCACTGGAAGACGTCCAGTCTGCGGAGTCCAGTATCCTGGCCTGTCTAACAGAGGAGTTGGGAGAAGCCGTGGCCCGGGTTGTTGAATCCGGTCTGATACCACTGACGACCGAGGTAACTACCATCCTGGGTAACTGTGTGCTCTCCGTTTCCATGGCGACCACAGCGGCCAGCGCTTCCTCGGCCACCGACCCGATAGTGGCCTGCTTGGAAGAAAGCCTATCAGAAGACCTGGCCCGTGCTGTGGCATCGGGAGGCATACCCCTCACCGAAGTGCAAGAGACCTTGCTGGGCAATTGCGTGCTGTCAGCAAGTTTGGCCAGCAGCACAACTACAACATCCTTGTCTGGCAGTGTGGTGGCCTGCTTGGAGGGTTCCTTAGGAACAGATTTGGCCGCAGTAGTGGCATCCGGATCCCAAGATTTAACCAATGAGCAGCAAGCGGCACTTGGCGGCTGTTTGCTGGGCTCAGCAGTGCCGGAGTCCACGACTACCTCCACCACGGTAACGGTTGGTGTGATGGCCTGCTTGACCAAAGAACTGGGTAAAGACGTTGCCCAGGTTGTGGCGTCTGCAGTCCTCCCGTTGAGTACCAGTGAAGAACAGATACTGGGTAACTGCGTTGTGATGGACGCCCTGGGGTTAACGCCCTAGCTGATCCATTGGCCACCAATATTTCTGAAGCCAAACTTAGCCAAACGCAAAAGAAGCCCGGGTCTTGGTACCAAGACCCGGGCTTCTTTAATTTAGAACCTTGTAGGAACTGGTCACTTACTTAAAGCAGACGTCGGCAATCAGTTGCTTTTCCTCGTCCGTGAGGGTTGCAACGCTCTCGGGCACGTAGCCCAAAACCTCAACCGCACACCTCACTAGAGCCTCGGTGTCCCGGTCACCGCCACCGTTATTGCTACGGGGGTCTCCACCTCCGTTGCCATCGCGAGGGCCACCGTTGCCGGCAGCGTCACTAGGGTCGTTCTTGACTTCATCCTGGCTGGGGCCGCCTTCCGGAATGTCCTGGCCAAAGCACTCTCGCGCAACCAGAATCTTCTCCTCGTTATTCAGAGCGTCTGGGCTGGTGGGCATGTAACCAAGGACATCAACCAAACACTGAGCTAAGTCGTCTTCGACCCCGACGTCTTCTCCAACATCGTTTATGAAGTTCTCGCCGAAGCACTCTTCGTTAACCAGAGCTTTCTCGGCGTCGGTCATTGCATCGGGGCTGTCGGGTAGGTACCCAAATAGGCCCTGAATACACTCAACTGCGCTGTGACCTAAGTCATCGGCGTTGCTGAGGTTCATACCAAAACATGCGGCGCCGACACGGGCCTTGTCATCGTAGGACAGGTCTTCCGGGTGTTCTGGCAAGAAGCCCAACATGTCGATGATGCACTGGTTGGCTGCTTCATCTTCCTCGTTGCGGTCACTCTGGTCGCCACGACCATCGTCACGGCCTTCACCATTGCCACGTCCGTTGGTGAAACAGGCCTCGCCCAACATAGCCATCTGCTCTGGTGAAACTTCTCCAGGCCCGGCGGGTAGGTAACCCAAAACGTAGATGATGCACTGTGTGTTTTCGTCGGTCGGCGGCGGGCGATGTTGATCATTAGAGAAGCATTCTCTGCCCAGATCCATGCGCTGTTGGTCGGTTAGGTCTTCTGGCCGCTCGGGCAGGAAGCCTAGCACGTCAAGCACGCACTGCCTTTCCTCTTCACGGAGTTCTCTTGGGCCCAGATTGCCTTCACCCTGGAAGCATTCGCGTCTAATCAGCGAATGTTGCTCGGGTGTTAGGTCTTCCGGGCGCTCCGGCAGGAATCCCAGGACATCGGTGATGCACTGCAGAGTCTGTTCGTCCGGGCTATTATCTTGACCGGGCTCCCGACGATTACCGTCGTCCCGTTCTCCGGCGAAACACGCCTCGCCAATCATAATCATCTGGTCTTCAGTTAATTCATCCTTGCCTTCAGGCATGAAACCCAAGGTGTCGATGATGCACTGTTTCGTGGCTTCATCCATGCCTCCGTTCTGGGGTGGTGGCCCTTGGCTCTGGTGATTCTGTCCGAAACAATCCTGACCCAAGGCAATTTTCTGTTCCTCGGTCATGTCTTCCGGGCCTTCTGGTAGGTAACCAAGGACACGGACGATGCACTCCTCAGTCACCGGGTCGATCCCAGAACCTTGTTGGTTTTGGCCGCCTTGCGACCCCTGTTGTCCACCCTGCGGCCCTTGTTGGCCTTGTTGCCCAATGGAGTTGCGCTGTGGCTGGTTGCTTTGGCCTGGGTTTGCGCAGTTTTGTCCAACTAACTGGAGCTCCTCAGGGGTGAGGTCAGACATATCTGTGGGTAGGAACCCAACCGTGTCGATCACGCATTGCTTCAGTGCGACAGACTTCTCATGTTCGGCCGCAGACTCGCGGCTGTTGTTTGAGCATTGCTCCTTTATTAACTCCCTCTGGTCGTCTGTCAGGTCGTTCAAGTTATCCGGTGCATAACCAATGGTCGAAATCATGCACTGTTCATTGTTATCAAAGGCTGCTTCTTCGCCGTGTTGGTCGGCAGATGCGGTAGACATCGACGCCGCCCACATGAGTAGAAAAGCTACGCCCAAAATGAATACAACGGACAAAGGTCTCTTGGCTTTTGCCAGGAGTGCCGGTCCGGATGAATTCAACGTCCAATTCATAAATTCTCCTACTAAGACCCGTTGGCCCATGTTGTCGAATTTGGTCGATATAAGGCTTAGCCACGGGTAAAACGTTTAGTTAAATATTTGGTGTTATAAAAAAGTATAGCTATTTTTGTTTAATATCCATGCGACAAATCACACCCAACCCCAAACCCAATATTGAATATCTTCGGGCGGCAATCGTTGATGGCTCTGGGACCAAAACCGCCGGCGAGGTGATAATATTGCCGCATCAATGACCGGAATTTAAGCGCAATCTGGCGCGATTTGGAGATTACCCCCATGTTGACCAGAGAAGATAACGAAACACTGACGAGGACCGACCAAGACACCCCCATGGGTGATGTAATGCGGCGTTATTGGTTACCTGCGCTGCTGGCCAGCGAACTTCCGGAACCCGACTGCCCTCCGATACGCGTGAAGCTTCTGGGCGAACAACTAGTGGCCTTCAGAGATACTGAGGGGAAAGTGGGTCTGCTCAGTGAGTTTTGCCCGCACCGGATGACTTCCTTGTTCTTTGGCCGTAACGAAGAAAGCGGCCTCCGTTGTGTCTACCACGGCTGGAAATTTGACGTGGCCGGTAATTGCTTGGACATGATGAATGAAGCGTCCGACAGCGACTATGCCAGCAAGATCAAGACAACTTCCTATCCGGTTGTGGAGATGGGAGACCTGATTTGGACCTACATGGGCCCGGCAGAAAAACAGCCGCCGCTGCCCGAGTTTGAATGGACCCAAGTGCCGGAAAGCCACCGGCTGGTGACCAAAAACTGGCAGGAGTGCAACTGGCTGCAGGCACTGGAAGGTGGCATCGACACCGCCCATGCGCCAATCTTGCACCGCCGTATCAGCGAGACCACCACACGGCCGGGTATCTCCGTCAACACCAACCTAGTCAAGGGCGACCCTCCCAAGCTGGAGGTGGACCGCACCGACTACGGTTACCGCTACGCCGGCATCCGCGACATTGGAGACAGGGGCAACCTGATACGCGGTTATCACTATGTGATGCCCTTCCATCAATTGCGCCCTCTGCAGTTCGGACTGCAGGGACAGGAACCCCGTAAACTCATCGCGGGCCACGTTTGGGTACCCATGGATGACGAAAACTGCATGGTCTACAACTGGGTTTACAATTTTGGTGGACAGCCCCTGACTGATGGTGACCGCGAAGAAGAGATTCAATTGGGCCGAGGACCGGGCGAGGTTCTGCCCGACTTCCGGACCAGACGTAACAAGTCCAACGATTGGATGATTGACCGTCAGGTGCAAAAATACGAGACTTTCACCGGCATCGAAGGCATCAATATTCAGGACCAGGCGATTCAAGAAAGCATGGGCCCCATAGTGGACCGAACCAAAGAGAACCTGTCTGCCAGCGATTTGGCCATCGTCATCGCCCGGCGCATGTTGATCGACGCGGCTGGTACAGTAGCCGACGGCGGCGACCCGCCTGGCACCGGCGATTCCTATTACAACGTTAGGGCCATTGATGGCATTCTGCCAAAGGACGCAGACTGGAAAGAGGCCCTTGAAGCACAGATGTACCCGCACTAGTCCTTCCCACGAAACAACTAGAGAGAGAAGATGAAAGCAGCCGTCCTATATGAAAAATTTCAACCACTGGTCATAGAAAACCTGGAGTTGGGAGGCCCCAAAGAGCACGAAGTATTGGTCAAACTCACCGCCAGCGGTGTTTGCCACAGTGACCTGCACTACATGAAAGGCGACCGGGAACACCCCATGCCCGTGGTGCTAGGCCATGAGGGTGCCGGGATAGTCGAAGAAATCGGCCCTGGTGTTACCTACGCCAAGCCGGGCGACCACGTAGTGCTGTCTTTTGTTCCCACCTGCGGGCACTGCTCCTATTGCGTGAAGGGACGGCAGAACCTCTGTGAAGCCCGCTACCAACTGCGTGGCAAGATGCTGGACGGCACAACCCGGCTACGGAACGGCTCCCAGGAAGTGCATCACTTTAACGGACTCTCCACCTTTGGAGAATATGCCGTGGTGCCTGAAGACAGCCTGGTGAAGATACGCGAAGACGCCCCCCTGGACCGCATGGCCCTGATTGGTTGCGGCGTGACCACCGGTGTGGGTGCGGTTATCAATACTGCCAAGGTGAAACCGGGCAGTAGCGTGGTGGTCATTGGCGCGGGCGGTGTAGGCCTGAATGTGATCCAAGGCGCAGTGTTGGCCGGGGCCGAGGCCATCATCGCCGTGGATATCTACGGCAACAAACTGGAGAATGCCCTGCAATTTGGCGCTACCCACATGGTGGACGCCTCCGGAGAGGACGTGCTGGAGAGGGTCAAAGACATTACACGGGGCGAGATGGCTGATTACGCGTTCGAAGTAATCGGCTCTACGGACGCCATCAACCAGGCTCTGGCCACGACCAAACGTGGCGGCACCACCGTGGTTGTGGGCGTGACCCCGACTGGGGCAGAACTCAAAATCGACCCCGACTTCTTGCACCTAGACCGAGTCTTGATGGGCTGTACCTACGGTTCCTGCTACCCCAGGGCTGATATGCCAATGTTGATAGACCTTTATATGGCCCGACGCCTAAAACTGGACGAATTGATCAGTGCGACCCTAAAACTAGAGGAAATCAACTCTGCGTTTGAGGCGCTGGATCAAGGCGAAGTGGCCAGGACGATAATTCGTTACTAGCATTTGGAAGTTAAATGCCAAATTAAAAAGGCCACCGAGTAATCGGTGGCCTTATGTTTTGCATTGTTAGGAGGCTATACCGGAGGCAGAATGATGGGCAGAGGCTCAACATCGTTCAAGCCAGGGGGATTGATGGCGTCCAACGACTCCAGCAGAGCATTTAAGCTGTAGGTGACTTCAGTCAATTCCGGGTCGTTGATGTCCAGCCCCACGGCTTTGCCCATGGCGCGAATATCGTCCTTGCTTAGATCAGGCATTGAAATCTCTCCGTTCAGCTCAAGTGAGCCAATATTGCTTGAAAAAAGCAACGCCGTCAAGATGCTTCAGAATTGTATCAACCAGCCTTGAGGCGATATTGCTGGTCGGCTATACTGGCCGGAATCAAGAATCATTTGCTATTAGGATTAAATTGAGCCTATGGCTACGTATAAGACCATCAAAGTCGATCTGGGACTAGAGTCTGATTTCCCCAAACTGCCCAAAGAAATAAAAGTCGGAGACTGGACGTATTTCTTGTCTCGCAGCAAGAAAGGCGTTTATCAGCTACTTTCCAATATTTGCCCGCACCAGGCAGTGGAGGTTGTGGACTGGACCGGATGCTTCATGTGTCCGGCCCACGGCTGGAGATTTGAGTACACCGAGGGCGTCTGCGTTAACGGTCCCAACGCCAAGCTGGTTGGGTTTCCGGTGAGTGTGGAAGACGGCCATTTGGTGGCGGAACTGCCCGACGATTAATCCAGTAACCGGACTCAAGCCAGCGCCACCTTAATGTGGTCCAGGAGCCAACATCGACAAAAAAGACATTCCATTTCTGACCGCATCCCAGCTATCAAAGCTAATTGAGACCAAAGAGGTTTCGCCGGTGGAAGCCACCGAAGCCTACCTGGACCGGATTCAGGAAGTAGATTCCAAGCTCAACTCCTACATCACCATCACCGGTGAGCAGGCGTTGGAAGCGGCCCGGCAGGCGGAGTCTCAGATTGCCCAAGGCCAGTATCTGGGGCCCCTGCACGGTGTGCCAGTGGCGGTGAAAGACCAGTTCAACACGGCCGGAATACTCACCACTGGCGGGTCCAGCATCCTCCAAGACAACATTCCCACCGAGGACGCCACGGTCATCACCAACCTGAAAAAGGCTGGCGCAGTGCTGCTTGGCAAGCTCAACATGAGCGAGTTTGCCATGGCGGAGATTTACCACCACCCCTACGGCACTCCCCGTAACCCGTGGGATCTCAGTAAAAACCCCGGCACCTCCAGCAGTGGTTCTGGCGCGGCCACGGCGGCTTCTCTGTGCGCCACGTCGCTGGGTGAAGACACGGGCGGCTCCATCAGAGGCCCGGCGAATTTTAGTGGACTGGTTGGCTTGCGTCCCTCCCATGGCCGGGTCAGCCGTTACGGTGTGTTGGGCGGGTCATGGTCCATGGACACCGTTGGCCCAATTTCCCGCAGTGTGGAAGATGCGGCAATCACCATCCAGGCCATCGCCGGCCACGACCCCAAAGATGCTTACACGTGGGACGTGCCGGTGCCAGACTACTGCAAAGCCCTAACCGGCGACATCAAGGGCGTAAAACTTGGCGTGATTCAAGAACGGATGGACTCGCCAAACCTGGATCCCGAGTTCCGAGAGACAGTTGCCAAGGCTATTGGTGTGCTGGAGGAATTGGGCGCGTCGTCCGAAGATGTGTCCATCCCGCTGGCACCTGTCGCCGGAGCGCTGACCATGTCCATCCTGAGTGTCGAGTGGGCCAACCTGCACCGCCCTGTGTTTGAGCCGCACATCGATTACCTAGACCATAACAATAAGATACGTTTTCTGACTGGGTGCATCATCCCGGCCCAGGCCTACTACAAAGCGCAGAAAATACGCGCCATGCTCCGGCAGCAGATACTGGAGGCACTGGAAAAAGTTGATGTGTTAGTACTGCCCACCGGCCCGGTCACCGCGCCTCCGGTGGAGAGCACACCCGGAATCCAGAGCAAAGAACATGCCTTGACCGGACTTGCCGGGCGCATTAGCTTCACCGGCCCGTTCAACCTGGCCGGGACTCCGGCGATCTCAGTGCCCTGTGGGTTCAGTTCCGAGGGAATGCCAATGGGGCTGCAAATAGTTGGTCGTCCGTTTGCTGAGGAGACCGTCCTAAAAGTCGCCCATGCCTACGAACAAGCAACCGATTGGCATAACCAGCGGGCACCAATATAGTAAAGAAAATCTGGCCGTTACTGGCCTGCTAGACACCGGCCTTTCACAGATATAGAAAAACGAGGAGATTATTATGGCTGAATATGTACCTAGCCCCAGAGATTGGGTCGCCGACCAAGTGGAACTATACGAAGGCAGCCAGGGGACTGACGGGTTAACCCTGCGAGACACCGGCCTTCCGGTGATCATCGTGACCAACCAAGGGCACAAGACCGGCGCTATTCGGAAAACCCCACTGATGCGGGTGGCTGATGGACCTAACTACGTTCTCGTTGGTTCACAAGGCGGCGCGCCGCAACACCCAGATTGGGTCCATAACCTAAGGAAAGACGCCAATGTTGAGATACGCGACGAGACCTCCGTACACCCCATGAAAGTACGCGAAGTGGCGGATTCTGCGGAGCGAACCCGACTTTGGGACATCGCCGTCGAGGCGTTCCCTCCGTACAAGGAATACCAGGAAAAGACCAGCAGGTTTATACCCGTATTCATCGCTGAACCCAAAGTTTAAACCGGCACTTACGGAGTTAAGAATAATATGGACGACATTGGCGTTTTTGAAGCCATTTATAGCCAACGGCAGTTCACCCGGTATAAGCCGGACGCGGTGCCGTTGGAGGACATCCAGAAGATACTGGATGCTGCAACCAAAGCTCCCAGCGGGGGCAACAAACAGCCGTGGCATTTCATTGCGATAACTGAACGGGATTTGATCGAGAAGATCGGCGGACTTTATCGAGACCTGTGGTTGGGCGCTATGGGAGCAACCGCCCCGCCGGACGAACCCCCGGCTTACCGCTCCGCTCGTTATTTGGCCAACCACATGCCAGAGGTCCCAGCCATGATCTTGATCTGCGCCGACCACACAATGGGAGGCCAGCCATACACCATTGGCGAACCCATTGAGCGAGGCCGGTATGCTTCTTCAGTGTGGCTGGCAATCCAGAACCTATTCCTGGCTGCCCGCGCTCTCGGTCTGGGCACTCGCATCACCACGACCCACTTGCGTGAGGAACAAAAGGTCAAAGATTGGCTGGGAATACCTGACCACGTGGAAACGTTGTGCCTGAGCCCTCTGGGTTATCCCCGAGGCGGTTTCGGCCCTACCACTCGGATTCCCTCAGTAGACGTAACATCCTACAACCGCTTTGGCCAAAAAGCCGTTAGCTGATAGCCGGGAGCATTCAGCGGTCAGCCTTTAGGTGAAATCTCTTCAAGCCCTGTCATTCTGAGGCGTCAGCCGAAGAATCTCGTAGCCAGTGGTAGAACAATTTCCAAAAGCAATGAGACCATTCGTTACACTCAGGGTGACAAATTTCAACAGAGCAATCCCGGCAGTACAAACCAAGGCAGATTAGACCGTCGCTGACCGCTAATGAGCTATTTCCCCCATGTCTCCCCAAACTCGGCCCTCAGCACCAGTTGGCCGGTGAAGGTGGAAGCGTCTTGCATGGCCAGGTAGACCGCGCTGGGGCCAACCGCCTCCGGCTCCACCCGTTGCTCCCAGTCTCCTTGGGCCCAGGGGATGGCTGCTGAACCCTCTGTCTTGAGGCCGCCCGGCGAGAGTATGTTCACGGCTATGTTGTGCTCCCTGAGTTCTTCGGCCAGACAAAGACTGAACATATGCACGGCGGCTTTGGTAGCGCTGTAGAGAACTCCGCCGCCCTGTTGGTGGTCGCTGCCCATGCGAGAGCCAATATTGATGATGCTGCCGCTGCACTGTTGAATCATCGTGGCCAGAACTGCCCTGGAGCAGAGGTATGGCCCTTTCAGGTTGGCAGCCACGCTTTCGTCCCAGGTATCCGGCGCGATATCCAGCAGGGTTTCTCCCAGCACCATGACGCCGGCATTGTTCACCAGAACATCGATTCGGCCGTACATGTCGATGGTCTGACCCACCATGGCCATGACCTGTTCTTCGTCGGAAACGTCGCAGGTTAGCGCCATGGCTTCTCCGCCCTCGTCTCTAATCTGGTTGGCGGTCTCCACCGCGGTGCCGGGCAGGCCGGTAGGCGAACTGCGGCGGGCGGAGACCACCACTTTGGCCCCCTCAGCGGCAAATTCCTTGGCAATGGCCCGGCCTAAACCTCGGCTGGCCCCGGTGACGATGGCCACCATGCCGTCCATTTTGTTGGTGTGCTGTCTTTGCATCGGTTGGTCCTACTTCAATTATGGGAACTGGTATGCGAACTGGGTTTTTATCCCGTTTTGTCTGTTTTTAAGCAAACTTGGCTTGCCCAGCCTTTTTCGAATGGCGTCCAAAAATGGGAACTGAGAGTCAGGTGCTGGAACATCCACTTTCCGTTGACCCGCACGTATTCCTCGTCGTAACGGGCCGACCCCCACACCGCCTGATTCCCCTCGGCGTAGGTGCAGGGCTGGAACAGGTACCAGACTCCAGTAGCGCGGTCTCCGTACACTTCAATGATTGGGTTCATGACCATGTGAATGGCGAAAGGCAGACGTGCCGGTGCGTTCTGAAAAAACACCCGTATTGCCTCTCGCCCGTCGTTGCGGCCGCGTTCCTTTCCGTCCCAAACGGCGTCCTCAGTGAAAAGCTCAGCCAGGGCGTCTGCGTCATAGTGGTCGTCACAGAGGCCGCAATAACGGTGCTTCAGTTTCTTAATCTCTTCAATATCTTCTAGTTTTTGTATCCGCTGTTCCAGACCTTCAAGGCCCATGGTATAGCTCCTATTACCGGGTCTAGATTTTCTAAGTTAAAACGCGGGGTTAAACCAAGGAGTTAAATCGCGGTCCAGCCACCATCAACCATCAGCAGATGACCGGTAGTGCCGGCCGACGACTTGCTAGCCAGATAGATCACCGCGCCCACCATCTCTGACGGGTCCATACGGCGGCCCAAGGGCAGGTGGGCGTCCAGCTCGGCCTGAACTTCTTCGTCGGTCCTGCTGCTGGCGGCTATCATGCCGGGAGTGCTCGTTGGGCCGGGGCCGATGGCATTCACCGTGACGCCGTGTGGGGCCCATTCAACGGCCATTACCTTGGTGATGCCCGCCACGCCAAACTTGCTGGCGCAGTAGGAAGAACGCCCTCTGGACGCCACCTCCGATAACTGTGAACCAAGGTTGATGATTCTGCCGTACCCCTGACCAACCATGTGTCTGCCAGCCGCTTGGGCACAGAAGAAAACACCCTTCAGGTTGATGTCTATTGTCGCGTCCCAGTCTTCTTCAGTTACTTCCAATGCCGGTTTTGGTATGCGTATTCCCGCATTGTTGACTAGGATGTCCAGTCGGCCAAAATCGCTCACGATCTGATCAATAGTCTTGGGCATACTGGCAAGGTCCAAGACGTCTAGAGCATAGACCGCGCTTTTGACTCCCTCTGCTTCCACTTTGGCTTTGGTCTCTTCCGCCAGGTCCAAACGGTCGGGACGATCAGATACCGCCACATCAGCGCCGGCTTGGGCCAGTCCCACCGCCAGAGCGGCGCCAATGCCACGTCCAGATCCAGTAACCAACGCGGTTTGTCCCTTTAAACTCAGTCCCTCGTAGGGCATTTAGGTTCCTCCGATTCAATTCATCAAGTAGTAGATAGTTGCCAATTAAGCGAGGCTACAGTCTCGCCAGGCAGGAAATTGGCCGTAGCATAGCATACCGGCTCAGCGGTCGGAATCGGCTTTGTGACGGTGGCTATCCGGGTGAATCCAGGGTCTCCTGGCAGGCTGATACTTGCGCGGTCTACCCACAGACCTTAGAATCAGCCGTGGCCCAGAATATTCGATTATTTGAAAACGTTTGCCTTAGTAAGGAAATTGATGGCGGAAGCGATACAGCAACCAACTGACCGTCGGCAAAGCCGTAACTTCATATTGGGCAGCCTATCTTTCGGTCATGGGATTTCCCACCTGTATGACCAAGGGTTCCCAATCTTCATGCCGGCGATTCAAGCCGCCATGGGCCTCTCAAACTTCCAGGTTGCTTTCATGTTGGGCATCCGCCAAGGTGGATTTGGTGCCGTCAACCTGATTGGTGGGGCCATCGTCGACCAGATGAAAGCCAGTTGGGGGGCAATACTGACTGGTTGCATGATCTGGGCCGCTCTGGGCTTTCTGGTATTGGCGGCGTCCCCCAATTTGTTCGTCCTGACCATTGCAGTGCTCATCGTGTCCGTCCCGGGCGCACTGTGGCATCTACCTTCCACCGCTGCCCTTTCCCGAAGATTCCCTGACCGGCGCGGCTTTGCCATATCGATGCACGGTTTCGGTTCTAACGTCGGCAACGTGATGGCGCCTTTGGTCGCGGGCGGTCTGCTTACCTTCATGCTGTGGCGGCACATCCTGCTGATCTATGCTGCCCCCGCTGCGATCATGGCCATCTTTGTATGGTGGTCGCTCAAAGACGTGGGGAAAGAAGCAGGCGACGAAAATAAACCCCCTCCCGAACGTAAGGTGATCGCCGCCTACCGGGAAGGCTTGGCCATGTTCAAGAACCCGATGGTTGCCACGCTGGTATTGGCGGCAGCTATCCGCGGCGTGGCTAACAACGCACTTTTCCAATGGTCACCGTTCTACCTCAAAAATGCGACCGACGGCGGACTGGACATGGGCTATTTCACCGCCGGTGTCCACTTGGCTCTGCTCACGGGTATGGGCATCGTGTCCGCGCCTATCCTTGGCTATCTGTCTGACAGGTTTGGGAGAAAACAAGTCTTGGTGCCCGGCCTGATAATCGCTGCCATATTGACAATGTTCGTGGTCAGCGCCGGAGATAGCCTGATGCTGGCGGTGTTGCTGGGCGGGATTGGATTGTTCAGCTTTGCGCTACAGCAAATCATCCTGGCAGCGCTGTTGGACGTGGTGCCCAGGGGAACCGAGGCTACCGCCTCCGGTCTAATCTTTGGGATCAATGGAATGCTAGGGTTTGGGTCGCCGTTCATCGCGGCCTTCATCATTGAGAACGTGGGAGGGTACGGCTCGATTTTCTACTACGTGGGCATCCTGACCGTTGTGTCTGCCGTCATCATTTCTTTCATACCCTTTCCCAACTACCGAGTGGAAAAACCTGCCGCCGCCTAAATGATGATTGCCCGACGAGCACGAATTTCGTTTGACACGCTATTTGGAGCCAGACTAAAATAAAACCGCCATCCACCCGCACGGGGGGTGAGCGTCAGGCACGTTTAGTACAAAGTCGAAACACAGCATTGCCGCTGGGATCTGAGATGACCGAGACGGCCCACAACATGAAAGTTGCCTTCAAACGCGCCCCGCTGCGTCGGGGTGTTTATTTTGCCAAAATTATCGGCCCGTCCAGTCTCCTGGGCGCGTCATGAACCAGACCATCACCGCCGTTTCTGGTCTGGAAGTTGGCCACTACACAGATCTGGAAAATGCCACCGGCTGCACCGTTTTTCTCTGCCGTGAAGGCGCCGTTGGCGGCGTGGATGTCCGTGGTGGCTCCCCCGGTACCAGAGAAACGGACCTGCTCCGTCCTGCCCACCGAGTCGATCAAGTCCATGCCATTATCCTCAGTGGTGGCAGCGCCTTTGGCCTAGACGCCGCGTCTGGGGTAGTGGCCTACTTGGAATCCCAAGGAATCGGCTACAAAGTCGGCTCGACTATCGTGCCCATCGTCTCCTCTGCCATCCGCTATGACCATGGTCTAATCACCTCAAAGGTGCGGCCTGGCGCTGAAGACGGTCGTAGCGCTTGTATGGTTGCCAACTCGGAACCCATGACTGAAGGCAGTGTAGGTGCCGGTACCGGAGCGACCGTTGCCAAACTGGGTGGCGGGCGTCGGGGCGTGAAGGGTGGCATCGGCACTGCAGCCATAACCCTATCCACCGGACAGACCATTGCCGCCGCAGTGGCGGTAAACGCCGTGGGAGGCGTTTGGGACTACAACAACGGACAACTCCTGGCTGGCCCAAGACGCACTGGCGGCGGGTTCGACGACCCGGTGGCCATGTTGCTAAACGGCAAAGATGATGCACCTTCCGGCCCGGTGAACACCACAATTGGCTTGGTGGCCACTGATGCCAAGCTCACGAAAGAGGACACCAACTATCTGGCCAGAGTGAGCCACGACGGCCTGGCCTTGACGATTCGTCCTTGCCATACTGTCCGGGATGGCGACACAATGTTCGCCCTGTCAACCGGACATAACGACTCCGAATTAGACCTAACTTCCCTAGGAGCTGCCGCTGTGGAGGTTACTGCCCAGGCAGTACTTCGGGCGCTCCATCAAGCCACCGGCCTGGGCGGGATTCCGTCCATCAGTGAATTGGCAACCTAGCAAAAATGAACCAACCCAAAAGTCGCACCAATTCGATAACCAGGTGAATCAAAATGGCGCAGGCGGTACCGCAGAGTATGCGAGTCATCACCACCAACAATGAAATGTCCCAGGCTTGTCGCGAGTCCGTGAAACCGGTTGGCCTGGTGCCAACCATGGGCGCCCTACACGCCGGGCACCTCAGCCTGGTTGACCAGGCTAGAGCCGACAACCTGACGGTCGCCGTGAGTATCTTTGTTAACCCGACTCAGTTCGGCGACCAAAAGGACTTGGAGAAGTATCCCCGCGACATGGAAGGCGACCTGGAAATGCTTCGCCGTCATGGGGTCGACCTAGTCTACGCCCCGACGATTGATGAGGTTTACCCGGAAGGTTTTAATACCTGGGTGGACGTAGGCCCGTTGGCCGACAAACTGGAGGGGCTGCACCGTCCGGGCCATTTCCGGGGTGTGGCCACCGTGGTATCCAAGTTGTTCAATGTCATGCGACCGGACCGGGCCTACTTCGGCCAGAAAGATGGTCAACAGGTGGTGGTCATCCAGAAATTAGCCATGGACTTGGATATGGGCGTGGAAGTGGTGGTGATGCCGACCATTCGCGAGTCGGACGGTCTAGCTATGAGCAGTCGCAACGTCCAGCTTTCTCCCGAACAGCGCCTGGCTGCGACGGTGATTCACCGAGCACTGTGCCAGATGTACCTCTTGTGGTCTGGTGGCGAACGTAACGGAGACGCATTGCGAGAATCAGCCAGCTACATATTGCGGGCAGAAGCTGCGGTAGATGAAATCGATTATGTCAGCGTGGCCAGCATGACTACATTGGATGAACTGACCACCGTTGAAGGACGGGCAATGGTCTCAGCGGCAGTCCAAATGGGCTCCGTGAGACTCATCGACAACATAGTCCTCGAGTAAACGTCAAATTACCGAGATAAAAAAGCCCTCTGCTTGTTAAAGCAGAGGGCTTTTTTTATTAGTCTGGTTGAGCCTAATGGCTCACCAACGGAATTGAACCTAAGCTTGAGTTAGTTCCTTCAAAGCTGCGGTCAACGCCGGGAGAACACTCTCCCAGTCGCCAACTACACCGTAACGGGCTTCTTTGAAGATGTTGGCTTCAGCGTCCTTGTTGATGGCCACAATGACCTTGGATCCGGAACAGCCGGCCATGTGCTGGCTGGCACCGGAGATGGCAACCATGATGTACAGGTCTGGAGTGATGGTCTTGCCGGTCAGTCCTACCTGGTAGCTGGAAGGGACCCAACCTGAGTCAACGGCTGCCCGAGAAGCGCCTACAGTTCCGCCCATGATCTTAGCCAGCTCTTCTAAGTGAGCAAATGGCTCGGGGCCGCCCAGTCCGCGCCCGCCGGAGATGACGATGCGGGCATCTTCAAGCTTGATGCCTTCCGCTTCTTCAATCACGGTGTCAACTATTTGAGTCAGGGCCAGAGAATCGTCCAATTCCACAGGGAAGGAAACGACCTCACCCGTGCGGGATGAGTCTTCTACCGCCGGCTCGTAAGCCTTGGGCCGAATGGCAGCAATCTGAGGGATTTGGTCGCAACTGACCACCGCAATGGCGTTACCACCGTAAACTGGACGGTTGGCCATTAATGTCTTGGAACTAGCGTCCAGAGAGACTTCCAGGCAGTCTTGGGCTAGTCCAACTCCCAGACGGAAGGCCAACCTCGGGGCTAGGTCACGGCCCTCATTGGTACGAGCGATTAATACGACGCGAGGACCGACATCTCTGCAGAGGGTTTCCAGCGCTTTTAGATGAAAATCAATGTGGAATCTCGCCAACAGAGGGTGATTTACCGCATAGACCTTCTGCGCACCGTGGGCAATGGCCTGTTGGGCCGGTACGTCCAAAGTGTCGCCCAGAAGGGCAACTGATAATTCTTCGCCCAGTTCTGAGGCTATTTTCTGTCCGGCGGCCAGCAGTTCAAGGGTTGTGCTGCCCAGTTCTCCGCCCGTTGCGTCGCCAAGTATCAGTACTCCGGTGCCATCAGCCATCACGGCCTCCCGTGCTTTT
>JAPKDE010000095.1 GCA_028822675.1 Dehalococcoidia bacterium | reverse complement strand
CTAGACCTGCGCAGTCCAAGTATTTCTCCCGCACGGCGTCAAAGGTTGCACCGCGTAGGGCACCGACGCTGTCACGCTGTGCTTGTTCGGTGAGCACACGCCCGTCCTTTAGGTGGATTTCAACCACGTTGAACGGCTCGGTCCAACTGGTCTGGCCTTCATAGCCGACGGTGCGCTTCATTTCAATCTTGGGGATTAACTCCTGGGCCTCAGGTCTCATCACCTGCTCGTCGGTAAATGTTGACATGCCAATCCGGCCGTCCAATATCTCAGCCGCCAGGCAGTATTGCATGCTGAACTTGCCCTCAAGTCCCTCTTTGGGCCGGGCGTGAATCAACGAACGAGGCGGGTCAAAGTTCACTGTCACGTCGATTCTTTCTATGTTGGCTGCCTCCAGAGTCTCTCTTTGTTGCAGGGCGGTGGTGGCGTCCAGAGCCAGGTGGGCACTGCCGCAGCAGGGATACTTCTTAATCTCGATGCCCGATTCAATCATGAAGCAGCGATTGCCTAGAGAGTTGGCCGCCTTTTCCGGGTCGTAGTTGTTGCCGCCGGAGAAGGCGCGCATGAAGCCAAAGCGACCCTCTATGGCGTCAGTGCCCGAGGTGAACCCGCCCCGAACCAACTTGGCAGCAGTAATGCCAGACTTGCAGGCGTGGCCCGCATGGAAAGGCTTGGTCATGGTGCCAAAGTTCTGCCGTAGACCGGATGACTGGGACGCGCCCAGAGAGATGGCCATGGCGGTTTGTTCCTCGTTGAGACCCAGTAGCCTGGCGGAGGCAGCAGCCGCGCCCAGGGCTCCCAGCGGACCGGTAGGGTGCCAGCCTAGGTCGTCAAAGTACATCGGGCTGATGGCGTCACCCACGGCGCAGGCAACTTCAAACCCCAACAGGTAGGCAAGCAGCATGTCGCTGCCCGATGCGCCAACTTCTTCAGCCATTGGCAATGCAGCCGGAATCAGCACTGCGCTGGGGTGGGTCTTGGTTACAACGGTGATGTCGTCATAGTCCAGAGCGTGGGACATAGCCCCATTGATTAGACCGGCTTCCGGTGCGCTGGTCTTGAAACCGCGCCCGACAACGGTAGCCACGGGCTTGCCGCCTAGGTCGTTCAGATAGTCGACTAGAACGTCGGCGAGGGGTTCTTTGGACCCGGCCAAGGCGCACCCAATACAGTCAATGATCGCCGCTTTGGCGGCAAAGATAGCCTCCGGCGGAAAGTCTTCCAGGGTGGTGTTTACAACGTATTCGGCAATCCTTTTTGTGACTTCCACAGCGCTTCTCCCCGTTCTGACGGCTTCAAATTTGGCAGGCTCTACGCCTCAGTAAACCACGCATAACCTTGCAGTACAACCGGTTGCACTGCTGGTTGTATTGCAACGCGGCACGGTATTAACTTATCCACGGACTTGTTCACGGAGTGTGGGTATTACTCGCATCATTGTGGATAAGTGTGGATCAACGCCCGGATAATCGAGTGGGTGCAGTGGACGGAATGGCCCCGGCTGTTGATGAGTTTTGTTGTAAGTTGCCGCTCTGACGGTGGCGAGTTATGATTGGCGGCCAGGCTGTTGACCCGCCTGTGAGCTAAAGTTTTGGGATTAACGGAGAGCATATGAGCACAACGATCAGCGGAAGAGAATTGCATATAGTCAAAGGAACGGTGTCTCCGGATACGACGGCCCAAACGCCCGGTATGATCCGTAAGCCGGGAATCGATAAGAACACCGCCGGCGCTGAAAAGATTTGGCTGGGACACGTAGAATGCACGCCCAATACCATGGGACCGGCCCACCATCATGGGGAAGCCGAGACGGCAGCCTACGTCATCAAGGGCCATATCAGGGTTTATTACGGCGAGGACTACAAAGAGTACATAGAAGCAGGACCCGGCGACTTCATCTACGTGCCGGCAAACTTCAATCATATTGAAGGCAACCCGTACGACGAGCCTGCGGAAGCGGTGCTGTCTCGCGGGCCGGATAATATCGTCATCAATCTCTAGTTTTGGATCTAGGCACAGCGACCCCATAGCCTGACCAATGATGGTAACCGGCCCGGCCAACCTCGGCCTGGCCGGTTATATTTCGCCGTTTGATCAACTCCCGAATTTATCTGAAGAATCTTCGAAAATCAGTCATAACCATGACTAAATAAGTCTTCAACTCTCCGTGATTCAAGCCTGGCGGCAGGGCTTTTGAGAAGAACAGGCTGTATACTATGCCAGGTAACCTCGACTAGCCGCGCCCCTGATTTTTATTCTCATTTACCTACGTCCACTGAGCCTTTGCCCTTGTTGTTTTAGAGAGACCCCCTAGATTTGATCAAAGAACGAATCCAACAGAAGATGCGCCTGCCCCGTAATATATTTTACGGCTGGTGGATTGCCATAATCTCCGCCGGTGCTGACTCACTGAAACACGGCACATTCAACAAGGGATTCACCTCCTACATCATCCCTCTGAGGGCAGACTTGGGCATCAGCTTGGCCGCAATCTCCTTTGCAGAGATGTTGGGCCGGATGGAGGGTGGCTTACAGGGTCCAATCATGGGCTGGGCCACCGACCGGTGGGGGCCACGGGTGATTCTGGCCTTTGGCGGGCTTACGTCGGGGCTGGGCTTCATCATGCTAGCGTTCACCGAGAACTACATTTATTTCGTTTTTGTGTTCGTAGGCTTAATGTCCCAGGGATTCAGGGCCGGTTACAACAACGCCACCATGCCGGCAATCAACCAATGGTTCCGCCGACACCGCGGTCTGGCTATGGGCATTGCCGGGATGGGAACAGCGGTTGGCGGTACTCTGATCGCTCCACTGATGGGGTTCTTGGTACTCAGCGCAGGTTGGCGTCCGGCTGCGTTTATCTCCGGCATCATAATCTTGTTGGTTGTAATCCCATTGTCTTTCTTGATCCGCCGCGATCCGGAGAGCATGGGTCTGCGCGCCGACGGTGATCCGATTCCCGATGACGAAGTAAACATTTCCGACTTGATCTCTGGCGGCACATCAGAGGGAGAACGGCACGGGGCGGCGATTTTGCATGCCGGAGAACCGGATTTCATGGCCGGTGAGGCCATGAAGACGCCGACTTTTTGGATGCTGGTTTTGGCCGTTGGCATGCGGAATACAGTCCATTCAGGAACCACGTTCCTGATGGTGCCGTTGGCGGTCTGGTTCCTGATGGGATCGGGGCGAACCGAAGACGCCTCTCAACCGATAGCCGTGGCGTTTGTTGGTGTCATGTCGTTCAGCCTTTTGGTCATGACGCCATTCGTTGGCTGGCTGGGCGACCGGTGGTCCAAGAAAAAACTTAGTTCCGCCTGCATGATCGGCGGAGCGTTGTCACTGTTGATGCTGGTGAACGACACCGGCAGCATCCTGCAGTTGGTGGGGTTTGTGGTACTGCTGGCATTTTCCGAGACTGCCAACCCACTGGCCTGGGCGATCATGGGCGACTACTTTGGACGGCGAAGCTACGCCACCCTACGGGGCTGGCAGCACCTGCCCGACCAGTTCATGTCCATGAGCACACCAGTGTGGATGGGATTGATTTTTGACCGTACGGACAGCTTTTTCTGGGCCCTTATTCCGCTGGTAGTCATCTATTGTCTGGCGGCCGTCTTCTACTGGATAATCCCTGATCCGAGTACTCCGGCCAGGGTGCGCGCCTACCAGGCGCAAGGACTGGACGCTCAGACCGGAAATTCTCCGAACCCAGACCCAGGCCCAGGCAATAATTCTTAGCGAGAGGCTCTAGCCGCCCGGATTGGCCAACGCCTCAGCAAAGCCCTTGACCGCCCCTTCCAAGACCCAGTCTTCAACGCAGTACGAGATGCGGAAGTAACCTGGCGTGCCAAAGCCTCGCCCTGGCACCACCAGCACATTGGAGTTCAGCAGCGTCCGGCAGAAGACCACGTCGTCTTCGATGGGAGCTTTGGGGTACAAGTAAAACGCTCCCTGCGGCTGAACAACCTCATAACCCAAGTCCCACATGTTTTGGCAGAGAAAGTCTCGCTTCTTCTCGTAATACCCGGCGTCCACGCTAACGTCTTGTAAGTTGCGCACTATATGCTGCATCAACGCTGGTGCGTTGACGAAGCCGAGGGTGCGGTTGCAGAAGGCCAAACCGGAAGACAGCTCTTCTTTGTCTTTGTAATTTGGGTTCACTGCCATGTAACCAATGCGCTCCCCCGGCAGCGCCAGGTCCTTGGCGTGGGAGGTCACCACCACGCTGTTGTCGTAATGGGGCAGCACCTGTGGAAAGGTCATGCCGTCAAAGATGATGCGCTTGTACGGCTCGTCACTGATGATGAAAATCTCAGTGCCGTGCTCAGATTGCTTCCGCTCCAGCAGTGCCGCCAGCCCCTTGAGACTTTCTTCGGAGTAGACCGCGCCGGAGGGGTTGTTGGGCGAATTGACCATAATGGCCCGCGTCTTAGGCGTCATCACGGCTTCAATCGCCGTCAGGTCAGGCTGGAACTGGTCGTCGCAGGAGGCCACCACCGCCACGCCGCCATGGTTGTCTATGTAGTAGAGGTACTCCCAGAAGTAGGGCGAGAGGATGATTATTTCATCGCCTTCATTGAGTATGGTCTTCAGCACAACGTTGGCGGCTGCTGCTGCGCCGCAGCTCATGATGACGTCGGCGCCGGTGAAGTCCAAGCCCGACTCTTTCTTGAGTGAATCGGCCACCGCCTGGCGGGTTTCCATGTACCCAGGGTTGGGCATGTAACGGTGCATCCCCGAGATAGGGGCGTTGGCCAGACGGCGTAACTCGTCGTGGAATTCTTGGGGCGGCTCCATGACGGGATTGCCCAGAGATAGGTCAAAAACCTTGTCGGCACCAATCTGGGCCTTCAGCGCCATTCCCTCTTCAAACACCCGACGAATCCAACCGCCTTCATCCATGAACCGCCGGACCTTCTGCGACACCGCCATTTGAACAACCTCCATTAGCCTCTAAAACTGACCTACGCGAGTGTAGCAACGGGGGTTGTGGGTGTCAAAATCGAGTAGAACGTTCAAGCTGCTACAAAAGGCGATTCTAAACGCGGATTTATATCAAATATTCAGAATTATGAATTTGAATTGGCATTTTCAACTGCTCTAATATATACATGTACTTAATTTAACTGTCAGCAAGTCGGTAATACCGGCATCCGTAGACCGATTGGAGGTCATAATATCTTGAAAATCCTTGAAGCGCTTCAAAATGCCATCGTCGAATTTGGCATCGCCAACCCTAAACTGATCATGATTGGCGCACTTGTTGCGACCATTGTGCTGTAAGTGCGCTAGTGCTCCGTGTAGAAGTGGACACTGACCCGGAGAACATGCTTTCCGAGTCCAACGATGTTCGGGTGCTGAATCGGTCCATCGCCGAGGAGTTTGGTGCCAAGAACATGCTGGTACTGGGTGTCGTCAACGCGGGTGGGGCTTTGAACGCCGAGACCCTGCGCGACGCAGCCCGTTTGGTTGCTGACGTTAAGGATTTAGACCGCATCAGCGCAGAAGGGGTGATTAGCTTCACCACAGTGACCGACGTTCCGGAAGGCGACCTGTCTCCGGAAGATGTGGCCGGTATCTCCGATGCCTTGGCCGCTGACCAGGTACTGGGTCGTCGGGTGCTATCTGATGACGGGACCGGTTTGGCAATCTACATCCCGCTCGAGGACAAGGGCGACGTCAACGGTGTGACCTCCAAGGTCAGAGATTTATTGGAAGTCCATAACCTGGACGCCGATGGAGGGCATTACCTGGCCGGACTGCCGCTGGCCGAAGAGAAGTTCGGGCGCGACATGTTCATCCAGATGGGTCTGCTAGTACCATTGGCCGGGATGCTCATCTTCTTCCGCAAGTTGATTCTGGTTGTGGCGGCCATGTTGGTGGCCATGTTGAGTGTGATCTGGACCATGGGCCTGCTGACTGACACCGGGTTCACCTTGCACATCATGAGCTCCATGATCCCCATATTCCTCATGCCGATAGCGGTCCTGGATAGTATCCATATCCTGAGTGAGTTCTTCGAAAAATACCCAGATACTCAAGATAAGAAAGCAACGCTTAGAAGCATCTATAAAGAATTGGCCACTCCAATCTCATTTACCTAGCTGACTACGGCGGTGGCCTTCGCATCGCTGGCGCTGGCACCGATACCGCCGGTGCAGGTGTTTGGCTTGTTCGTGGCTCTGGGCGTGCTGGCTGCCTGGCTTCTGACCATTCTGTTCCTGCCGGCGTTCATCATGCTGCTTGGCGATGAGGGCTTGAAGCGGAGCATCAAGGGCGACGAAGAATCGGGCAGCCGTGTTCTGACGCTAGGGCTTAGGGGTCTGGGCCGGTTCGCTGTTGGTAAACCCTGGGCATTCCCAGTCTTGTTCATCGTACTGGCCGTCGTTGCCGTATCGGGCATGATGAAAGTGGAGGTCAATGACAACCCGGTGCGCTGGTTCAAGTCTGGCAGCGAGATACGGGTGGCGACTGAGGAGTTCAACCGCCTGTTCCCCGGTGTCTACAACGCCAGCCTGATCCTTGAGAGTGGAACACCTGGGGCGCTGACCAGTCCTGAAACCCTGTTAACGCTGATTGCGCTGCAAAAACATCTTGCTGAAATTCCTTTTGTAGGCCCAGTCACGTCTTACTCAGACCTGGTTACTGCAGGTGCGGGTGCCGACGCTGTCCCTGAGACGCAGAACGGAGTTGAGGCGGCGTTGGATGCGGTATTCAGCTCGTCACAGGGGGTAATTGCCAGCGGACTGATTGCGGCTGATTACCAACGGGCCAACGTTCAAGTGGCCATGAAGCAAGGGGATAACAAGTCCATGCAGGAAGTGCTAGACGCGGCCGATGCCTTCTTGGCCGGTCAGCCGTTCTCCAGTGCTGCCACCACCGATTGGGCCGGGGAGACGTACCTGAACCTGGTCTGGCAGGACAAGATGGTGTCCGGAATTCTGAAGGCGTTCATCAGCACCTTCATCGTTGTCTTGGTCCTGATGATTATCCTGTTCAAGTCGCTGCGCTGGGCTTTGCTGGCCATCCTGCCTCTGTCAGCTACCATCCTGCTGGTTTACGGGGTGATTGGCTTCTCCAGCAAGGACTACGACATGCCGATAGCGGTGCTGTCGACATTGGTCTTGGGTATGGCAATCGACTTTGCCATTCACTTTATCCAGCGCTACCGGCAATTATCGGAGGAAGAGGGCGGTTCGGTAGGCTTGGCCTTGGGCCGAGTCTACGAAGAACCGGCACGGGCCATCACCAAGAACGCATTAATCGTGGCGCTGGGATTTGTACCCATGTTCCTGACATAGCTCACACCCTACATAATCGTGGGCATATTCATGGCATCAATCATGGTCCTGAGCTGGGTGGTATCCCTAGCCCTGCTGCCGTCGATCATCTCATTGTTCGGCAAAGTGGGGACTAAGGAGATAGCAGATTAAGGAATGGGATTCCAAAAACCGTTGAGTTCACGCCACTTCAGAATATTTATAGTTGAATGAATCTATATGGTGCCAAGATAGATTGGTGCGTGGTATTAGATTGTCTGAGATCAATCAAGAATAATCGGTACTCTCGTGGAGGATTTTCGAAATGAAATTACCGCAACTTTCAGTGCCAAGTATATTTATTTCTTCGACAATTCGGGACCTGATAGATGTGAGATCTGGGATCAAGTTTGTCCTAGAGTCTCAAGGTTACAAAGTTTTGTTGTCTGAACAATCTGACTTTGATTTTAAGGGAGACCGTACAGCAATTGATGAATGCTTAGAAAACATAAGGGCGAGCGATTTTTACGTTTTAGTAGTCGACGCCCGGAGGGGAGGACTATACCTCGACGAAAGCACTTCAATAACGAGAAAAGAATTTAGAACTGCTATAGAGCAAAATTTGGCGACCGGAAAGCCGAAGATATTTGCTTATGTTCGAAAGTCAACTTACGACATGGTGGGGCGCGGTCAAACAGAACAAAATGAGGCAAGAATCGATTACCCTGACCATTTAGTTTCGTTTCTTCGAAAAATACCGCCTATCCAGATTATTTGTTTATGAGCCCATTAGCGAACGAAACGAAATTTGATGACGCTTTACCAACTGGGCATAGAGAGATAACGGCCAATCAAAGAAGTCAGATAATGTATTGTTTTCTTGGCATAGTGCGGAATGGAATCTTCAAGACTGACGTGATAGAAGAAGCTATTAATAACGGGACATTCTTAGAGTATGGCTTAAACACATCGTGACCTGATAAATCAGCCCTCCATGTAGAGTTAGAAACTACGCTTGATTACATACGAGAGTTGAACCGAATTATTGAAATGCCGAGTAATCCTTCGTGGAGCGAGGGCTTAATGAGCCAGGTAAGTTCGAACAATGACCGGGAACAAGCATGTTACGTAAAATCATTTGATTTAGCGATGGCATGTACGTTCCACAACCGAAGTGCAAACGTCTTCAACAGCCATTTAGCGTTGTGCAAGGTTTTGATGGGGATGGAAGATTCTTTGCCGAGCTATAACCGTTTGCCGCAGATTTTCCGCGGCGAAGATCAAGACCAACTAATAAGGGCAGAAAGGGTTAATTCCACAGAGATTGAAACTTTAATTCGAAATAGTATTTCCCCATTTGGCGGACGCCAAATTATCGGTAGGAATGGTGACTCGAAAGAAGACAGGGTCAAAAAAATACAAGACATGTTCCGTAATCGATTTCCAGATTTAGATGAAAGTGTAATTATTGGAATCGGTTCGATTGACGCAGACGATGTTGTGGCCTCATCTGAAGAGGGTATTGAGGATCTTCGGTTAAAGGGTGAGTAGAAACGCGTTCATCAACGCGATTTTACAAAGTGCCTTCAATTTACATCCTCAATCCTGAACCCAAATTCGTGGCCAAATTGGTAGACCATGCCGTATCGGACTAATTCTAGGTCTACAGGCTCGCCTAGAATGGCGGCCATGGACGTTACGGAGCGGTCTGCTATGCCGCAGGGGATGATGTTCTCGTAGAGGGATAGGTTGGTGTTTACGTTGAGGGCCAGACCGTGGAAGGCGATGCCCCGGCTAATCTTGACTCCAATTGCTGCAATCTTGCCATGGTCTGTCCAGACGCCGGTGTTGCCAGACTCACAATTTGCGGTGATTCCCATCTCGGCTAGAGTCGCAATGACCACCTGTTCTAAAGCCCGGACGTACTTCACCGGGCCGCCCCACTCCCTGAGGTTGATTATGGGGTAGACCACCAATTGCCCTGGGCCGTGGTAGGTCACCTGGCCGCCCCGGTCGGTTTCGTAGACCGGGATCCCCTTTTTTGCCAGTTCTTCTTCCGGTAGGAGCACGTCTGTTTGTTTGCTCAGACGGCCC
>JAPKDE010000094.1 GCA_028822675.1 Dehalococcoidia bacterium | reverse complement strand
TAACCTTCAGCCATTCTGGTAGGCGGGGTCTGATCTCCAATTTTTGAGGGCCTTGAGGCATGGGACCTCCGGTTTAAGTGTTTCTGGGCTTGTGTCGGTTGCCACTTTGGAAGTGGGGGTTATTATATCCCGGCGTTGGAAACCAGGGAAGTCACGGATATGGATTGGTGGCTACAAGAGCCGCATTGGAACTCGGTCTTTTTTCTGCTTTTCAGCCGTGATGGCGGCATCGATGTCCGCTACCGCCCGGTCGAGTTTGTCGTCTGCGTTCACTACCAAGCAGTCGAAAAGACTGGCTTGTTCCAACTCGTCTGCCGCTGTTTTTAGCCGTAATTCCATTTGAGTTGTCGACTCGGTCATGCGGTTCGACAGGCGGTTCTGTAGATCTTGGAACGAGCCGGGGATCATGAAGATGAATAACGCATCTGGGGCCATCTTCCTGACTGTGGCAGCACCTTGGACATCTATCTTCAGGATAACGTCCTTGCCAGCTTCAAGGCCGCCGGTCACCTGGCTCCGAGGGACGCCGTACCAATTGCCGTAAACCTCTGCGCACTCAACAAATTCGTTCTTGTCTTTCATAGTAAGGAAAGTGGGTTGGTCTAAGAAGATGTAATCGGTGCCGTCGGTCTCTCCGGGACGGATGGTCCTGGTGGTGGCGGTGACAACGAAGTGCCAGGGTCGGTCCAGCTTGCGGAGTTCGTTCAGCGCGGCGTCTTTACCAACTCCCGACGGCCCGGATAGGACCACCAACAGTGGAGGAGAATCGTTCTCCGGGTTATTGGGCACGCGGCTTACCTGACGTTCTCAACGAGTAGTTCCAGATGCTGCCAGAACTCCGGGTAGGAGACTGATGCATCGGCTGCGCCGTGGACGATGACTTCACCGTTGCCCAGCAACCCGGCCACTGCCATAGACATGGCCAGCCGGTGGTCGCCGTGGCTTTGGCATTCGGCCCCGTTGAGTTCGCTCTTCCCGTGGATGACCATTCCGTCTTCCCAGGATTCGATGTTTGCGCCCAAGCGGGTCATCTCTGTGACTGTGGTGTCGATGCGGTCTGTTTCTTTCACGCGGAGTTCTGCGGCATCACGAATCACAGTGTCTCCGGTGGCGAAGCAGGCGGCAACGGCCAGGATGGGCACCTCGTCCAGCATGCGGGGAATCATGTCGCCGCCAATCTCTACGCCGTGTAGGTCTGTGGAGGTGACCAGGATATCGGCCACTGGCTCTCCGCCTTCGGTCCGTTCGTCAACCAGTTTTAGGCCGTTGCCAGCTCCCATTTCCATCAGCACGTCTATGATTCCGGTCCTGCTAGGGTTGAGACCAACACCGCAGACCAGGATGCGGGCGTTTGGATGGCAGAGACCAGCCACGATCCAAAACGCTGCCGAGCTGATGTCACCGGGTACCGTGATGTCTACGGCTTCGAGTTCTGACGGATGAATCACCAAATCCAGGCCGTTTTCTTCTATCCTGCCGCCCATGGCCGTGACCATCCGTTCAGTGTGGTCACGGGAGAGCGCGGGCTGGTGAATCACCGTGTCGCCATCAGCGGAGAGGGCGGCCAGCATGATGGCTGATTTTACTTGGGCGCTGGCCATCGGCAGGTCGTATTCAATGCCTTGGAGGCTGCCGCCACGGACGATTAATGGGGCTAGCGTGTCGTTCTGGCGGCCAAGAATCTGGGCGCCCATCTGCTTTAGCGGATTCACGATGCGCTGCATGGGGCGACTTCGCAATGACCCGTCGCCGGTGATGACGGAGACAAAGGCCTGGGAGGCCAGAACCCCTGAGAGCAACCGCATGGACGTACCACTGTTTCCGGCGTCCAGGATATCTGACGGTTCTTCCAGCTGTGAGCCGCGGCCCTTTACCGTGTAGCTGCCGGGTATTCCGGCCGGTTCGATGCTGACACCCATGGCCTGCAGACAATGCATGGTGGACATCACGTCTTCGCCGCCAGAAAGTCCCTGCACCAATGCGTCACCCTGGGCAATGGCGTTTAGAATCATGGAGCGGTGGGAGATGGATTTATCACCAGGGACGGATAAAACTCCGCCCAATGACGCAGGGCGGCGGATGGCGACGGACTGGCCCGATATATCTCCGGATATATTTGATGTAGAAGCGGTGCTCATGTTTTGCTCGTGCTAGTGCTCGAACTAGTGCTCGTACTCGTGGCGTATTAAAGTAACAGGCCGCTGGCCATGGTCACCGCGAGAGTTCTGTTACTTTTTGTTGGCCGGGTCATCTTTCAGGCCCTGCAATATCTTCTTTTGGTATTCCACGCCCCTGCGTCCAACAAACATCTCGCCCATGCTCTCGGCAAAGGAAGGAATCTCAGGGGAGGCCCCATGGATGCGGTCAATGGTGGAAAATATACCCGCCTGCCATCGGGCACGGGAGTCTAAAGCTTCCACAAACACCTTTTCAATGGCTTCAGGGTCGGGTCCGCCTTCGTTGGCCAGCATGTTGCGGAGGTCATAAAGTTCTCGGATATAGGCGTCCATCCAGGCGACTATGGGATCTAAATTGGTTACGCAGATGTCGCGGTGCATGATTGGATCGCCAGATGCCAGTCTTGTGAGGTCGCCAAAACCGGAAGAGGCTAGAGGGCCAATGTCTTCCCAGTTGGGACTGCTGGACGCGGTGTTCATCAGCGCGATGGACACCATAAACGGGAGATGGCTGGCGGCTGCTACAAAGCTATCGTGTTCATCCACGCCTATAAAAAATGGCTTGGCACCAATAGACTCAGCCAAAGTTGTGATGGAGGAAACAGCAGATTTTTCTGCGTTGACACCAGGAATGATGCAGTAGGGTTTGCCCTTAAACATGGTGCCATCGGCGTTCTGGGGGCCAGACTTTTCTCTGCCGGCCATGGGATGGCCGCCGACAAAGCTCACGTGCTTGGGGAGTACTTCTTCGGCCCACTGCAGTACGGCGCGCTTGGAACTGCCAATGTCAGTGACTACGCAACCCTCTTGGAAGTCGTCAGAGGCGGATTGCATCATCTCTTTCATGGCCATGACGGGGGTGGCAAAGACGACCACATCGGCCCCTCTGATGGCACTGGAAAGTCTGGCCTCAACTTTGTCGAACCCACCCGATTTCTGGGCTCCCGACCTGGCGCTACTGTCGTAGTCGGTGCCTACGACGTCCACTTCTAGGTTGGAGCTTTTAATGGCCAAGGCCAATGATGTTCCCATTAGTCCTGTGCCGACGATAGCTATTGTGGTCAAAGAATCCTCCGGAAAAAACCTGGTGGATGCGAGCCTGGCCAGCCATAAAGCCGATGTAGCTGTATGTCAGCCTGAAAATCTATCTTACACCATTTAGATGTACGCCAGAAAACCTAGGTTGGGAGCCTGCCGCCATCTGGTCGGCCACGGGCAAAAAGGACCAGCTATTTACGAGAAGCCAACGCCGTCTCCACTATGTCTGTGCGGACTACCTTGCTGAAGGGCTGGCGTAATTTGGCCATTCCGGCCCCAAGTAGAATGTCATGTAGACCTTCATACGCGGGTTGGGTCAATGTCGGGTCGGTTGGCCAGTTGTCTTGGGCCTTCAAACGGGCTACCGATTTCACCACCAATTCCAGGCTATCACCGGGGAAAAACTCTTTAACTGCCTGGCCAACATCTGCTGCGTCGTGGGTGGAAAGCCATTCCAGGGCGTTGGCGTAGCCGACCGTGAACCGGTGGACAGTCTCAGATTGAGTCTCCAGATAGTGGTTGGTTGCGGCGAAAGAACTAAAGCAAACGTGCCCGTTTTCCGGCCCAACTGCAATCACCACATGGCCAGAGCCGTCTTCCAGCAACTGCTCTGCCCAGGGTTGGGGAACGTGAATGTATCCAGCTTCACCGGCACGGAATGCAGCTATGGCATCGGGGATGTTCAGTCCGGTGACCAAGTTAATATCTGCGGGATCGATGTTGTGCCGCCTGAGAGCAGTCTGCAGCGAGGCCCAGGGCATGGGCGAAAAATCGACTGGTATCAGCTTGGCACCCTTTAGCGACTCCCACTGGAATGGGTCTTGCTTGGTCCGGCTGATGACAAAGAACCCGTCTCTGGAGTTGACCTCTGCAAAGTGCTTTGGAACCGTTTCAGCACCCCAGTCAGAGGCGATGATGCAGCGCATGATGCCGCTCTGGACAATATCTGCTTCTCCGATATTGAGCGCGTTTATCGGATGGCCGAACTCGGGCGGGCAGGTCTTGAAATCAACGTCCAGCCCCTCTTTTTCCAGAAACCCACCGGCCACCGAAACGTAGATAGGGGTGTAGAACAGGGTGCGGATGACTTCAAGAAGTCTCAGTGGCAGTCGGTTACTGTTGGAAGCCAAGGTGTCTCCTTTCGATTGCTAGACGGGATGCCTCAATTAGTTCAATAACGGTGAGTTATGCCTCAAGAAATGGCATGACCGCACCTAAGAAGGCTTCCGGGTCTTCCACCTGGGGGATGTGGCCCAAGCCAGGCAGGGTTACTTTCTGAGCATTTACGATGTTATTGAGAAGGAGATCGGCACCTTCTCGCAGCCGGTCTACCTCTCCGTAGAGGACCATTGTCGACGACGCTTTAACCTGCGGCAGTCTTGACATGATGTCGTAGTTGGAGAGGGCTTCCATCAATTTGCTGACCCAGATTCCAGCCTTGGCACGGCTCTGGTTGTTGGCGTCCAGCCACTCCTGCCGGGGTTCGGCAAAAGTCGTGGCTTCCTTCAGTCCCTTCAGCGTGCGCGGCTTTGGAATTCCCTTGGAGTCGAACTGGTTGGCGGCTGCCTTAAGTCGGTCTTTGGCCGTGTGCGGGTCGTAAACCGGACAGCCGACCAACACCAGCTTGTCCACCCGCTCCGGGAACGACGCTGCAGTCTCAGTGGCCAGGACTGCGCCGACCGAGTTGCCAACGACGTGGGCGCGGTGGATGTTTAGCACCTGACAGGCATGGTCCAGAGCCTGGGCATAGTCAGGCAGATTGAAATGCCTGGTCGGTTTGTCCGAGTCACCGTGACCCAACATATCAAAGGCGTAGCAGGTGTAATTCTGGCTGATGGAGTCGATTACACCCTCCCACGTCCAGATGGATGTGCCCAGGGGGTGGAGCAGAACTACTGGATAACCACTCCCCTTTTTAACAAAGTGCATGCTTCCCGAGGGTGTGGGTACGGTATCGGTGAGATCACGTCGTACGAACATGGAGCCATTCTCCTAAATTGAATTGCATTTTAGCCCTGAAAATTAGGCGTGTTAGGCGCGTATGGTACTCATCGCCAGGCACTCTGTCAATTTGGTTTAGACACCAGGTTTAAGTTGACCTTTGACGCCTAGTGTGGAAGAATTTGGGCATTATTTTAGTTGGGATAGGCGTGCTTGGGCCTCGGCGGTTTCACCGTTGATGCCGGGTCCATGCCCCTTTTTTGCTACGACCCAGAAACCGCGACACCGGTCCGCTGCATCAAAAGGGACATAGGGGGTAGGGTTATGGGCGAACCTACTTGGACTCGGGAAAAACTACGCAGGCTGGTCCACCGGGAGATTGGTGACTACAAGTTGATTGTTGTCTCCAATCGCCAGCCATACGTCCACGACTTGATTGGCGGCGAGCTTAGTTACGCCTCCCCCGCCGGAGGACTGACCACGGCCATCGATCCGCTCATGCAGGAATGCGGTGGAACTTGGGTCGCCTACGGTGGCGGCAAAGGCGACTGGTTGGCGGTGGACGATAAGAACCGCATCCAGGTTCCGCCAGACGACCCTTCCTATACCCTGCGGCTGGTTTGGCTCACGGAGCAAGAACAGCAGGGGTACTACTACGGCTTCTCCAATGAAGGTCTTTGGCCTTTGTGCCACAACGCTTTCATTGAGCCGACCTTTAAGACTCCCGACTGGCAGACTTACCAGTCGGTAAACAACGTGTTCGCCAGGCAGGTGCTGGACGAAATCGACGGCCAGCCCGCTGCGGTATTCACCCAGGACTATCACCTGGCCCTGCTACCGCGATTGCTGCGAGAGGCCGACCCGGACATCATCACTGGCCAGTTTTGGCACATACCGTGGCCAACCTACGAGATTTTCCGCATCTGTCCTTGGGGTGAGGAGCTGCTGGATGGTCTGCTGGGTAACGATCTCCTGGGTTTCCACATTGGCGACCACTGCGATAATTTCTTGGAGGCCGCTTCCCGCGTCTTGGGTGCCAGGGTCCATGATGAGTACAACCTGGTTTCCCACAAAAACGAGCCCACTCTGGTGAGGCCGTTCCCAATCAGCGTTGATTTTGAGCAGGTAAATGAAGAGTCTCAGAGTCAGGAAGTAACTGATGAAGTAGGACGACTGACTGAAGAGATGGGGTTGGGTGGGCAAATTGTTGGTCTTGGGATTGACCGGATCGACTACACCAAGGGCATCCCGCACCGCATCCGGGCCATTGGACGATTCTTGGAGAAATACCCTGAGAATATCGGAAAGGTGGTGTTCATCCAGGCCGGAGTGATGAGCCGCACCGATATCGATGCCTATCAGCTACTGTCCGACCAGATAGACCAGGAATTGGCCACCGTCAATAATCGCTTTGGCACCGATAACTGGCTACCAATCGTCTATCTGCCCGATGACCTGCCCTCGGTCACCCTGGCGGCGCTGCGGCGGATCGCCCGCTTCTGCGTGGTCAGTTCCCTTCATGATGGAATGAATCTGGTGGCCAAAGAGTATGTGGCAAGTCGGTTCGACGAAGATGGGGTGTTAATCCTAAGCCCGTTCACCGGCGCGGCCAGCGAGTTGATTGATTCGGTTATCGTTAACCCCTATGCCACTGACGATTTTGCCGATGCGATCTACGAATCAGTGATGATGCCGTACGAACTGCGTCACGAACGGATGGTCCGTATGCGCACGGTGGTTGAGGAGAACAATATATATATGTGGGCTGCCCGGTTGTTTGTAGACTTGATGCAAGGGACTCGCCGGTCTCGTCGTCCAATCCGAAGCTTCTAGGCTTGCTGGTCTGGTAGCCTGAACCCATGCCCCACCTCTTAAACGTCTGGCCGTCGGTGAGTCGCAAACTGTCCGAGGCCTCTCGCGTACTGCTGCTGTTTGACTACGACGGCACCCTGACTCCGATCGTTGCCCGACCAGAGATTGCCATCTTGTCTGATGAAACACGCCGGTTGCTCTCGCTGCTGGCAGGAATGGACCGGTTTGTTGTGGGCGTGGTCAGTGGCCGCGGTCTGGCAGACCTGGAGTCTCTGGTAGCGATTCCTGGCTTGGTCTATGCGGGTAATCACGGCCTGGAGATGAGCGGGGCTGAGATGGAATTTGTGCATGCAGAAGCACCTGCTTTTGAAGAGACTTTGATGGAGGTTGCCAGCCTGTTGCAGCAGGGATTAGCCGGCGTGCCGGGCATAGTGGTGGACAACAAACGGCTGACCTTGACCGTGCATTTCAGGAGCACCCCGGATTCTTACAGTGGCATGGTTGACGATACAGTTGTGGCTATCGCAAAGCCTTACTTGGATGCCGGACGCATGAAGATCACCAGAGGCAAGAAGGTGGTGGAGGTGCGGCCCAACATCGACTGGGGTAAAGGAAACGCCATAGAGCAGATACGTATAAACTGCGGCGATAACCCGCTGATAATGTTTTTTGGCGACGATGAGACCGATGAAGAGGGGTTTGTTACGGTGCAAGACGCTGGTGGTATTGCGATATACATCGGCGGCACCAGACAGAACACCAAGGCGATGCATCAGTTGGAGTCACCGGCAGAAGTAGCTCAGGTGTTGGCGCTACTCACTCAGCTTTAAGTGAGTTAAGGCAGCCCGTTTTGCTCTACCTTGATTAGCTTGTCCAAGCGCCGTTGGAACCGTTCTTCATGGATGAAACTGGCACCCAAGAAAGCCTCTAGCACCACTTTGGTCAACTCTATTCCAATGACGCGGCCGCCGATGCAAATGACGTTCATGTTGTCATGTTCAACGCCCTGGCGAGCGGTGTAAGTATCGTGACAAAGACAGGCCCGGATGCCCTTTACCTTATTGGCTGTGATGCTGGCACCTACCCCGCTGCCGCAGACCACCACGCCCCGTTCAGTGTCTCCGGAAAGAACAGAATCAGCCACTGCAACGGCAAAGTCCGGGTAATCGTCGTTGGGGTCCATGGTGTGAGCGCCAATGTCACTGACCTGGTGTCCTTGGGACTCCAGCCAGGCGATAATTTCACCCTTTAAATCAAAACCGGCATGGTCCGCGCCAACGGCCACTTTCATAAATTTACTCCATCCGGAAAGTTACCCCAGCATACGCACTGGTCTCAACCCGCGCAAGGCCGTGGGTTGGTTTTCGTGCCTGGTACCTTTGAAAACAACGCGAAATATTAAATAAGACATGGCCCGGAGTATTTAGGCCCCACGGTCAGAATCAATTCCCATCAATCTTGGCTTATGCTAGAATGCGCTGACCTCAGATACACTCGATTATTCGCTGTTTAGGCCCGGCTAGACGCTACCTATTGACGGTTAGACGGCCTACGGCGATCCACAACTTTTATTCGGTTGGCGTGCAGATGATAAAAGCGGTCTCATTTGATTTTTACAACACCCTGGTGCGGTTCTGGCCTCCGTTGGAAGGGATACAACAGGCCGCTTGCCATGAGCTTGGTCTGACCGTTCAAGAAGATGACATCACTCGCGGATATGCCGTGGCCGATGTGCTCTTCAACCGCGAAAATGAAGAGCGCCCGCTCTCCAAAAGAACCGACGAAGAGCGGATTGAATTCTTTGGCCGCTACGAGCAGTTGATTCTGGAGACCGCCGGTATTTCGGTATCAATGGACCTGGCCAAGCGGGTCTGGAAAATGGCCATGTCCGTACCCAAAGATTTCATACCCTTCGACGACTCTGTTCCCGCTCTGGTGCAACTCAAAGAGGCTGGATACAAGGTTGGCATAATCACCAATCTGCGGCGTGATTTGGGCGAACTCTGTACGCGGGCCGGCCTAGCTTCCTACTTGGACTTTACGGTTGGATCGGAAGAAGTTGGTATTGAAAAGCCCAATCCTCGCATCTTCATGGCCGCTCTGGAAAAAGCTGGGGCCGCACCAGAAGAAGTGCTCCACGTTGGCGACCAGGTCCGTTCTGATGTCATGGGCGCTGAGGGTGTGGGAATGAAAGCGGTCTTGATTGACCGGAGCGGCCATACCCCTGAGTCTGAGGGCTGCCTGACCATCTCCAGTCTGTCTGAACTCACCAAAGTTCTGGAAGACCTCGGTTAAACTGGAAGACCTAAGCTAAATAGGCTTTCGGTTTATCTGGCATCCCTGTGGTGGCTTTCCCCCGGATGATGATACCCTGGATGCAATCAATTCCATTCG
>JAPKDE010000093.1 GCA_028822675.1 Dehalococcoidia bacterium | reverse complement strand
GGTACGAGGTCAGGTCTTGCAAGTACGGGAGAACGAATACGTGGAGGCCGCACGGTCCATTGGCGCAACCACCCCACGGATACTATTCCGCCATGTTTTGCCCAACGTAATGGGTCCGGTGATCGTCACGGTTTCGGCTGGTCTCGCTGCTGTAGCTGGCTCAGAAATACTACTCAGTTTTTTGGGTATCGGCATTCAGCCGCCAACTCCCAGCCTTGGGCTGATGATCTTTGAGAATGGCAGCATCTCGGTGTTGCGGTCCAATCCCCATCTCTTGCTGTTCCCGGTGCTCACCCTCTCGGTGCTGCTATTCACCTTCAATCTGCTGGGTGACGCAGTGAATGATGCTTTCAACCCGCGCGCCCGCTAACCCGCTAATCCTCTGACCCGCTGGCGATAGGCGCAGTTCTACTCAGGTAGAAAAGAGTGCTTGATTAAAATCTGGCTAGTTTAAAGGCCGGCGACGGCGCAAGCGGGGGAATGCTACCAATCCAAGCGGACTGCCCAGCAATAGCAATATGCCAATGCCAGTGGGAGCGCCACCTGACCCGCTGGCGGGGACACTGCAACCAGGCGAATTGGAACCACCTTCGGGCTCTTCATCACCGTCCCCGGCGGCTCTCGCTGCGTGTTCTTCTGCTTCTGGTGTGCTTTCCGGCATATCCGTAGCGTCGCCAGAAGCCGGAGTGTCCCTAGAGTCTTCAGTATTGGCGCCATGGGTGTCTTCAGCAGGGCTGGCGGATGACTCGCCTAACTGCGTTGCCAGTTCGTCAGGGGATGGCAGAGGCTCAAGGCCCATGAACGTGCGCCAGGCAGAATCGAGGCCAAATTGATCCAGCCCGTAGACCTCTAGCAACGCCTCGTCGATATCCAAGGTGCGCTGCAGCACCGGGAACAACGCCGCCATGCGTGCTTCCCCATAAGTATCAATCATGTACTGGACCACTGACCGGCCCTGGCCGTAGGCAATAATGATGTCTTCTGGCGTGCCGCCAAAGGCGTTCAGATACCACAAAGGTTTGATTCGGCGGGTGAATATGCCATAGCGGAGGGCAGCATCATAGTCGTCGGTAGGGTCTACGTTTCCGTACTCGGCCAGACCTTCATTGAGCCAGGATGGCACCTGGCTGATGGCTGACCCGGCAGCCTCGCCGACCAACAGGTGAGTAAATTCATGGGAAACAGTGCCGGTGACCGTGGGGTCAAAGCCGTGGACCAACAGCACACGCTCGTTGCTGAACGCCATTCCCTGGGTCTGTAAGCCCTCGCTGACGGCCTGGGAGCGGAAAGGCAATGCGGAAGCCATATGCCGGTAATTATTGTAGGAAACGATTCGTAGTGGCTCGGTGGGGGTAATGCCAAGCACTGGCAGCATCTTTTGCAGGTTTTGCTTGGCCGCGTCAAGAACTATCTCCGCGCGGTCCACCACATATTCACCATAGTAATAAACAGTAATCAGGTCTTCTACAACCGTGAGCCATTCAAACCGGCTGTCTTCGTAGACGAATTCCTTGGGCTCTGTCCGAACCACCGCACCGGCGTTGTCTCGGACTTCAAATGAGTACTCGATCTTGGTTCCGGGGGGGTAATAGTCACCGCCGGAACCGCTGGGGAGAATGGACTCGCCAACCACATTGTCTCCGGGATCGCCGGTCTCGAACTCGACCGAACGATAGGCGCTGCGACCCTGCTGATCCACCTTGCTGAAGAACACGCGGATATCGTCTATCCGGTCAACACTGCTGGTAATCACGGAGAATTTTATCCCGTCCGGGAATTTGCTCTCGGCTTTAGCCTCAACCACCAGGATGTTACCCTCGTCGGCACGGGTAACAGCAGGGCTAGAGAATACCAAGTAGGCAAGCAAGAATAAGCTGGCGATGAATACGAAAGTACGCAAATATCCCTCTGTATCCAAGTTTACGTTAGTGCTACGCCAATGTCGATTATGCGGACTTGTCTTGCACTATTTTTACGACTAGGTCAGGTTGTTGGCCTATTGTCTTTGTGGTCGTCTTGACGGTGTTTTTCAATACCCCTAAAATCAGGGAACGATTCACATAGGCACGCGAGCCTAAGGGCGTCTCTATTTGAGCCCCGAAAAATAGAATCTTCTAAAAATTTCCAACTTTACGTGGTGCAGATACATGCCAACCGTTGTCGGCCGAGTGATAGACCTCAATTTTGAACCCTTTTACATCGATATGGAGCGCCGTGGGATCACCCTCAATAACGTGCGCCTCAAAGACATCCCCCAGGCATTACGAGACGGCGAGATCAACGCCGGCCCGGTGAGCCTGGTTGATAGCTTTGAGTTAGAAGACATCTGCAATCCCATAGCTGGTTTTTGTCTTTCCGCTTCCAACAAATCGGGCAGCAACCTGCTTTATTCCAAGAAACCCATTGAGGAACTTGACGGGGCAACCATTGCCGCAGCCACTGCAGATACGACCACTCGCATGCTGTTTGAGGTGTTGCTGGCTGAGAAATACAACGGCAAACCCGGCTCCTACGTACAGATGGCAGAGGAACATGACGCCTTTGTGATCTCCGGGGACGACGCCCTGCGACGCCGCCGTGGTTCCAGAGGTTATTCTCACCGGTACGACTTGGGCGAAGAATGGCACACCATGACCAATCTGCCGTTCATCTTTGCCCGTTGGATGGGCCGTAAAGAAATGACCGAAGATGAAACCCTGCTGGTGGAGGATACCCTTTACGTTGGTCTGGAAGACGGCGTTGACAGTTTGTTCCACTTGTCTGAGCCCAAAGATCACCTGTTAATGATGGCCAGGGACATAGTGGAATACATCATTGGTTACCGTTACTTCGTTGGGATGTCTGAACGCAAGTCCATCGAACTGTTCAAAGAACACTTGGCCAAATTATCTACCTAACCCAGACAACAATCCCGTAGAACACTACTGGAGGTGCGGCTTTGGTGAAAATCACCGAGGGCTGCTTTGAAGCCACGGGCCACACGTCCATCATTTGCGATTTCTCCCCGCCCCGCTCCGGCGACCCGGCAACCGTTGACCAAGCCCAGATAGAAGCCAATTTCATCTCGGTTGCCTACAACCCAGGACGTGCCGTTAGGACCAACTCAGCAATGTTGGCCGCTGCCATTCAGCGATCTGGCAAAGACGCCGTATTCACCGTGGCAACCCGCGACATGAACAAGCTGGCTTTACAGTCCCAACTGCTCGGAGCACAGATGCTGGGGCTGCAAAACGTGGTGGTGGTGCAGGGAGACCCGTTTGGCGGGAATGACAGATCCCGGGTGGCCTCGGTGAACGACTATCAACCCACGGGACTTATCAGCGCCATTGCTGAGATGAATCAGGGACGTGACTTCAAAGAGGGCAACCTGCGCACTCCCACAGACTTCTGCATCGGCGCGACTGTAGATCTTGGCAAGCCTATAGAAGAAGAAGTTAAACTGGCGGTCCGCAAAGTCAGGGCCGGTTCAGAATTCCTTATTACTCAGCCCATCTTCAATGTTGACCATGTGGGCCGGTACCGGGAGTCTTACGGTTACCACGCCGACAAAGCCGGCAGTCACCCCGTCTACTTTGGATTGCAGATACTGGAAAAGGACGGCGTTCTTTTCAGTTCAGTTCCAGAATCAGTTAAGGCTGAATTGGAGTCTGGGCGCTCCGGAGTCGACATTGCCCTAGAACTGTACGAGGAATTCCAGGGAGCCCGTCTCTACAACATCTACCTGATGCCACCCATCAAACGAGGCGGCGCTAGAAACTACGAAGCCGCCAAAGAATTCCTACAAAAAGTTAATCGAATTTAACAAAAAGCCCGCTAGTTTTACTAGCGGGCTTTTTTGTTGCTTACTGCTAATAGCTATTAGGGTGCCCAGGGAACCGGGGCCTCGCTGTCGAATTGATCAGTGACCACATCAACAACTGCTGGACGGCCCGATGCGATGGCCTGTTCAATCGCGCTCTGGATATCTCCGGGTTTGGTCACCCGAATTCCAAATGCGCCCATGGACTCGGCCACCTTTGAGAGATCGACGTCGGAGAAGTTCCAGAGTTCTTCCGGGTGCCCCCCTTCCAGGCCCTCGTAGGCCCGCCGGTCGCCGCGCATGTCCTGCGACAGTGCGTGGTTGTTGTTGACCACGGTCACCACAGGAATGTTGTTTCGTACTGCGGTCTCAAGCTCCGATATGTGATACCAGAAACCACCGTCGCCGCTGAAGCAGACAACTGGTCGGTCGGGAAGCGCAGCCTTGGCACCGATCGCCGCTGACAACCCCCAACCCAAAGAACCAGCGCAACGGATGAATCCCTGGCCGGGTTCGTTCATCTCCACCATGGAGCCGGTCCAGATGCCGGCGTGACCGGTGTCGGCAACGAGCATGGCATCGGAAGGCAACCACTTGGTGAGCTCATTGCAGAGTCTTTCCGGGATGATGGGAATCGCCTCAGAATTTGACCTCGGGGCAACTTCGTCTCGCCAATCTTTTACTAGTTCTTGCGCCCGCGACACCCATGCTGAACGGTCTCCAACAGGCTCTGAAGCCTCAATCAACCGGCGAGTGCTGGCCTTTGCATCGCCCTGTAATGCAACCTGGGCGGAGTAAGTCCGGCCCAATTCAGATGGGTCAATATCAATTTGAATCACTGGTGTTCCAATGGCTGGCACCCGCCACTCGTTGGTCACCTGGCTGCCGGTGTGGCTGCCGATGTAAAGCACCAAGTCGGCCTCATGTACCACCCTGTTGGCGCACCAGCGGGAATAAGAGCCGACTACCCCAACTGCCAGCGGGTGGTTGTCTGGGATGGTGTTCTTGGCGTTGAGCGAAGTGGCAACTGGGATGTTCAGCAACTCGGCGAGTTCCAGCACTTCTTGTTTGGCACCCGACGATGTGACTCCGCCGCCGGCGATAATCACCGGACGCTGGGCGTTGGCCAACACCTGAGCAGCCTGGCGCACTTTTTCTGGCTCTGGCTCCGGCCTGAATGCGGGGCGCGCGGTGAAGGACTCTTCTAGCAGAATCTCCAAATCAGCTTCCCCGTCTTCAACCACGTTGCCGCTGATGCCCTGGAAGTCCAGATGCACCGGGGCCGGAGCGCCGGTGGTGGCTTCGCGGAAAGCTTGGCGCAGCAGTCCGGGCAGATCATTTACTGAATCTACTTCAGCGCTGAACTTGGTCACCGATGCGAAGGGTTTTGAGTGTTCGAGTTCCTGGTAGGCGTTCCGGCTCTGCTGCAAGTTGGACTTGTGTCCAGTTAGGGCTAGCACCGGTGACAGACCCAAGTAGGCATCTTGCAGGCCGGCAGCCAGGTTGACTGCCCCCACTGACTGAGCCATGCAGACTCCAACTTTGTTGGTGGCCCTGGCGTAGCCATCGGCCATGTATGCTGCGGCTTTTTCGCCGTGGGTTACCACTCGTTTAATACCGACCATATCCATCTCGGCTAGAGATCTACGGAGCACTGCCGGCACGAAGAACACGTGGGTTACGCCGTAGGCTTTTAGGGTTTGGGCCAGGTATTTTGCCCCGGTCATCTTAGGCATGGTTATCCCTCTCGAACATCAAAATTAAGGACATTAGGTAAACATTAAAGCCCGGTGTCCCAGTGTTTAGATACCGCGCTCGTCGAAGACGGCCTTGGCTACTTTGACAGCGTTGGCGCCAACCGGCCATCCGGCATACATGGTGGTGTGCAGGATTACTTCGCTTATCTCGGACTTGGTGACGCCGTTGTCCAACGCACGACCAATGTGGCCCTTGAGCTGGTCTGTTCGGTAAAGGGCCACCAGGTTGGCCACGGTAATCAGGCTGCGGTCACGCTTTGAGAGCTCAGGGCGCTCCCAGATATCACCAAATAGCATGTCCGCAGATAACTCAGCTAATTTTGGTGATACTTCTTGCATTTCACTTCGTCCAGTAGTCATTTTCGATACCTCGGTTTATTTTTTAAGCTTTTCGTATTAAGCCGGCAAGGGTATGCCGGGACCCCAATTGGTTCCGAATTCTGCCCGTTCTATTCGTTGTGCGGTGAACGTAGACGCTTTCTGTGCGGCCAGCCAAACGGCGGCACTGTTGATGGCGTCCGGTTGTTCCATAGGTATATGGGCGGTACCAGGCCAGTCGCCACGGCGGTTCATCCAGGTATCCACTCGACCGGGGCTGAGAACATTGACAGCAATGTTGTGCTCTCGGACTTCTTCGGCAATGCTGAGGTAGGCCCGGTCGAGGGCAGCCTTGCTCATGGAATAGCCCACCCGATTTTCTCGATAGCCCATCGAAGCGCCGGAGGTGATGCAGAAAATTGACCCGCCACCTTTTTGTTCAATCATTTGTGGCAGGACGTATTTGCAGAGCAGAATCGGGCCGCGAATGTTGACCGTTAAGCAACGATCCAGCAGTTCTTCTTCCAGGTCTACAACCGGGGATTCACAGTCGACACCGGCGTTGGAGACCACGATATCGATGCGGCCAAAGTGTTTTATGGTGCGCTCCGCCAGGTTGCGGAGGTGTTCCGACTTGGTGACATCACAGGTAATCGGTAGTGCTTCTCCGCCGGCCTCGGCAATCTGCTGGGCGGTGTCGTTGATGGTACCTGAGCCGTATTTTGCGAAATCCGAGTCCGGTGAGGTCTCGGTTTCCGTCCGAGCTGCCACCACCACCTGTGCGCCAGCGGCGGCAAAGGCCAGGGACATTGCCCGCCCGATACCTCGGCTGGCGCCAGTAACGATGGCCACCTTTCCTAGTAGTTCTCCTGTGGCAGCCATGTTTACTCCGTTGTTCCGCCTGCCAAGCTAGAGGAGTTGGGGGCGGAATTTATTAGCTTAATTTGAATTTGGGGAGGGTAATCTTTTCGTCCAGAACCTCAAAGACCACTTCCACTGCCATGCCAATCTTGATGTTTTCTGGCTGTGGGTCGTCAATGACCAGGTTACTGGGCATCCGAGGGCCTTCTTCCAGTTCAATGATCACTGGAACGTAAGGAGCCTTGTCACGGAACGGGGGAGTGGGTCCACGGTGGACGATGGAGAAAGTGTAGATTGTGCCTTTGCCACTACTCTTGATCCAATCTGTGTCTCTGGAGAAACAACCAGGGCAGATGTCCCTGGGGTAGAAGTAGGAGGAGTCACAGGACTTGCAGTGACGCAGCCACAATTCTTCCTCTTTGCATTTTTCCCAATAAAAATCAGATTCCGGTTGGGGAACGGGGGCCGGAATTGGTGGCGAAGATTGCTGTTGGGTCATGTCCCACTCCTGTTAATCACGTACGTGGACGGCTCTTGATTCATGCCATGAGAAGGCCATCAAAAGAATAGGGACAAATGCCACAGGCGTCAAGAACTTTGCCAACGCGTAATAGGGCAAGTCGGGTAGTTAAGATGTTCCTGAGGATTGCACCGTCTTTTTAGAAGGCCAGGTTCCTCTTGAGTGTTGCGCCGTGAGTTGGCGTTCTTGTAACGTAGCCCCATGAATTCTCTGAGTTCACTCGATTCAATTAGGCTCGAATAATACAAAGGGTAGTTAAACAAAATGCGGATTGCGGTTATGGGAGCCGGCAGCACCGGCGGTTATTTTGGCGGTATGCTCGCCCGCGCCGGGAACGAGGTCTTCCTCATTGCCCGCGGCGCACACCTGGAAGCCATCCGGGCTAACGGTCTTAAAGTGGTGCGGGACAGTGAAGAGTTCGTGGTCCAATGCCTCGCCACCGATGACCCGGCTTCGGTGGGACTGGTGGACGTGGCCTTACTCTGCGTGAAGACCTACCAGAGCGAAGTCGCACTGCCTTCCATGCAACCAATGGTTGGCCCCCAAACCACTGTGCTGTGCTTGCAAAACGGCATCGACAGCTATATTACCGCTGCCGATGTACTAGGCTCGGGTTCCGTACTCCCAGGGGCCGCGTTCATTGAGGCCGGCCTACTGGGGCCGGGAATCATCAAGCAGACCGGAAGCTTGGTGCGAATCATCTTGGGCGAGAACGACGGTTCAGAATCGCAACGTTGCTTGGAAATCCGCGATACTTTCATCGCGGCGGGCGTGCCTGCAGAAGTGCTGCCAGACATCACAGCAGGTCTGTGGGGAAAGTTTCTGTTCATCGCCACCATGGCCGGGGTTACTTCCTTGGCCCGAGCGACCCTGGCAGAACTGATGCCCCAGCCCCATTGGCGGAAGGTGGTCCTGGCCTGCTTGGCTGAGAACGACGCCGTGGGCCGGGCCAGCGGCGTGGCCCTGCACCCAGACATGGTCGCCAACACGACCAGCTACATAGAAGAACATCTTGCAGACTTACAGGCCTCTATGCACACTGACCTGATGGCCGGACGGCCGTTGGAACTTGAGGCGTTGAACGGCGCGGTGATCCGGGCCGGAGTGGAGTCGGGAGTCGCCACGCCGATCAACGACGTGATTTACGCCATGCTGCACGGGTTAAAAGAGGGGACCAACTAATGCGGGAACACGAAGAGACTCCGGATAGCCATGACCTGGGGAAGCTGACCAAATGGCATGACGGACTCGGGTCTGCGACCGGCAGTGACTTTCCGGTGTGTGCCCTATTTCTGGCATCAGGCGATGACATTCGCGCACACAACATCTTCCGGGTTTACCGCACAGAGTTTGAAGAACTTGGTGCCGGGTTCCACGATTTGGTTATCTTCGGCCAACACGGCATGTCCAGCACCTGCGCCGCGTTGATACCCGGCTTGGGTCTCTCAGACGTTCGGACGCCATCCCTGGTGCTAATCAGTAACGACAACGGGATTGTCTTTCACACTACCGGCTTGCCGTCTGGTGTCCTTTCTGAAGGATCAACTGAGGAAGATGGTGGTGACATTCCTTGGCGAGCAGCACTGACTGCGGTTACCGCGGCTTCAAAAGATAAAACGACGCCTGCGTTGGATGAGATTAAGGGGTTGGCCCGAGTTGATTTCGCTGGTGGGACACTGGTGGAGACGATCGAAAAGGTGAAGCTGCAAGTGGAATCGGCCTAATTAGATCGCCGCCGCCAAGACCACCCAGACGCCCCAGATGACCAGCAGGACTCCGGTGGTCCGCGACACTTTTTCCCCGCCGGGAATGACTTTTTCTGCCAGCACAAACGCAGCTAGCGCGGCAATCCACACCAGGTTCATCACGCCCAGCACAAACAGCAGGGCCATCAGTATCCAGCAGCAGCCCAGGCAATAGCGTCCGTGCTGCAGACCCATCTTGAACGCCCCGATGGTGCCCTCTTTCCAGTCCGACATCAGGAAGCTCAACGGGCTGCGGCAATGGGTCAGGCAGACGTATTTCAACTGGCTCCACTGAAATACGCCGGCAGTCATCAGTAATGCGCCGCCCAGGTATCCGCTGGAGCTTCCGCCCATCATTGATGTCAATAATGACGCTTGGTGCAGGCCCCAGTTGCCGAAGGTTGCCCC
>JAPKDE010000092.1 GCA_028822675.1 Dehalococcoidia bacterium | reverse complement strand
GGTGGGTTTTTTATTTGCCCAAAACTTTGGAGGACACGTTGACTAGCAATACCTCGACCGGACAAGAAAAGACACTGGAAGCCATTTATAACGAAAGCTTGGATCTATCCAAGAAATCTTCGGGCATTATCCCCTTCATGGATGATGAGATTGTGCGGTTGGAGGAGGAGTCGGCGAAGTTTGTGGCGGGTGAACTGGAGAACGCACAATTCACCCCCTTCCGTTTGAAGCAGGGTATTTACGGCCAACGCCAGGCCGACGTACAGATGATACGGATCAAGCTTCCCGGCGGCATCTTAACCACAGAAGCCATGGAAGCTCTGGGCGTCTTCACGGAAAAGTATGCTCCCCTAGGCAAAGGCCACATCACCACCAGGGAAAACTTCCAGTTCCATCACGTCCCATTGGCTGAATGCCCGGATGCCCTGCGTCTGCTCGGTGCGGCTGGCATGAGCACTCGTGAGGCTTGCGGTAACGTGGTGCGTAACGTAGTTGGCGCTCCCACATCCGGGGTCTGCACCTCGGAGATCTTCGACCCGACGCCTTACTTGGCGGCGTTCGTCCGGTTCTCAGTACGCCATCCCATCACCCAGGCGTTCCCTCGTAAGTTCAAAAGCGCATTCACCGGCTGCGACGATCACGACCACGTTGCCGCCGCCATCCAAGACCTAACCTACGTCTCCCAGATCAAAATGGTTGACGGCGTAGAGAAGCGAGGCTTCAAGGTATTCGTCGCTGGTGGCACGTCCATCATGCCTCGGTTGGCCCAGCCTCTATACGACTTCCTACCTGAGGAAGACATCCTCCGGTTGGCTCTAGCATTGTTCACCGTTTTCAACAACGCCGAAATGCTTCGCAAGAACCGCATGATGGCCCGCTTGAAGGTTTTGGTAGACCGGATTGGCCTGGAAGAATTCAAGATCCTGGTCGAAGCCGAACTGAAAAACATTGGACCAATCGATCCCAAGCCCTACATGGATGTTGACGAGCTCATGACGGAGACTCCTCCTGCATTGGCCCCCAACTCCACCAATGGCCACGACCACGGCCCAGACTATGCCAAGTGGTACAACACCAACGTTGAAGCCCAGAAGCAAGAGGGCTACTACGTGGCGCACGTGAAGCCAGAACGCGGTAATCTCTCCGCTTCCCAGTTCCACGCACTGGCCACCATCATGGCCAAGTACACCGGTGGCCGAGCGCGGGTCAGCCAGGAACAGAACCTGCTCCTGCGTTTCATCCCGGAGCATATGCTCCACGACGTGTTCGACGAACTGACCAAGATTGGCCTAGCAGAATCCGATGCCAATTCCATCAGCAACGTGGTCTCATGCCCCGGCACTGATAGCTGCAAACTCGGTATCACGTCATCCATGGGTTTGGCCGGCGCTCTTAAAGAAGAGATTGATAGCTGGAAGGATCTCACTTCCGATGAAGGCGTGAACGACATCCGCGTCAAGATGAGCGGCTGCCCCAACGGTTGCGGCCTGCACCACATCGCCAACATCGGTTTCCACGGTGCGGCCACCAAGGGACCGGACGGCCAGCAGATTCCTGCTTACGAGATGTTCTTGGGCGGAAACTACGGCGACGTCAACGTCCAGGACTCCCGCATCGGCACGCGGATTCCCCGGATCAAGATTCCGGCCAAGTCCGTTCCTGGCGTACTGAAACAGGTTGTTACCTACTACAAGGACAACCGCTCAGACGGCGAGAAGTTCAACCAGTTCTTGGACCGCGTTGGACTGGAAGAAGTGACCGAGGTTGCCCAGAACGCCGAGCAAGCCATCGCCAACGCCACCCCCGGCTCCGACCTGTACATTGACTGGGAACGCACCAACATCTACAAGTTGGAACGGGGCGAGGGAGAGTGCGCCGTATAGGGCGCTACTGATTTGGCAGCTTCAAGTCCCGCAACCCTAGAAGGTAAAACAATCGCTTACGTCGAGGCCCGCATGCTCTCAGAAATGGGGACCTTGATTGAGCGTAACGGCGGGGTGCCCTACCCCGCCCCAGTGCTCCAGGAGATTCACCTTGGCGAAACGGCCGAGGTGAGAACCTTGGTGGACGATATCTGCTCGGGCACTGTTCAAGTGATGGTGTTTCAGACTGGAGTGGGGACCAAAGCGCTCTTCGACAGTGCCGCGTCCCAAGGCCGGGAAGCCGAGATGCTAGAGGCCTTGACGACCGCTACTGTGATTGCCCGCAGCCCCAAACCGGCCGCGATTCTGCGCCGCAACAAGGTGCATATTGACCACATGCCGCCGGAGCCGTTTACATCTGCTGATCTCTTGGTGGAGATTGACGGCCTAGACCTATCCGGCAAGAATGTGGCGATACAAGCCTACGGTGGGCCCAACTCTCAACTGACCCAGGCACTGGAAAAGCGCGGCGCTACTGTGCGTGAGGTCTCGCTCTACAAGTGGGGTCTTCCTGAGGATGTAACTCCGGTTCTGGGCCTAATCGACGCCTTAGAAAGCGGACAAATAGACGCCCTGGCATTCACCAGCCAGATTCAGATTGGCAATTTATTGTCGATTGCCGCCAACGCCGGTAGAGAAGCTTCACTGCGGAACATCTTGGCTGAAGGGCCGGGAGTAGTGGCTTCTGTTGGCCCAGTTTGTACCAAACGAATGCTGGAAGCTGGCTTCCGGGTGGATGTGGAACCAGACCACCCCCACATGGGCAGTCTCATACTGGCGCTGGCCCAACGCCTCAACCCGGAAAGCGCCAAGTCAGATTAACTCCACCATGTTAAGTCTGGGTACCCGCGAATAAAAAAAGGGCGTCCCGATTAATCGGGACGCCCTTTTTTTATTCAATTAAATCCCAGTCTGGTCAATCCCAATCTGGATTTAGCTCTTGAACCAGCGTTTAAACCGGTCCCAAGGGGACTCACCTACGTCTTCGACTGATTCCCCGCGCCACTTTTTTTCAATGTTGATACTCCGGGGGGTGATGAAAAACAGCAGGTAGCCAAAGACCAGCAGAGCCAGTCCCACCCAAATCAGCAAAGGATTAAACAGAGCGGCCAGAATGACCACAGCAAGGCCCACCAGCAGAATTTTGCCTGGGGTTATGGTGGGCCAGCGTCCTTTGCTGGGGGAGTAGGATACTTCTGGCTTATTGGCTTCAGCAGCTCTCCGCACCGCCCTAGAGCGATCCTCTAAGGGCTTTTCCGACTCGGCGCGCGGCTGGTCTGGTGCCGCTTCGCCTGCGTTCTTGAGAATCTCTTCAATTTCTTTTTCGTACTTGTCTTGCATAATTGATAGGTGCGTAATTAGAGGTTCTATCGCTGCATTTAGAAACTTGCACCGCACGCTGTTGCTACTGGAGCCGCTCACTCCGAAATCCCGCAGTCACTACACCACACTCTCTCTTAAGCTCAATTGTCACCCAAAATTATCCAAAAAACAACCACTCACAACGAGCAATCGATTAAGCCTGGTCAGACACAATCGCTAGACATCAATCTGACGATTTATTCCCTTCCTGAGTTGTTTCATAACGCCCGCTCCGACCAGTCACCATAAAAATCACCCTTTCGGCAATGTTGGTCGCCCGGTCGGCGATGCGTTCCAAGTCGTGGGCAACCCACAGGAAATGGGTTGAAGCCTCAATGGTCTTGGGATGCTCACCCATATCCAGGAATATCTGACGACAAACCCCGTCATACAGTTCATCTACTTCGTCGTCAGAGTCCCAAACGTTGTTGGCCAGGTCTGTATCGCGGTCAACCAATGACTTTAGGCTTCTTTTCAACATCGTCACGCCTGCGGTAGCCATCAGTGGCAGTTGTTTAGGCAACTCCATTGGCACGTCATCGCCAATGATCATGCAAATCTTGCCAATGCCCTCTGCGTAATCGCCCATGCGCTCCAACTCAACTGCGATATGGAGCACCGCCAGCAGGGTTCGTAGATCAATTGCCAGAGGCTGTTGAGTGGCAATGAGGTTGATGCATTTTTCTTCCAGGTCGAAGCGCTTTTCGTCGATCAGATCGTCTTCGGCCACAACCTCGTAGGCCATGGTCAAATCTCGACGCTCCAAGGCGTCCATGGACTTTAGGATGGCCTTTTCAACAATCTCTCCAAGCTCCACCAATTCGGCTTGTAGTTCTTCAAGACTCCGGTCAAAATCTGCTCTAACCATAAATCCCCCTCAGCCTACCTGAATGCTCCGCTCCTGATTTCTTGGCAAAATCTGCTCTAACCATAAAGACTACTTGGCCTACCCAAACCTGCCGGTTATATAGGCTTCAGTTCGCTCATCTTCAGGGTTGGTGAATATCTGACGACTCTCCCCAAACTCCACCATGAACCCCACTCGTGCTTCTTCCACCATCAGGAAGGCCGTGTAGTGAGACACGCGAGCCGCCTGCTGCATGTTGTGCGTAACTATGATAATCGAATAGTCCTCAGACAATTCACGCATGAGTTCTTCAATAGCCAGCGTGGCGATTGGGTCAAGGGCCGAGCAGGGCTCGTCCATTAGAATCACCCTGGGTTCCACTGCCAGGGCCCTGGCAATGCAGAGCCGCTGCTGCTGGCCGCCGGAAAGAGCCAGAGCGCTGGTATTGAGCCGGTCTTTAACTTCATCCCAGATGGCCGCGCGGACCAGAGACCTCTCAACAAGCTCATCCATATCGCCCTTGAAACCGTTGATGCGGGGGCCAAAGGCCACATTGTCATAGATGGACTTGGGGAATGGGTTGGGTCGCTGGAACACCATCCCAATCAGGTAGCGAATCTCTGTCGGATCAACGCCGTGGCCGTACAGATCAAGGCCGTCAAACATCACCTGGCCTTCCACTCTGGCCGAGGGTATCAGGTCGTTCATGCGGTTGAAGCAGCGCAGGAGGGTACTCTTGCCGCAGCCAGACGGTCCAATGATCGCCGTTATGCGGTTGCGCGCCACGTCCAGATTAACGTCAGTCACTACTTTCTTGGTGTCGTAGTAAACGCTAAGTCCACGGGTCTGAAGAATTGGATCCTGGTCTAGCAATCTATTTCTATCCTCATGGCGTTTCGGCAGTCCGAATCAGGTCTTGCATTCGTCTTCTATTCTCGCAGCGTGTAAGCGCTACTGACCAAGTCTTGCGACTGGTCAGCTTTCCGATTTGTTTTGGAACTTATTGCGGAGAATCACCGCGCCTGCATTCATCACCAGGAGTATCACCAGCAACACGATTATACCGGCCGCAGCAGCCTCTTGGAATCCTTCCTGTGGGCGGGACGTCCAGTTGAATATCTGAATCGGAAGCACCGTAAACCTGCTTAGCGGGCTGTCCGGCGTGAACGGCACAAAGGTCAACGCTCCCATGGCGATGAGCGGCGCTGTTTCACCAATGGCCCGGCTTACCGCCAGAATCACTCCGGTCAATATTCCAGGGAATGCCTGGGGAATTACCATGTGCCAGATGACCTGCCACCTGGTGGCGCCCAAACCATAGGCGGCCTCCCTGAGTGACGGCGGCACCGCGCGCACCGCCTCACCGGACGCCACAATGACAATCGGCAGCACGAGTAGGCCCAGGGTGAAACCACCGGCCAACACGCTCTTGCCCAAGTGCATGCTGTGAACGAATATCTGCAGTCCCAAGATTCCGTAGACGATGGACGGCACACCAGCCAGGTTGGCGATATTGATCTTGGCGATTCTGGCAAATTTACTGCGCGCCGCGTATTCCTCCAGGTAGACCGCCGTGGCGACCCCCAGGATGAACGAGACTGCTCCAGCCACCGTCACCACGTAGATGCTGCCCAAGATGGCAGCCTTGATGCCGGCCTGGTCTGGGTGTCGCGACGCAAAGCTGGTCAGGAAGCTCCAGCTGATGCCGGTCACGCCCTGAATGAACAGATATACCAGCAGCACTCCCAGCATACTCAATGCTATGCCAACGGAAAGCAGACACAGCCCGTAGAAAGCACGTCCCATCCACTTGCGACGGGCCCGTTTCCTCTGAAAGTCTGACTGGGAGATAACGGCCATTACTCGTACTCCTCCCGGAACCGGCTAACCACGAACTGGCTCAATAGGTTCATCACCAGAGTAATGACAAACAACAGCAGAGCCACCGCAAAGATGGTTTTAAATTCTATTGACCCTGCCGGTGCGTCACCCTGACTGACCTGGACAATGTATGCGGTCATGGTTTCGATTGGAACAAACGGGTTGAGTGTAAAAGTCGGGTTCTGCCCGGCTGCAATCGTCACAATCATGGTTTCGCCGATGGCCCTGGAAACCGCCAAGATGAAAGCCGACACGATTCCGGAAAGGGCCGCAGGAACCACCACCAGAGTGGAAACTTCCAGCTTGGTTGAGCCCAGGGCGTAGGCTCCCTCACGCAGGGTCCTGGGCACCGCCCGCATGGCATCTTCACTGAGGCTGGAAACCATGGGCAGGATCATTATTCCCATAACTATGGAGGCGCTCAAGGCGTTGAAGACCGATATATCGCCGGAGATAGACCGCAGTATGGGAGTCACAAACAGCAACGCAAAATACCCGTAGACCACTGTAGGAATCCCGGCCAGCACTTCCAGTATCGGTTTGACCACTTTTCGCACGCCGTTAGGAGCGTACTCGCTCAGATAGATGGCGCTGAGCAAACCCAGCGGCAACGCCACCACCATCGCCATCACCGCCGTCAATGTTGTCCCTGCCACCAACGCCAGCACGCCAAACTGCTTTGATGAGAATAGCGGCGTCCAACGAGTGCCGGTGAGGAATTCAAAGACAGAAACGTCAGCGAAGAATGTGATCGCCTCAAATAGAAGGACGGCCACAATTCCGATGGTAATCAGCACCGAGAGAAAAGTAGAAAGGAAAAGCAGCACGGCTATGGCCCGTTCAGTGACCATCCGTTTCCACGTGGAACGGGCGCCCTGTCCCAAAGGCGGGCCCACCGGGTTTCTACCCAAAGCTAATCTCGCTTTCCATTAGTAAGCACACCTAGTAAGCACACCACTTCTTATTGATTACCAAAGAGCACCTCTTCCACAGTCCCTCTTTGAGGGTTCTCGCCCCCAAAGATTGAGCCGGTCAATCCGCGTTCAAACCGATCCGTAATCAGAGCATGAACCGACTCTGGGAAAGCCACAAATCCTAGGTCTCGCAGCAATCCCGCCCGTTCATAGCTCACGTAATAGTTCACAAAGTCTTTAACATCCAGCTTGGCCCAGGACTCTTTACTTACGTAAATGAAAAGGGGCCGCGACAACGGTGCGTAGCTGCCGTCATTGATTGACTCATCCGTTGGGAAAATGCAGCCGTCGCCGCTATCAACGGCCACCATCTTGAGGATATCCCGGTTCTCTACAAAGTATGAGTACCCAAAATAACCCAGGCTGCCCCGGTCTCCGGCTATTCCCCGTACCAGAACATTGTCACGTTCGCTGGAGGTGAAATCTCCTCTGGATGCTTGGGCCTCGCCATTTATGGTCTCCGTAAAGTAGTCAAAGGTCCCGGAGTCCACACCCGGACCGTAAAGTTGAAGCTTCTGGTCGGGCCACTCCGGGCGTATCTGATTCCAACGTTTGATTTCGCCCTCTGATTCCGGAGACCACATGGTGTGCAGTTCTTCAATGGTTATGCATTTGGCAAAGTTATTGTCGGGGTTCACCCCAATGGTCAACCCATCAATGGCCACGGGAAGCTCGATGAACTCAACCCCGGCTTCGGCGCATTTTTGTTCTTCGCTGGCCTTGATAGACCGAGAGGCGTTGTTGATATCTATGTCTCCGGCGCAAAACTTCTTGAAACCGCCGCCCGTGCCTGATATGCCAATAACCAGCCGGGCCGACCCACCAATGGATTCGCCCCAGTCTTCGACCATCGCCTCAGTGATGGGAAAGACCGTACTGGAGCCGTCGATATCGGTAGTCCCCGCACCACAAGCGACTAGAAGGCCAATGGCGCAAAAAAAAGCCGTCCCCCAGGCTTTCCAGCCCAGAGAACGGCTTAAAATACAGTTCCTTGTTTTCATTCAGGCCAAATTATAAGACCGTCCAATGGGCGGCGCAATAGGGTTTGAGAGCAATTTCACAATCCATTTTTCGGGCCATTTGTTCGCCCATCTGTTCAGTCCGTTTTAGAAGGCCAAAATCGCGAACCAATTTCTGCCGCACCTTGTATACTTGTAGCTACCAGACGCCTGAATTTTCCTGCCTGCCAGCAATCATGTCTGGAAAACCACCAATGCCGTTTTGAGGTATTAACTTGAGTAAGAAACTTGAACTAAGCGTCGTGGACCAATCGCCGGTGCGTGTCGGCGAGTCTGCGGGCCAGGCGCTCCGAGACACCATCGCACTGGCGGTGGAAGTCGAGAAAATGGGCTACCAGCGCTACTGGTTAGCCGAGCACCACAGCGCCCCTAACTACGCCGGCACCAGCCCGGAAATTCTCATTGGCCAGGTGGCCGCCCACACCAACAGCATCAGGGTTGGCAGTGGCGGGGTTATGCTCTCTCACTACAGCGCCCTAAAAGTAGCGGAAAACTTTCGCTTATTGGGTGCCCTCTATCCAGGCCGCATCGACTTAGGCATTGGCCGCGCGCCGGGCAGCGACCAGATTACGGCGGCCGCTCTGTCCTTTCCCGGTCAACCCAAGGAGATCCGCCACTTCCCCAGGCAGGTGGTGGACCTACTCGGCTTCTTGAACAACGACTTGGAAGACAGCCATTTCTTCTCCAGCATCAGCGCCGGGCCAGGGGAACCTGAAGTGCCGGACGTTTGGCTGCTGGGCTCCCGGTACGAAAGCGCGAACATGGCCGCCCAACTGGGGCTGCCCTTTGCCTACGCACATTTCTTTGGAATTGCCGTGGATGAAGGGCCGGCAGTAGTGGAAAACTATCGCAAAAACTTCCAACCGTCTGCGGCCTTCCCCGAGCCCAAGGTCAACGTGGGCGTGCATGTGGTCTGCTCAGAAACTGAGGAAGAAGCGCTGAGGTTGTCGGCCTGCCGCAACCTGTCCAGATTGCTGAATATCACCGGCAGAGCGGCAGGTATTCCATCTCCGGAATTTGCTGCCAACTACGTGTACCAGGCCGACGAAGCAGCGTACGTGAAGCAATACGCGAGTGTTTGCGTAGACGGAACCCCGGAGCAGGTCAAAGAAGGGCTGGAAGAAATTTCAGAGTGGTATCAGACGCCAGACCTGAGCATAGTAACCATCACCCACCACCTGGCCGACCGGGTGCATTCCTATGAACTGGTAGCAGATGTTTGTGGGCTGACGCCGCTGGAGTAGGCGGCGATTGCGACGAACTGCATGGTTCCTGGCGGGTAGTGGAAATCCCCCTAAATCCCCCTTTCGTACAGAAGGACCGAAGGGGATTTAGTTCGGGGCTAGCGCGTTGATTACGTGCATGTGGGACGTTTTGTTGTCGCCGACGGCAAATGGCGCTATGACTGGGAGTTGTAGTCCGGCGGCGCGGCGTTTTTCTAGGGCGGCGCGGCATTCTTCAACCGTCCCCACGATGGCCACTTGGTCTTGCATCTCTTCGGTGATGGAGTCGGCAGCCTTTGCGAGGTTGCCCTCCGCCAGAGCAGCGGCAGCGGCGGACATCTCTTTATCGAACCCGGTCTGGGCGAAGAA
>JAPKDE010000333.1 GCA_028822675.1 Dehalococcoidia bacterium | reverse complement strand
GCCCCGTTTCTCAACGACGATATAGACCTAGAAAAAAGCCTGGTCTTCGCCTACCTGAACACCAACAAACAGAGCGTGACCCTGAACCTCAAGACCGAAAATGGCATGCAAGTTCTGAAGTCGCTGATTGAACAAACAGATGTTGTGGTGGAGAATTTTGCTCCAAGGGTCATGGAGTCTCTGGGCCTGGACTTTGAGTCGCTGCAGAAGATAAACCCCAGCCTGGTCTTGACTTCGATTTCTAACTTCGGGCAGACTGGGCCATATCGCGATTACAAGGCAGCAGACATTATTGAGTACGCCATGGGCGGGCTGATGTATATCTCCGGCGGTTACGACAGGGAGCCCCTGAAACACGCGTTCAACCAAGCCCAATTCAAGGCGGGCACCGACGGTGCTGGCGCAACCCTGATGGCCATGTATCACCAGAGGCTTACGGGCGAAGGTCAACACGTGGATATCTCCATCCAAGAGGCAGTTGCCACCGGCCTCAGGGATGTGGTGAACAACTTCACCTACACCGGCGCAGTTCGCCGAAGACAGCCAAACCACAGCGGCGACCTAAGCCGACTCCGGGCCAGCGCTGACGGCCACCTGATCCCCAACCCCGGCATTGGTACCGGACTGAACTGGGGTGTCATGGTGGATTTCATGGACGTCCCTGAACTTGGCGGCGATAAATTTAATACGCCATCAGCTCGGCTGGTCAACGCCGAGGAATTGGGCCGAATACTAGACGACTATTTCATCAAGCAGAACAAATTCGAGCGATTCTACGCCGCCCACGAAAAACGGTTCATCTTTGGCGTGGTGCAGTCCCCGGAAGAGGTGATGGCCGACCCGCAGTTCGAGGCCCGAAACTTCTTCGTCGACATTGACCACCCAGCCCTGGGTACCCTGAAGTATCCGGGTGCACCTTTTGAGATGAGCGGGACTCCATGGGCTGTCCTCAGCCCGGCCCCCAGCCTAGGCCAGCACAACCAGGAAGTCATCGGACAACGGCTGGGCCACACGCAAGAAGACCTGGCCCAGATGCGGGCCAACGAGATAATTTAAGCTGTAATTAGCCCTAATGTTGGCCGTCTACCAGAACATTTTATGGAGAATCACTAACAAATGCCAGGTCCTTTAGCAGGCATCCGAATAATCGAGATGGGGCAACTCATCGCCATTCCCTTTTCCATGAAAATGCTGGCCGACATGGGGGCGCAGGTCATTCGCCTGGAGTCCACTGGACGGCTGGAGAGCTACCGTAGCGACTCGGTCTACAAGAATGACATCTCGGGTGAGTTTTGGAATAAGGGCGCCAATTTCTACGAACAGAACCGGAACAAGCTTGGCGTGACCTTGGACCTGAGCAAGCCGGAAGGTCTGGCCATACTCAGAGAATTGGTCTCGGTTGCGGACATATTCTCCGAGAATTTCACCCCCAGAGTGATCAAGAATTTTGGGCTGGAATACGAGGACCTAAAAAAGATAAAACCAGACATCATCATGGTGTCTTCCACCGGCTACGGGTTCTACGGCCCGTGGGCCAACTACGGTGCCACCGGCCCGGCCACGGAAGGTGCGGCAGGTCTGGCCTATCAGACTGGCTACGTTGGCAGCGACTCGCCGATGATGTCTGAGATTCCCTATACCGACTACACATCCGGCGAACACACGGTCTTTGCCGTGATGGCCGCTCTGATGCACCGTCTGCGCACTGGCGAGGGCCAGTTTGTGGACATCTCCCAGACCCAGGCCACTAGTGCCACCATCCCGGAAATATTGATGGACTACTCGGCCAACAAACGGACTGGGCCGCGTCTGGGCAACCAAGACACGATTATGTCACCCCACGGCTGCTACCAGACCCAAGGCGACGACCGCTGGATAACCATCGCCGTCGCCACCGACGAAGAATGGCAATCCCTATGCCGGGTTCTGAAGCAGGACGATTGGGCGTCAGATTCCAGGTTTGCGGACTCGCTGAGCCGGTGGCAAAACCGGGACGCGTTGGACTCGCTGATTGGCCCGGTGACCAGCTCTTGGTTATCCCATGATTTGATGCACGCCCTACAGAAAGAGGGAGTTGCCGCCGGAGTGGTCATGGACAGTAAAGACTTGCTGTTTGACCCGCATTTGGTGGAGCGCAACTTCTACGAAGTGGTCTCCCATCATGAGAGTACCGGCATT
>JAPKDE010000091.1 GCA_028822675.1 Dehalococcoidia bacterium | reverse complement strand
ACTTGGTCTCAAACAAAACGAAGTGGTGGTTGGAAACGGCGCCAGCGAGCTTATCAACGCTGTGCTGTCTCGTTATGTGAATCGGTTGGCCGTTCCGATTCCCACCTTTGAAGAATTCATCAACCGGGCCCAGATACTGGGCCGGGAAGTATTCCCGTTCAAATCTTCTGATGGGTTCAACCTGAACGTTGATGAATTCATCAACCACATCAAAGATACCAATTCAGACTCGGCGCTACTGATTAGGCCCAACAATCCCACTGGCACCTACATGCCAAAGACTGACCTGATCTACTTCCTGAACCGGATGCGACATCTCAACTTGGTATTGGTAGACGAATCTTTCTTGGACTTTACAGATGCAGAGCCAGATACATCTGCTTTGGACCTGCTCCAAGATTATCCTAACTTGTTGGTGTTAAAGAGCCTGTCTAAAAACTGCGGTATACCGGGCATTCGCCTTGGCTATGCAGCCACTGGCAACGTTGAACGACTGGAAGAATTGCGTAACGACGTGCCAATCTGGAGTATCAACTCCCTGGCTCAATTTTTCCTACAAGAGATGGGGAAATACCGGGATCAGTACACAGAGTCATGCGGAAAAGTCAGACAGGCCACTCGTAACTTGGTGCAAGGTCTGTCCAGCGTGCCCTACCTGAGCCCGTTCCCAACTCAGGGTAATTTTGTTCTCTGTGAGATTCTGCACGGGTTCACCGGAGAGGAACTGGCGGCCCACTTGTTTGACGACAGCCGAATTTTGGTCAATAACTGCGGGTCCAAACTCGGATTGGACGGCAATTTCATACGCGTAGCCTGCCGTACGGATGAAGATAATAATCGATTGGTGGAAGCACTTCTTCGGATTGATGAATTCGCCGAGGTTAAGATGGCCGGCGTTAATGCGACCGGTGTTAAGACAAACGAAGCGCTTGATGCGAGGTAAGTGATGAAGGGAATTATTTTATCTGCGGGAATGGGTACCAGACTCCAACCCCTGACCCTAACGCAGCCCAAATGCCTGGTTAACGTAGCCGGTAAACCCATGATGGAATACCAGCTAGACGCCATTGGAAAAACTGGAATCAGAGAATGCGCCATCGTTGTTGGGTTTATGGCTGATGCCGTACGAGGCCATTTTGGGTTGCGTTACAGAGGTATAGATTTGTCCTACGTGGAAAACACCGATTACGCCAATTCCAACAACCTGTACTCTCTCTGGCTGGCCAGAGACCAGTTCGATGATGACATGCTTCTGCTGGAATCGGACCTCGTGTTTGATGACCGATTGGTCGCACGGCTGGTCAGTCTGAGAGAGCGTAACGTTGCCGTTGTAGACCGTTTCCAGCCTCACATGGACGGGACGGTGATCCTGGCGGAAGGAGACACCGCAAAGTCGATGGTCCTTAAATCAGACCAAGGTAGATGGTTCAATTACTCCACTGCCTTGAAGACAGTGAACATCTATCGGCTTTCCAGGGAATTACTATCAGACGTGATTGTTCCGGAAATGGAATCTTTCTTGGAAGATGGTCGTACCGATCAATATTACGAAGCAGTGTTCGCCAGTCTGATTGATTCCGGTCAGATGGAAATGTCTGTAATGAATACTGGAAATAATAAGTGGGCAGAAATAGATGACATGGGCGACCTTAGAAAGGCAGAAGATATATTCGCCCCTGTATCAGTTCGCTAGCGCCAAGCATTCGCATGCAAGCGGTTTATCACGTCATAAAACCGCCTGCAGGATCCCAAACCAACCTGGAGCTATTTATTGACCACCGGTAAACAATGGTCCAGTCAGAGTGCAATAGATTATTACGCCCAGCATCGTCACGACGTAGCTGATCTCTATCCCTCAGAAACTGTATTTCTTCCCAGAGTTTTATTTCCCGGTGCCAAAGTCTTGGACGTTGGCTGTGCCTCCGGCGGTTTTTTCAACATCATGCGCAGCTACGAACCTGCAGTTGAATACACTGGAATAGACCTGTCTGCAACGGCCGTGGAGATGGCCCAGGCACGGTACCCGGAAGCGATTTTTGTGATCAATGAAGGATTCTCGTTGCCGTTTGAAGACAACACTTTTGATCTGGTCCATTGCACCAGCGTCTTCAACAACGAGCCCAATTACCAAACGATCCTCGAAGAGATGTACCGCGTTACCAACCGGTTCGCATTGGCTGACATAAGACTGCTAAAGGGAATTGGAAATCAGCGAAGTACGACCTATAACATCCAGTTTGAAAGCAATGGAATAGAAGCCACCGTGCCATATGTGGTCAATGATGCAGACGATGTTGTCAACTTTATTTTGCAGTTGGACCCAAAGCCCAAAGCGCTGAGGGGGACGGGATACTTCCATCCGGTGGCCAAAGAAGCCGATCCTCTTGATTCTGAAATTTGCATGACCATTTTGTTGCTGGAAAAAGGGGACGCAACCAGCGCTCAGACTGTTTTTGACCTTGATGACCTTCCCATACAATTTTCCTTCACACAGTCTTAGCCTGACCGAATTTCAGTTGCCTTGGAGTCCGCAACCAGTTGGGAAGGGCGAATCTGGTGTAATGCACAAGGCTTTTACTCTCGACTCGCAGCAATCACAAAGGGTAATAATGGCCAACGTGGTCTTTCCATCATCGTCTGACAGCGACACCACTAAAATAGTGCAGATAATTGGCGTTAATAAGATTACCCCGCGCGGTTGTTGGGCTCTTCCATTTTAAGAGCAAAAACAATCAGCATTTGCGAATAGTTTATGGCGGGCCCGATGTCTAGTCAGCCGCCCTCGCTACCCAAAGGCGGACGGTTTGGCCCAATGGCCAGGTTGGCCGTTTTTGCGATACTCCTTTTGCTGGTTCTGGCCGGTCTCCTTCAGTCTTGATCGCGACCGGTGTCCTTTCGTTGTCACCCTCATTGAATGACTCCGGGGACACCATTACGGCTCTGCTGATAGGGCCTGCTGGCGTGTTAATCACTGGCAAAGACACGGTTGATGTCGTGTCTGCGGATGGCCGGGTGAAAGTCACTGTGCCCGCTGGTTCCTTCAATGAACCAATAATTTTGGAATTTCAAGAGCTAGGGAAGATTGGGAATCCAGGATTGCCTGAAGGCTATGTCAGCGCCGGGCGGATGTTCGACTTGTCGGCACGGACCGTTGATGCTGAAAATAGCTCAATAACATTTAGGCCAATGCTCACTATTTCCATAGATATCGGTCCGGCTGAACTAGGCGTGGCCGAGGACGATTTCTCCAGATTCTTCATACAACATCAACATGGACAAACCCAGGCTTGGGACGTATCGACTAGCACGGCCGACCCCGTGGCATCAACTGTAGCTGCCAAGACTGGCAGTCTAAGCCGATTTGCGCTAACCGTTGGCCCAATCCTGGTGAATGAGGCCTCGACTTATATTAACGATGGTGTGTCGGAGGGAACTCCTAGGGTTACGTTTGCATCTACGAGTGTGTCTCCTGAACCAACGCAGAGCCAACCATTTATATTCACTCCGGTGCTAACTGTAGAGTCGACAGTCAACGACACTCCAGCGTCTTCCCCAACGGAAGTAATTCAACCTACTAATATCCCCCCACCGCTGCCGACGGAAATCCCCACGCCCACGCCAATGCCGGTTGCAACTCCAACTCCAATTCCGACGCCGACCAGCGTTCCCACTGCCACGGCTGTACCGACGCCAACGGCTATACCGGTGCCTGACCCAGCACCGGAACCTGCACCCGCGCCCACACCAACCCCAGTACCTACTCCGACGGCGATTCCCGTCCCAACGCCCACGCCTGCTCCAACCCTAACACTGGTACCCACACCTACGGCGACTCCTTTTCCTACTCCCACGTCCACCCTGATGCCCACCGCAACGCCTTTCCCGACCCCAACTCCAACACCCCTGCCGTACGTGGCGGGAGGGCGAATAGCATTCCAGTCTGATAGAAGCGTAAATTCTGAGATCATGATCATGGGGCTGGACGGTTACAACCAGGTAAATCTCACCAGCAACGCAGCAACAGGCACTGACCCTTCATGGTGCGGCAGCGAGCGTCTGACCTATGTATCTGATCGTGATGGAAATCTTGAGATATATATCATGCTGGCAGACGAGTCCGAACAAACCCGACTGACAGAAAACTTTGCGGCTGATACTGACCCAAGTTGTTCACCTTCCGGTAATCAGATTGCTTACACCTCGACCAGAGACGGTAACAAGGAAGTGTATGTCATGAACCTGAATGGTTCCGCACAACAGAGACTAACCACTAATGATGCATCAGACGGCCGTCCCGCATGGTCACCTGACGGGGCTCAGATTGTGTTTGTATCAGACCGTGATGGAAACCAAGAGATCTATATGATGAATACAGATGGCTCCGGAGTTTTTAATATCACGAATGACTCTGGTGATGATATTGATCCTGCTTGGTCTCCAAATGGCGGCACTATTGCGTTTGTTTCCGACCGCAATTTATCGATGGACATCTACCTAATCAACTCAGATGGAACTGGCATAACTCACTTGGCGAACAATACGAAAACAGATTCTGCTCCGTCTTGGCAAGCATCCGGGTTTCAACTGGTCTTTCAAACCAGCCGAGATGGAAATGATGATATCTACCGAATGAGCAGTGATGGATCATTCCAGACCAAGCTGACCCAAAGCTTGGCGATTGACCGGGCACCAGCCTGGGAGCATTGATTGAGTTACCCTGCTTCGATTTGAAAAGTGAGAGGCTTGATGGCAAAATGGCCAGACTCGCTGTTATAGACTATGAACAACGGCAGCGTTATCCCCTTTTTAGGAGACCTCATAATGGCATCAATTAGACCTAACAAAGCCAAACAGAAATTGCAAAACGGCGAAGCAATCACCGTCGTCTCAGGACTACAAACCAGTGAAATAATCGATTTTTTGGGCCCAATCGGTTTTGATGCCGCTTGGATCGAATGCGAGCACGGTTCCGTTGACTGGGACGCCTTGGGAGATATGACCCGGGCTTGTGACCTTTGGGAGATGGCATCCGTCACCAGAGTCAACTCTAATGACCCAGGGCTGATCACTCGCACACTCGACCGAGGTTCCATGGGCATTGTTGTGCCCCATGTGAATTCCAAAGACGCTGCTGAACAGGCTGCGCAATCCTCCAAATACTCACCCCTGGGTTACCGTGGGATGTTTGGCGGTCGTCAGTCTTTTGGCGTGGGTGATTACTTCCACCAAGCCAACGATCAAACAATGGTGGTGGTACTCCTTGAAGAGGCGGAGGCGCTGGCCAACCTGGACGAAATACTGTCAGTGCCGGATATTGATGTCTACTTCGTCGCGCCGTCAGACCTGTCTCAGACGATGGGCCACATTGGAAACGCCGGACATCCGGATGTCCTGAAGGCGATTGACGAAGCCATCGCCAAGATTACTGGAGCTGGCAAAGTCGCCGGAACTCTGGTGAATGACGGAAATGTGGAAGCCTACAAGCAGAAAGGGGTCCAGTTCTTGATGACTCCATGGGTTTCCTGGGTTGCACAGGGCGGTGCGGATTTCGTGAAGAAAGTCGGCAGCCCCCGCTAACCACCTTTAGCTCAACTAATAATACGGTGAACACTAAGACGAGGGCGGTGAGTTTTGATCTTTTGAGGAGAACTCCCGCCCCGTTGTTTTCAACGGCATTATTAACACTGCACCCAGGATGAACAACCCGGCCGCGCCGCCGATTAACACCTGGTAGCCAAAGTCGTCTGCCCGTCCTGGTACCTGGTTCAAGGCGTCAATACCGGGGCCAAGTAGCTTCGCCAAGGCTGCGCCGGCAATCGTTGCCAAGTTCACTATGCCAATGTGTAATCCTGCCTGGTTGTCGTCGGCTAGCTCGTTAGCCAACGCCCAGTTCGCGCTTAGGAGAACACCCACAGACGCACCAATGACGCTGGCAATAATCAATACCTGAGTTGCATCATTGGCTGTCAACATCCAGAGCGATCCGAGGGCAGCGCCAACTGCGCCGACCATTATCATCGGTTTTCTACCAACCCGGTTGGAGACCCAGCCTGATACGTACACTGCCGCACCCAAAGTACCGGCAATCACCAAAATCATGCGCCCCAAAGCCTCAGCCGGATTTTCCAGTCCAACTGAGTCTCTAAGAAAGAACAGGCCGTAGGTTTGGAACGACGCTACTGCTGTAATCATTACCAGGCGGGAAGTAAGGAAAAGACCAAGTTGGGGATTCAGTATCGAACGTAATGAGGATTCGGTATCTTGCATCTTCGAATTTATCGGCGTTCGCAGTTCACGGAGAGACACCTGCACTGAGGTCACCGAGATGCCCAAAATCATCAGGAAAGCTAGTATTCCCAAGGATATCCACTGCCAGTCCAACGACCCGCTGGTTTTGCCGATCAATGCGCCAGTGATGGCAATCATGACCGCGGCACCCGCTGCGTCGGACATGATCTTCATTGATGAGGCCATTCCAATGCGGGGTAGCGGAATGCAATCGCGGATCAAGGCCAAGCCAGGCCCGTAAGCAATGTTCACATTGGCTTGAATGAAGACCCAGACGGCGAATAAGACCGCAAAATTGGGCGCCAATCGCACGCCAATCAAACCCAATGCGGCAAATATGGAACCCCATATTATGAAGGGAACTCTGCGTCCAAACGGGGAACGGGTTCGATCACTGATGCGGCCAATGGTGGGTTGAACCATTGCCGCCATCACCAAACCGCTGGCTCCAAGAATTGCCAGATAGGTGTTCTTAAGGTCGTCAGGTGCGACGGTCAACACGAATACAGGTAGGACCACCGTGTCCATTGCCAAGATGAACCCGGTTATCCCAAAGCTAAACGAGTTTAGCTTTAGGAGGTCCCATTGGCTCCATTTTTCTGCCCCAGCCCCTTGGGCCATGTTCCGTGTCCGCCTGGTGAGAAATCTAGTCCCCGGTGTGCCAGTCATCGCAATAGGACGGCTCAACCGATTGATCGAGGTCTATAATACATCAGCTTCTGCACCTGAAACCTCGATTGGTTGTGCACGTCGAGTTAGTTTACGATCAGTTTTAACTGGATTCAAAGGATGGGATATCAGGCATGAAAATATGTTCCCTGCTACCAAGTGGGACTGAAATATTGTTTTCGCTGGGTATTGGCGACCAAGTTATCGGAGTTTCTGACCTGTGCGATTTCCCCGCAGAAGCGGCTTCGATTCCGGTGGTCAGCCGCAGCAAGGTTGATTCGTCTGTGTTGTCCAGTGATGAAGTCGAAGCAGCAATGCTGAAGCTTTTAACCAGCGGAGAGAACGCCTATGACTTGGACCAAGAGTGGTTGGTGCGAGAATCGCCAGACGTGATTCTGACTCAAGATCTGTGCCACGTCTGTGAAGTTGACGCCGGGCAGGTGACAGGAATAGTCGCTGGCATGGAAGTCCAACCCCAGGTGGTTGTGCTACAGCCAAGGACATTTGAAGGCGTCCTAGAGTCATTCCTCCAAGTGGGCCGCGCTTGTGCTGCTGAATCCCAGGCTAACCAGGCAATCGCTGTTATGCGCAGTCGGGTCGAGGCGATCCAAAAACGTTTGCCGGCAGAGTCACTGCGTCCTCGGGTGTTCTCACTAGAAGGCATGAACCCTTTGGTGGTCGGCGGCCATTGGATACCGGACATGCTCAGTCTGGCGGGTGGGAAACAAACCCTGTTTGATGGCGGATGCTCAGCAGTGCGTTTAGACTGGGGCCAGATCCGTGACTACAACCCGGACAAACTATTCATTGATCTATGTTCGTCAGACCTGGCTAGAAACCTCAGAGAAGTGCCGTGGCTGGAGCAACAAGAGGGTTGGAGGGATTTAACCTCCGTTAAGACCGGGGAAGTCTATTTGATTGACCATTCCTATTTCAGCCGACCCGGCCCAAGAGTAATTGAGGGATTGGAGATTTTGGCAGAATTGACGCACCCAACAATCTTCAGTGGCCTGGTACCCCAAAAAACCGTGGTCAAGCTGGACAGCCAACATTATGCCGAACAACCAGACGGAAAATTAAGCGAGTGTTTTTTCCCGTATCCCAGACACCAATAAACAAAGCCACGTAATCTGGTGGCAGCCCGATAATCAAGCGTATATAATATTGGAAATTCCAAGGGTCTCACTTGTAGTGTAGGTATAGTCTTGTTAGATAAAGATGGTTTTCGGTCCGCACTTTCCCAATTCGCCACTGGCGTTACTGTTATTACGACACTAAACGACGAAGGGCAGCCGCACTCAATGACGGCCAATGCTTTTTCCTCCATCTGTCTGGATCCGCCAACGATTATGGTCTGTATTGGCCACAACACCAATACGCACGGTTTTCTACAGAAGACGAAGCGGTTCGGCGTGAATATACTAACGCAAAAACAACAGGAGCTTGGGGTTTATTTCGCCAAGAAAGCGGAAGACCAGATAGGCGGTGTTGACTACGAATATTCAGTAAGTGAAGACCAAGTTCCGGCTCTTGAAGGATCAATGGTGTTCTTTGGGTGTGAGGTTCTAGGTACTCATGAGTATGGAGACCATACGATCTACGTTGGCTTGGTAAAAGAAATGCGCCGGGAAGAGTCCAGCGAACCTTTGATGTTCTACAACAGCCGTTGGTATAACCCCGCCGCAGATTAACCTTGCAGTCTTCGCCTCTCTGTTGAAATCAGAGAGGCACTCCACATGCGGGAAAACTTCAGATTTAGCCGTTATTTCAGGCTGGCCATGAAGTCTTCGATTTCTTCATTCACCTTTTTGTATTCTTCCATCTGTACGAAGTGACTTGCGCCCGGGATAACAGTTTCCTGGGCGTTTTGCATGTGCTTTGTCAGATAGTCGGCATACTTTACGGGTGTCCTGGCATCTTCACTACCACAGAGAACCCTGGTGGGAAGATCAATTTCCCCCAACTGGTCCATGACATCAAAACGGTCACAGGCCAATAGGTCGTTCAGTTCAACCTCAGGGCCTACTTCAACAGCCCTTTGAGACAGAACCGGTTGCATGTCTGCGGCAACGTGCTTAAAGCTCTTCATGTACGCGGCCAACCAGTTGGAATTGTCCGGACCGGGTTCTCGGCAACGTTCAAGAAGGTCTGGTCGGACTCGGAGGCGGGCTCCAGTGCCCATCAGAATGATGCCCTTCAGCTCTTCAGGATACCGAAGGGCGTAGAGCAGAGTGATAGCGCCACCCATGGAATGTCCGCAAAGAACAACATCTTTGTAACGACGGGCAGTGATGAAACCACGGACCCATTCTAGGTAACTTTCGATATCGTGGCAGGCCCTGCCAGTGGAATGACCAGGAAGGTCAATGGCTTTGGAATTGCGGAAGTGCCGGAGTTGGTAGTAGTAACTGAGGCTGGAACTTCCGGCCCCGTGAAGGAAAACAAGCTTCATTAATGTCTGCTCTTTTATCTAAAATTAACTATCAGTACATATAATAGTAAAGGTTCTCTATTATCAACTGATATACCATATGTTACCTAATTTCACGCCTCTGTACAAGCATTGTGCTTGATTCATAGGCGGGAAATTACGATTTATAACTAAGTAGTAAGACAAAAGAAAAGCCCTGCAGAGATACAGGGCTTTTCTTTTCATTTAAGACAGGCTAAGAAAGGTTAGCGAACCGGTTAT
>JAPKDE010000332.1 GCA_028822675.1 Dehalococcoidia bacterium | reverse complement strand
AGTGATGTTAGGTCTGGCATGTTTGGACCCTCCGGTTGGAGATTTTAGGTTCTGAGGTAAGCCTCAGTTATTCTACATGAGCAAGAGAAGAACTCACAGGCGGAATTTACTGCCGAGGAAATAACGACCTATTTAGTGAACCTAGGCGTAAACAGTTGACAAAACGGTGTTATACGTGCTAGTTTAGCTAAAGCGCTTCAAGAATAATGATTGAGGCGAATTTTTTTGCCCAACGAAAACTCAATAGTTCAGAATTGAAAAAGGCCCCATTCCAATGAATGGGGCCTTTTTGTTTGGGCGAAGCTAGAACTGCCGGCGGGTTATTTGACGGCGACTATGAATAATCGCTTGAAGGGCAGTACTGTTTTCCCGTTGGCGCTGTGGGGATATGCCTTGGCTACCTTCTCAGTGTAGGACTTTAGAAACGCTGTCTCTTCTTCATCATTGAGGTTGTCGAATAGAGGTCGGAGCATCGTCGCCTTGGTCCACTCAACCACCGGGTCCTCGCCTTCCAGAATGTGCATGTAGGTTGTCTCCCACATATCCACCGAGCTGAACAGTTGGCTGATCAAGTCATAATAGAAAGACGGCTCGGCCACGGGATGCTCCCGCTGAAACGGTGCCAGTCGTTCGGCCCAAGCGCCCTCCCTCACGGTGTCGGCGATTGATGTATGGCTGGGAGCCCCAAAATTCTCCGGCATCTGAACAGCCAGCACCCCGCCCGGCTTCACAGCATTCATCAGCCTTGGAAACAGTTGTTCGTGGTCATCTAGCCAGTGCAGTGCGGCATTGGAGTAAACAACATCTGCAGCGCTCTCTGGTTGCCAGTCATTTAGATCGGAGTGTTGCCAGTAAACCCCGGTCTCCACGTCTTGAGTGAGTTCCAGCATGCTGGCAGATGAATCCACCCCAGTTACCTTGGCGTCGGGCCACCGTTCTTTCAAAATGCCGGTGATGGTTCCGGTGCCACATCCCAGGTCGTACACCGTCTCCGGAGACTCCACCTGAATGCGGGACATTAGATCTAGGGCTGGTCTGAGTCGCTCGCTGCCGTAGCGTAGATATTGCGCCGGATTCCAGTCAGTCAATTCGTTGCTCCTGCTTGGTCACGGGTTTGGGCAACCGGTCGGACTATGCACTGACGCAACCTTCGTAACAGGCATAAAAAGGGAAATCAAATTGTAGATACATCAGATGCCGCGATCACCGTTTGCCTGAGCAATCATAGCTCAGATCAGGTTGAAACTGCCATGCGGACTGGGGCGGAGACAACGGGCCTATCGGTGGCGTCGGCTCGTCGCTGTATGGCGACCAGCAACATCAGGAGACCCGGCATCTGGGCCAGGTGATAAAGGGAATTAGGGTCAAACACTAAACCGCCTAATGTGAAGTGAACGCCGGACGCCTTGAGACCCGCAGCAATGATGCTAACGACGATGGCACAAAGGACCAGGCCCACCGCGGGTTGGTCTTTTCGCCAAGCGTACAGCCAAAGGCCAACCACTATGGCCATGGCCAGTCCTTCAGTCAGCATCAGGGTGACCACAGAGGAGTTTCCAGTGAGCACCAGTATGAAGAACACTGCCAGGCTGATGGCTCTGATGACCAGTATTGGGCGCCCCCGGCCACTGCCGAGCACAGAATGGACTGATGCCGCCAGCAGGTATGAGATGGCAACAGCAACCAGCAGGCTGATGGCCGACCAACTGAGTCCGGCAACGGCTTCATGGCCGATGATAAAACCATGATGGAACCCGCCCCAAAGTCCGGCGATACCGATCCAAACAAAAAACCACCGCCAATGGTGGTCGGCGGTGTTTTTTGAGATCAGCTTGATAGCGGCAATGATGGCCAAGATTCCCAAAGCAAAATCTGTGAGGGAACTGGCAGGCTCAACCAGGGGCAAATCGGTGCTCCTAATTTACGTATCAGACCGCATCGCATTACACCTGTTGTCTGTATCCTAGATGCGCCTCTCTATTATGATACGTCGCTGCTAATTTAACTACTTGAACGCTGCTGGAATGCGAATTAGAGTCGGAATTCCGTGTTGGTTGAGTTACCCACCACCCAACGATTGCTGGTAGTCCAGTACGTCCAATGCACTCCTGAAGTTGGTCGGCACAAACCAGAGAGTGCTTGAAGGGACAATATCAATCATGTCTACGAACGTGGTGGCCAAGGTTGAGCCGGTCAGACCAC
>JAPKDE010000331.1 GCA_028822675.1 Dehalococcoidia bacterium | reverse complement strand
TTAATGCGTGCCAGTCATTGCCTCCGAATGGCATGAAGGCGCCTCCAAATAATCGGTTTTTGACGCCTAAATAATAACACGGCGGGGATAGAGGGCCTTTATAGTAATTAACACTTGAATAAGCCAGGTATAATTGCCAACGGCTAAATGGACGGATGCCACTCCCAGAGACGAGTGGCGAGGAGAGACCATGGCTCGCAAAGGACGCTCGATTCATGTCGATGGAATACAACACGGCGCGCCGATTCCCTTTGGGGCTCGCGTTGGCAACATGATCTTCTCCAGCGGGATCTTGGGCGCTGACCCTGCCACTGGCAAAGTACCTGAGGATTTGGAAAGCCAGTGCGAGTTTGCCTTCGCCAATATGAAGACCATGGTTGAGAATGCTGGCGGCGATATTTCAGGTATCGGAAAGATTACGGTCTATATGAAAGACCGTGCTCAGCGCGATGCAGTCAACAAGCCCTGGCTGGCCATGTTCCCTGATGAAAACGACCGGCCGGCCCGTCACGCCATCGAGTACCACGCATTTCCTCCCGGTGTTTTGGTACAGTTGGAAATAATAGCCGTGGTAGAGTGACCGTTCTCACCACTGGCATGGGCAATATCTAGAGACTTATACAACGTCGATTCAGGAGTTTTAGTTGCAACCCGAGAGTAAATTTGTGGAGACTGATGGGGTCAACCATCATTATTTGGAATGGGGAAATCCGGATAATCCTAAGGTATTAATGTTTCATGCCGTTGGCATGTGTTCTCAGATTTGGAGCTTCGCAGCCAAAGACTTGGCGAAGAACTATCACGTGTTTTCGTTTGACCTACGGGGCCACGGTGATACCGAAACCCGTGAAGGTGGCGTTACCTTTATGCAAATAGGAGCGGACACCGCATCGGTGATTCAAGCATTGGGACATGAGGGATCAATCTGCGTTGGACATTCCGCTGGCGGGATGTCCATGCTGATTGCCGACTCCATGTTTCCCGGCATCGTTGGCAAGGGTGTCCTGATCGACACTCGGGTCGGCGACAGCCCCATGGCCTTGCTGACACCAGAAGAACAAGAACTCCGGATGAAACGAACACTTCAGAAGCGGTTAATCTGGGAAAGCCGGGAAGTGATGTACGCGGCCTACCGGGACAGAGCGGTGTTCAAGCCCTGGGCAGACGAGGTATTTGGCGATTACATAAAAGGCAACACCCGCATCTTGGATGACGGCACTGCCCAATTGAAGTGCAAGCCAACAGTGGAAGAAGAGTTCTACGAAAACAGAAGAAACCTAAACACTATGGAAGTGCTACGGGGGCTGGGCGGCGATTACATGCTGTTGGTTGGAGCCTATGACGGCGCACAAACGGCTCAGGACGCAGCCGTCCAACACCTGGCCAGAGAGGCCAAAAGATTCCAGATCAAGGAATTGGGCGCAGGTTCCCATTTTGTGCCCATGGAGCACCCAGACCTGGTGCTGCGAGAGATTAGGAATTTCATCGACTAAACTTTGAGGTAAATCCCGGCAGTTTTAGTCAATAACACTCGATGACTGGACGCCGTAACAAATCACGGTAGTAGTAAATTACATCCTTTAGAAGAGGTAAGAACATTGGCCGATCAAGAAGGCGGATTCAGTCCACAGACCATTATCGATCACCTGAAGGGAAACAATGTCACCCACGTTGTTTGGCTGCCAGACAGTGAAACCAACTTCCTATACACATTGTTGACCCAAGAACCCTCGTTGGAACTCGTCACCATCAGTCGTGAGGGCCAGGCTTTTTCCACCGCTGCTGGATTATCGGTGGGCGGGGCCAAGCCGGTCATCCTGATACAGAACACCGGTCTGATGGAATCCGGAGACTCCTTGCGCGGCTGGGCCATGGGCATGAACATCCCTGTGGTGATGATGGTTGGCTACAGAGGTTGGACGCGCCACGGCGTGGACACCGACACGGCAGCTACCTACACGGAGCACTTCATCCACGCTTTCAACATCAAATATTTCCTGGTGGAAAGCGACGCCGATGCCGACCGTATCCAGGTGGCCTTTGATTTGGCAGAAAAGACCAAACAGCCGGTGGCGGTGCTGATCGGGGACGAATTCCATGGCTTCGTCCAGCGTTAGAAAACCACCGGTCAACAATCCAGATTAATCCACCTACCGACTCCAAAACTTGAGATGAATTTGTAGAGGACTTATGTTCCAAACAGCAGATATGTTT
>JAPKDE010000004.1 GCA_028822675.1 Dehalococcoidia bacterium | reverse complement strand
ATGATGGAACTGCATTAATTCAGGTGAGTTACCCACACGTCTTGTCCATCTGTGGAATCAGGTGCACATCGAAAACGTGGTTCGACAGGTCCGATTCATTGAGACTCTCAACTTTGGTCGGAGCTCACCATGAGCAGAAACGCGGTGAGATCTGAACTCTTAGGAAGCAGGTGAAAGAAAATACGCCTTCATGGGCTCAAAGTAGTGCTCGACCCAGCCGTCTTTGTATTGCATGCCATGGTCGGGCAAGTTGGTGTGTTTCAGGGTTAGCCGGGTTCCTGTTTCTTCCAATTCCAACGTGATTGTCAATTCAGACTCGTCGTCGGATTCGTCAAATTCCAGGGTGCGCCAAGACTGGCGAATCAGCTTGCCGGATATAAGTTCGAGGTTCATGCCCGTTATATAACCGTCGCCAACGACGAATTCATTGCCAGTCTCTCCCTTGATCGAAGCGGGGAATCCAGTCATGGCCGCGTGGCCGTCGGAGTCAAGCCAGGTGTCATAAACAACCTGCGGGGAGGCTGGAAACAAGTCAGAAATTTCAAACTCTACGCTCATAAACCCTCTGTTGACTGAAGCCCAGAACTACACCCCAGCCAGGTAGGCAAACTTGTCATTGTAGGGGCTCTGGATGCGATGGTGCTCGATGAATGATGCGGCGTTTTCAGCCACTTGCTCGCCGTCCAGGTCAGCGACTAATGCCAGGGTCATGTCGATGCCAGCCGGTACTCCGGCGGAGGTGATGATGCCCTTGCCGGTGTTCTTGTCCACCAAGTCCACCCAACGGGGCGTCGGGTCCCAGGCAATGTCATCTCCCTGGGTCAAAATCCAACTCCAAGCCGTCTTGTTGCTGGTGGCTGCTTTGCCCTCCAGGACTTTGGCCTGAGCCAGAAGCGCCGCACCAGTACAGACCGAGGCTACAACGTCGGCCCGGGAACAGGCGTCCGACAGCGAGTCAACAAATCCCTTGTCGGCGACCAGCGCTCTGGTACCACCGCCGCCGGGCACCAGCAAGATATCAAAATCAAATTTGTCGTCGATGCCATGTTCGGCCATAACCACCGGGCCAGCGCCGCCGGGGCCAGTGGCCACCGGGCCTTTCTCTCGACCAATAAAAATCACTTTATAGAGGGGTTTGGTGGTGTCCGGCTTGGTGCCGTCCTCGTCTCGGGGAGTGCAGGACGAGTTGAATACCTGTACGGGACCAAATAAATCCAACGGGGCCATACCCTCAAAAATCAGAGCAGCAACGGTTCTCATAGGTGATACCTCAGGAGTGATTTATAGCTGATTAAACGAAAGCAAATGCTCACGGAGAGCTTTCAAATGAGCAATTGTTGGAAGCTTATCACGCCAGTGCTTAAATCACTGCGGAGACGTAAAGCCGGTCACTCTTTTGATTAGTCTGGGCCGAGATTTTGGCCTGTCGCGGAAGTAGGTCTCGAAGAAAAAAGCAGAAGAAAAAAGTGGTGGGCCCGGTCGGGATCGAACCGACTACCAGACGGTTATGAGCCGTCTGCTCTACCAGTGAGCTACGGGCCCGGTAAAAGGCGACTGCGCAGCGCGCAATGCCATGACTAGCTTAGCCTTGGGCTTTTGAGAGTGTCAAGGAAATTAGGGCGAGGCTATGCCAGACCCAGGTTTTGCAGGTAGTCCGGATCCCAGTCTGCCAGCCGTCCGCGCTGCAACGCCTCTTCCTGCGGTATACGCGGTGTGGCCTCTCCGGTCGTCGGTACTGTGGCGATCACAGCGTCCTTGATTAGGCTCTCGTAAGTGGTACAGTCTACGCCCAACAATCCCTGCAACACATCTTCATTGTGCTGCCCAAATGTCGGCGACGGCCCCTGGATGGCCAAGGGGCTATTTGAGAACTTGTAAGGCCTGCCAATAAACATCCGTGACCCCATCTGACGCTCTTTGGGGTAATCCACCCGCTCCAAGAAGCCACGGCTCTTGAACTGTGGGTCGTAGTGGACGTCCTTGCTGTTCAGCACCGGCCCTGCAGGAATGCCAACGCCCTGGAGCGCGTGCATCAGTTCGTAACGGTCAACTCCGATGGTCCATTCCCCGATTATCTCATCAATCTTATCGTGGTTCTTCTGGCGAGAAAGTAGGTCGGCGAAATCCGGTTCCGTCGCCAGTTCCGGGTTGCCCATCAATTGGCACAGGTCAGCCCAACCCTGGTCATCCCCCACAGAGAGGGTAATCCACCGGTCATCACCCAAGGCTGGATAGCAACCCTGGGGCGCACGGTACGGGTGGCGGTTGCCCATGCGTCCGCCTTCGCGGCCGTTCACCTGGGCGTCCATGATGTACTCCGACATGAACATGACGCCCGACTGGTACATGCCCAAATCAGCCCACTGTCCCTGCCCGGTCTTGTTTCGGTAGCGCAGAGCGGAACCAATGGCAAAGAGCGCCGTCCAGGTGGATAGAAAATCAACGAAGGATGCGCCGGCTTTAGCGGGGCCTTCGCCCACGTGTCCCGTGATCCAGCAATGGCCATGGGTCGCTTCCTGGGTGGTAGCCTGGGCCGGGTAACTGGAGTAGGGGCCGTCGCCGTGCCCGTAGCCGGTATTGGAAACCATGATTATGTCTGGCTTGATCTTCTTCATGTTGGGATAGTCCAGATCCCAACTGCGCATCACCCTGGGGGTGAAGTTCTCCATTACAACGTCGCTGATTTTGATCAGGTCCCGGAAATAATCACGACCACGAGAGTCGGTCATATCCAGGGTTATAGAACGCTTGCCACGGTGAATCAGGTTGTAGGTGGAAGGCCGGTTCCACCAGTCGTCGCCCAAGTCGTTCTCTGGAAAGGCTCCGGCATAGCCGCCGGTGCGGGTAACGTCGGGACGGCCTGGTCCTTCAACCTTGATGACCTCCGCGCCAAAGTCAGCCAGCAGACCGCCAGCGTAGGGCAGCGCAAACACGTAGGTGGAGTCGATTATTCTGATGCCTTCCAATGGTAAGCGGGCCATTTCGTTTTCCTTTTGTTGGTTCCGGCTCTTGCTTGAATGATGCTGGTTTTAATCTGCCTGACCTATGCTGGTCCTTCGACTCCTTCCGCGGAAGGACAGGACGAACGGTGGGTGGTCTTGCTGCCTTGCCCGGTTCCGTTCGTGGTGAGCTCCGACCAGAGTCGAGAGTCTCGATGAATCGGACTAGTCGAACCATCAGTTGAGTTAAGTCATTCTCAGGACGTCAGATAACATTTAGCTGTCTCAAGCGGACATAGTCCTCTGAACTGTATTCCAGGCCGTCTACGTATATCTCTGAGTTGTGCTGACCCAGGAGTGGGGCAGGTCGAAGATATTGGTACGGGGTCAGGCTTAGGTTGAAGAGTACCGCCGGGATTTTTACCTTGCCGATGACCGGGTGCTCTATCTCGCGGTAAAAATTCCGGGACTCGAGTTGCGGGCATTCCAGCAACTCTGATGGTGTCTGAACCAGGCCAAACAGCATCCGAGCTTCAGCGGCCTTGGTGAACAGGTCCCATTTGCCCCGGTCTTTGATCGACTCAAGCACAACCTGGTCCATCTCTGCGGTGTTTCTTAGGCGTTGGGCCGGTTCGGCAAACTTTGGTTCCATAAGTTGCGGGTCGCCAAAGAAACCTGCGATATCGGCCCAGCTAGCCCCGCCGCCGGTCTGGACGATGATCCAGCCATCTTTGCAGGGCATGGGGTGGCCAAAGTTGCTTCCAGTCGCCGGTCGTCTGGGCAACGTCCCGCCCATGAAGGGATACATGGTTTGGGTGGCCATGGCGCTGGAGGCGACGCACTCAGTTATCGACACATCAATGTGCTGGCCTTCGCCGATTTCCCCAGCCAAAAACAGGGCCATAGAGGTTGAAGCCGCGCCGTTGAGGCCGCCTTCGTATTGGGCCTGGAAGCCACCGTGCTTCAGCGGTTCCTTGCCCTGCACACCGCTAATGCTCATGATCAGCCCCATGGCGTAATTGACCACTTCCTCGCCCTTGTACTGGCTATAAGGGCCAGTCTGACCAAAGGGAGTGATGGAGGTCATGATCAGGGCCGAGTTTTCCTTTTTAAGGTCTTCGTAGCCCACGCCCAGGTCGGCTAGATAGCCGGGACGGTACGACTCTATGACCACATCCACATGGGGGACCAGCCGCTTCAGGATGTTCCGCCCGGTGACGGTTTCCAGGTTTAGCGTTGCGCCCTTCTTGTTCAGGTTCATCAGAAGGTAGAACAGGCTTTTTTCCGGGTGCGGGTCATCACCGAAGAAGGGGCCCATCCGACGCAATGACGCCCCGGTGGGAGGCTCGATCTTGAGGACGTCGGCGCCGTAGTCGGCCATCAGCCGACCGCAGAATGACCCGGCGATGTCCTCGCTCAGGTCCAGAACTTTCACACCGTCCAGCGGGCCGTGGGTTAGCGGTGTGGGTAATGGCGAGGTCTGGGGCGATTGAGTGGATGTCAAAATACGCTCGTTACGCTTTAATTTAGCTAAAATCAGCCAAGCCAATCCCAGCCGGATTAGAACCGGGTCAGAGCCTGTTCTTGGGATTAAATCGGCTGGATTGTAGCCCACGACAGCAGCCTAGGCAATTGCCGTTTAGCTCCCAAAGTTCTCCGTCAATTTAGAGTTGAACTCGTCAATGGTGAAACTGTGTTGCTGGGTGCCGAGGATACGCACCGCGTAATGGCCCGCCACGTTTCCCATCTGTACTGCCCGCTCAATGGGCAGATTACCAATCAAACCCTTGATCAGACCGCCTCTAAAAGCGTCTCCCGCGCCAGTTGGATCCACGGCATCGTCAGCGCGTACCACCGGGACTGAAACAGTGCCAGCGGTGGTGATAATGTCGCAGCCATCGCCGCCCTTGGTCACAACAATGGTATCCACGGTCTGGGCTACTTGGTCTCGTGACATACCGGTGGTGTTGGAAATCAGTTCCATCTCGTAGTCGTTACAGACCAACATCTTGGATTGCCTGATCGCCGTAGCAAGTGCTTCTGCTCCCCAGGCTGGCAGTGACTGGCCGGGGTCGAAAATGGAGAAGATGCCGATCTTTTCATGCTCGGCGGTGTAATCGGCCATGTCTCCCAGGTTGCCCGGGGCCACAATGGCCAGGCAATCTTTGGGATCAACCGACGAAAAATCAAAGCCAGACTGTTGTTTCATGGCACCCGGGTTGAATCCGGTTATCTGGTTGCTTGACGTATCAGAGGTGATGTACGCGCCAGCAGTGAGTTCTTCTTCAACTATGCGTATGTCCGCAGTGGGAACGCCAATCTTGCTCAACCACTCAAAATAGCGGTGGTAGTCCTGACCAATGGTGGCCAAGATGCGCGGCTTTTCGCCCAAGAGCGATAGCGAGTAGGCGATGTTACCCGCCGTGCCGCCAAAGTTCTCGGTGAGGCTGTTCACCGTGAAACTCACATTGATGTTGTCCAGTTGATCGGGAAGGATGTGATCGGAAAACATACCTTCAAAATCCATAATTCGGTCGTAAGCCATTGATCCGGAAACCAGGATATCCATTTGTACGGTCCCTCGCTCTTTCTATTTATGCGTTATTCGTTTTATTACTATTATTTGCGGGCTAGCAGTCGTACTTGCCCGCAATATCGTTCAAAAATTCCACTTGGTCACCAATACCCAAACCCAGCTCCGCCGCCTCGCCGCCATTGATCTCCAAGACAAATTTCGCACGGGACTCAGGGGAGTACCTGGGCAGGTCATTTAGTGGTGTTTCAGGGTCAGGGAAGGGAACATTCTCTGAAACGTCCACAACCTCGCAGTTGGAGCCGATCCAGACTATATCCAAAGTTATCTCCATCTCCCGCATCCAGAAACGAAACCGTTCAGGCTTTTCAAAGACGAACAACATGCCCGTACCAGCGTCCATCGAAGCACGCCCGGAGAGTCCTCTGATGCGCTTGTCGGGTGTATCCGCCAACTCAACCGGGAAGACCAAATCTTCCACCCGGACCAGCGGACCTGTGTTGGGGGTTTCGTCCAGCGCAGTAGTGGCTGTTGAATCGGCTGTTAAAGAACCCACCGGTGTTGCTGCCGGTATTGTCGGAGTATCTGCCTCGGTTCCAGTTGAAACCTTGATGGAACTGGCGGTTGGCACGGCTGTCGCGGATGCCCCGCAGGCAACGGTCATTGCAGTCAGTGCTAGGGCCAACACTACTAAATAACGGGCGAAATAACGGGCGCTGGTTAGCCGTTTGCTAGGACGGTGATGCAATGATTTAGTCCCCAGATTTCCCTGCTTTTTATGCATTTTTAGGGCTTGAAACCGATGGTAAATGGGCTGCATCAACCCGAGTTCAATATTATCCCAGAGACACAAATTCCACAAGCAGAAGCCGTATTATTTAGCCCGATTTCAAGCGCAATCAGCACGGCATAAGCACGCAAATAAGCACGCTCAAACAAAAGCCTGCTATGCAGGTTTGTTGACGGATTTGGGGGGCTGGGGTAGGCTGAGAGCGTCAAATCACCGGAGGAAAACAGCTATGACTCAGGAGGCCCAACCCGACACACAGTCGGTCCTCACGCCAGAAGTAAAAGCCATGATTGGCGTTGAAGGCGAGTTGATCGAGTCCTGGGGAACTGTGGACGTTGAGTATCTGCGGAGATTCACCCAAGCCGTAATGGACCCAGACCCCCGGTATTGGGACGAAGACTTTGCCAAAAGCACGCATTACGGTGCCATCATCGTTCCGCCCATCATGGTCAGCTACATGACCCAGCGTATCCGCCCTGAAGCGGAAGACGCCATCACTGCGGCTTTCGAAGAAAACCCCATGTCCGACGGCATCGGCTCTGTGAAGCGCCCCGGCGAACTGCCGTCGATCCCCACCCACCTGGTCCGGACTCTGAACGCGGGCAACGAGATTGAGGTCTACCAATACCCAAATATTGGTGATGTCATTTTCTTCCAGAACCGCTATCACGACATCCGAGAACGCGTAGGACGAGACGGCAAAGCCTTCTTGATTATCACCCGTGAGATTACCTACACCAACCAGAATAAGGACCTGCTCTGTATCACTCGGCAGTCCTCTATTCGTCGTTAACTCGTAATAAATAACCGCTTGAGGTTGTCCCAATGAGCGCCCCATTAGAAGCCCTACTAAAGATGACGCCTGCAGAGATTCAGGCCCACAACGAACGGCCCACCGCCGATGAGTTGCGAAACAAAACTCAGACCTACTACGAAGATGTGAACGTGGGTGATGAACTGCCCAAGTACATCTACGCGCCCACTCCCACTCACCTTTTCCGGTGGAGTGCGGCAATCGAGAACTTCCACCGAATCCACTACGATTTGGATTTTGGCCTGAACCACGATAAGAACCCCAGCATCTTGATTCACGGATCTTGGAAGCAGAGCGTGGTGCCCCAGTTCTTGAAGGACTTCACCCTGCCCAAAGGCTGGCCCTGGAAAGCCGCTTTTGAGCATCGTGCCATGCTTGTTCCCGGCGACACATTGATTGTCTGGGCCATAGTGACCAACAAGTACGAGAAGGAAGGCATGGGTTTCATTGAAATGGATCTGGGCATGAAGACCCAGGACGGTGTGGAAAGCATGCCCGGTAGCGCCACTGTGGTGTTGCCACTGAAAGGCGGAGCGGATATTCCATATCCATTCGTAGCCCCCAAAGACTAAAAGGCACCTAAAGGACTAACGAGCTGACAGCATTCAGCTATCAGCTTTATTAACGAGGTAAGGACCGACATGGCCCGATTTTTAGCGATACACAATGTTTCCGGACTAACGGAAGACCAGTTCCGGGAAAAACTCAGCGCCGTTAGCAAATGGCGGCCAGACCGCCGCACCACCATTTTGAAGGTCTACGGCGACCTGAAACGCGGCAAGATCGTCACAGAATGCGAAGCTGTAGAACAGGAGCATTTTGAAGACTGGATCAAGATGACCGGCTGGCCCGCCGAGAGCATCTTCAACGTTGACATGATCATGCAGGTGGGTAATATCTGGGTGCTCTAATGTCGGCCTATTGGCCATAACCGGGATAGCGGCCAGCACCGAACCCAAGCTCTCCCCTTGATCTGACCACTAGCCACTGGCCCAAAGTCTCGGCTGTCGTTGCTGTTGCCCCGGTTGTCCCCCAGCAAAAAATACTCGTCCGGCCCGTTAAACCATTCTTTAGTGTCCGCTTTTTGACCACTTCGAATGTAGTTCTCCCCAAGTAAATTGCCATCCCAAAACACCCATCCCCCGGCAATCTTGATATCTTCACCAGGCAGCCCAACCACCCTTTTGATGTAGTCACCTCCCTGGCCGTTGGGGTGCTCAAAAATAACCAGGTCTCCCCGGTTAATCCTGTTCCACCGGCTCCCCGGCCGCACCACCAAGACCGACTCTCCATCGCACAAAGTAGGCAGCATGCTATCCCCCGCAACCCGAAACCGGGCCGAGACGGGGATATTTATAAAACCCTGCAAGAAAGAGCCGAACAACACTGCCAGATGCCTCGTTTTATGGGATTCAGACGGATTTCAGTAACGCCAGTTATCTTATCCCCAATCATAACTTCGGTCTAAGCCGGTTCAGGTTTCTGATGGGAGCTTGCGATCATTGTCATTCTGAACATAGCGAAGAATTTCGTTGCCTTGGGATGCAACTCGTGGCTTATCTCAGGGTGACAATGGTGCGCATTTCCATGTGGTTAGTGGCGGCGTCGGTCGGCCACCAAGCCTATGGACTAAACCCTACCTCTAACCTAGAATTAGTCGAATTCAAATTCAGACCAATATCAGATCAATAACCGGAACGCGCTTGTAGCGCTCCCGCAACTCAGGAGGGCAACTATGGAAAATGGAATAATTCGCGTTGGGCTCATTGGGGCCGGCGCCAACACCCGACTCAGGCATATACCCGGCCTTCGAGAACAAGAAGGCGTTGAGATAGTGGCCGTCGCCAATCGCAGCCGGGCTTCCGGAGAGGCCATCGCCAGCGAGTACGAGATACCGACAGTGTACGATAACTGGCTGGACCTGATGGAGGCCGACGACATTGACGCCATCTGCGTCGGCACCTGGCCCTACATGCACAACACCCTGGTCCTGTCCGCCCTTGAGAACAACAAACACGTTCTCACGGAGGCCCGGATGGCCATGAATGCCCAAGAAGCCCAGGAGATGCTGGACGCCTCCCGTCAGTTCCCTCATCTAATCACCCAGATAGTGCCCGCACCTCAGACACTGCAGGTTGATAAGACCGTTCAAGACCTGATCGCCAGCGGGGAACTGGGCACGCTCTTGGCCCTGCGGCTACGGGTCTGCGACTACCACGGACGGGCAGACCGGTCCGACACTTTCATGAACACAGAAGGCCCCCTGCACTGGCGGCAGAACCGGCTACTCAGCGGCTATAACATCATGGGCATGGGCATCTGGTACGAGGCGCTCATGCGCTACGTTGGCCCGGCCACCAAGGTCATTGCCATGACCCACGTATTCACCAACCAACGCAAAGACGATGACGGCGTCATGCAGGGAATCACCGTTCCAGATCACGTGAATGTCCTCTGCGAGTTCGCCGCCGGGGTCCAAGCTGACCTAAGTTGGAGCACCATCACCGGCATGCAGACCGGCTCTGAACTTTGGATTTTTGGCAGCGAAGGCACAATTAAACTTGAAGGCCCACCCTTTGATTAAGTTTTGCTTGGAAAGCCGGGCGATACAGAATTCAAAGAGCATCCCATCGCCGATGACAAACGCGGAAAATGGGACGTGGAGAAAGACTTCATTGACTCCATCCGTGGCATCAAACCCGTAACTCACACGCCATTTGACGTTGGCGTGCAGTACATGGAATTCACCGAGGCCGTGACCCGCAGCGCCCAAACGGGCCAGGCGGTACATCTGCCCCTTTAGGCGATACTTCTAAACTTTGTAAATCACAGGGAGAACAATCATGGCTTCAGAAGGAATTAGGCTCGGCCTCATTGGCGCCGGCAAAAACACCCGAGACCGACACATCCCTGGTTTTCAGAAAGTGGCCGGTCTAGAGATTGCCGCCGTGGCCAACCGGAGCCGTGGCTCCAGCCAGGCAGTGGCCGACCAATTCAACATCTCCGGCGTTTACGACAACTGGCAGGACCTGCTGGAAGACCCGAGCATCGACGCCATCTGCATCGGCACCTGGCCCTACATGCACCGCACCCTGGTTTTGGCGTCACTGGAAGCCGGAAAGCACGTGCTCTGCGAGGCCAGAATGGCCACCACCGCCGCTGAAGCCCAGGAGATGCTGGACGCCTCACGAGAACGACCAGACCTGGTCACTCAGATTGTGCCATCACCCCTAACTTTCAAAATCGACCGCCTGCTCCAGGCCAAGATTGCTGAGGGCTACATCGGCGACATCATTGGCGTGAACGTGCAGTCTCTTGGCAACGGCTTCATGACCCAGGGTGAAGATATGCACTGGCGCAACGACCGCGACCTGAGCGGCTACAACATCCTGAACATGGGCATCTGGTACGAGGCCATGATCCGCTGGGTTGGCCGTGCCACCAAGGTGTCGGCAATGACTTCGATCAATGTCAACAAACGGAAGGACGAGAGCGGAGACTTGATCGACATCAGTATCCCAGATCACGTGAATATCATTGCTGAGCTGGCCAATGGCGCCCAGGCCAACATGCAGTTCAGTGCAGTCACCGGGCTTTCTTCCGGAAACGGCGTCTGGATCTACGGCAGTGAGGGCACCCTGCACGTGGACGGCGCACAGAACGTCTACGGCGGCAAACGCGGCGACGACAAACTGTCAGAAATACCAAACCCTGAAGAGGACCGGGCCGTCTGGCGAGTGGAAGAAGAGTTCTGCAACGCCATCCGTGGCACTGAGAAGATTACTCGCACACCATTTGAGGTGGGCCTCCACTACATGGAGTTCACTGAGGCCGTAACCCGCAGCGCCCAAACCGGGCAGACAGTGGCGATACCGCTTTAGAAACAGCAACCTATCTGGCAAAAGAAGAAGGGGCGTCCCAGCTAGTTGGGACGCCCCTTTTCTCGTTGGTGACCTGCCTCTTTATCTCATGCAAAAAACCGCTGGATCTCCCAGCTAATCGAAGGTGCTTCCTTGCGGGCCCAGGTGCTTATTACGAAGACTGAATTCAACCTGCAAAAGTGGTTCCGTGTCTTTGGCGAATCACGGTACTAACAAAAGCACTTACCTGTAACACAACTAGGACCGCTGTCATAACTGCAAAAGGAATTTTAAACCAATTGGGGTCTGGGACTATCCGGTGGAATGACATCGTGTAGTGAATGTACAAAAATATGCAGTGTGCAAAGCAACCGCATAAAAAATGGTATAGGCGCCGAAGTGTATGAACTTCCAAGCGCTTGCGCCCAAGGCACGAATTGCCCAATCTGTTGATGTTGCCATCATAGGCAGGGCTATCAAAACGGCCAGCAGTCCCAGAACGTTCGCCATCCCAAATCCTGATTCCATCCTGACGGTTTGATCTATAGCAGGTATGTACTGATACCCCATAAACTGATAGAAATCCCACAGTACCCATCCGTCCAAAATGATGATTGTGTGGGTGATAGCGAAAATACCAAACCATACACCAAATTCTCGCCGGTATTCGCCGTCAGTAAGGGACCCGGTGATAATTACCGATCATGCTCCCAAAAACACGAACAGAGCAGCAGCGAGCAATTCAATAAATGATGACCGCCAGGCCTCAATCGATTGGTTGGGGGCTAGTACTCCACCCGGTACACTCGCTCAGCGGTGCCACGGAACATGTCTACCCGCTCTGTAGCCGAGTAGTCCTTGGTCAGCCGTTTGAACGCGTTGTAGAGGATGTTGTAGGAATGACCGACTTTGTCTGGTGGGAAGTTACTCTCAATCATGCCCCGGTCTGGTCCGAACTGCTCAATGGCGTAATTCATGAACGGAGCCATCAGCCCGGCCAGTTCTTCAGACCCAATGGGTTTCTCTCTAGCAGACCAGTCGTAGCCCGTGCGCGGCTGTCCGATGCCGCCAAGTTTCACCGTGACGTTGGGGCACTTGGCCACCTCAGCCAGGTTCTTCTTCCAAACGGGTATGACATCTTTCTCAAGGTTGGCATACGGGCCGGTGCCCAGCACACCGCCAATATGGTTCAGGATGATGGGCAGCTCCGGGATGGCCTGGGCAAACGCCACCAACTCCGGTAGTTGGTGGAAATACATCCACGCATCGAAGGAGAAACCCATCCGGGCAAGGACTCTGGCTCCAGCCCTGAATCCTTCCTCACCAAGCTGTTCCTTCCGGTTCCAGCGGTTGCTGCCGATATCCGGATCGTCGTCGTAGGTCAGGCCGTGTCGAATACCCCGGAATCTCTGGGGGCTGGCCCTCTGCAACGCCTCCAGCACCGGCTCAACGGCATCTCCCAAGTGCAGGTTGGCGTGTCCGACGATCGAAGCCGCTGCCTTGGCCGGTCCGTAGAGATCTGTAGAGGCGGCAGCCGCCAGACCCTGGACAAACTCCACCTCACCCACCGGGCGCATCTCTTCTGGGCCGTCTGTGCGGTACATGGCGTTGGTCTCAACGAACACCGTGGATACCACGTTGTGACCGCTGTTTAGGTCGTCATACAGCTCGCTCAGCAGATAATTCTGGTAGGGGATTCGGGCCGGACGTCGGTCCCACAGATGATGGTGTGGGTCGCAGATAGGAATCTCTGGTTCCAGGGTGGGTTCTTCGGTTAATGCCAGCCAATCATTACCTCCAAATGGCATGATTAAGCCTCCAATCTTTCAAGTTTTTCGGGTTTTATTATGTGCGCAACGCCGCGAATTTGCCGCGAATCTCTGCGCCTCTGTTACTGCGTAATATCTACGCCCAGGATCACCACCGGCTCAGCCGGGCGGTCGCCCCCTGCAGTTGCCACCAACGAGATGGCATCCACCACGTCCTGACCCTCAATAACCTGGCCGAATATGGTGTGCAATCCGTTCAGGTGGGGCGTGGGTACCGTGGTGATGAAGAACTGGCTGCTGTTGGTATTGGGGCCTGAGTTGGCCATGGCCAATATGCCGGCCTGGTCAAACACCAGAGGAGAATCAAACTCGTCATTGAAGAAGTAACCTGCCCCGCCGCTGCCAACGCCTGCAGGGTCTCCACCCTGGATCATAAAGTTTTGAATAACGCGGTGAAATATCACACCGTCATAAAAGCCTTCAGTAGCCAGGAATATAAAGCTGTTGACCGTCTTCGGGGCTTCACTGGCAAATAGTTCTATCACCACGTTACCCGTGTTGGTGCGCATGGTTGCCACATAGCTCGTCGTGGGGTCAATGGTCATGGCCGGGGGTTCAGTCCATTGCATGGCCGGCTGTGTCGCTTCATTGGTTGGTGGGACTGTTACCTCGACCGGCTCATTCAAGTTACTCAGGCGGGTCACAAAGCTCTGGTAAAGGTTTTCAGATTCTCCCACCCCAAAGTTGACGTAATCTTCTGCGGAGACCTGACCTTCCTGTCTGATTTGACGCACCAGCAGGTCTTCAGTACCGACCCACAGGATCATCAGTTCATTCTCGGTTTCGTCTGGCACAGTACCGGTAACTCGGTAGACCGGCAGACCGTCCAGCACCTCCTGAATTGCCTCTGTAGCAACCATATTTTCGGGCACGAATTCTGAGGTTTCAGAGCTGTTGACTTCTTCGCCTTTTAGCCACTCTTCCGTTAGTGGATTTTTGGTGTAGGTAAACCCTGCGACCTCGCGCGACTCTGTGGTTACTTTGCCGACAAATCCCTCTGTGGCAATATCCATCGCAACCGTAACCTGGTTATCGCCGTCCACGTAGCCACTGCCGGTCATCTCCATTGAAATCAGGTGGCTGTCAGAATCTTCCGTAGTTTTGATAACCAGGGTTCCCTCCAGAGAAAAGCTCTCCAGTTCTGCCATAGCGATTTTGATGTCTGCTAGCAGTTCTGCGGGAGCCCGGTCTGTTGGTGCGCCAGTTGGTATTGGTATTTGCGTCGGCGCTGCAGTCTCAGTCGGGGCCAAAGTTGCTTCTGCCCCTCCCCCACAAGCCGCTAGAATTACGGCAATAAAAAGCGCGAGGATGGGCAGAGTTTTCATACTATTTTTTTGCGTGGTGAACCGTCCCTATCAAAGAGAAATTAAATCCGAATTCCGGCAAAGATTGCTCCCCGCCTATGACGCCAAACGCCTGAACTTAACGAAGACTCTTGGCAAACTTCTGGCGTATCTTGGCAACCTTGGGGCTGATGACCACCTGACAGTACATACTGCCGGGGTTGTTCTCGTAGAACTGCCGGTGCTCCGGTTCCGACTCGTAGAACACTTCAAAGGGGGAAACCTCTGTAACCACCGGCCCTGGTTGGCTACCCTCAGCGTCCAGTTCCTTGATGAACTCAGCCGTCTCATCACGCTGGGCGTCGGTGGTGTGGAGGACGACCGAGCGGTAGCGAGCGCCTCTGTCCGCGCCCTGGTAGTTGAGGGTGGTTGGGTCGTGCGAGGCGAAAAACACCTCTAGCATTTCCTTAAAGGAAATCTCGGAGGGGTCAAACTCAATCCGCACTACCTCAGCGTGACCGGTGGTCTCTTCGCAGACCTGATAATAGTTTGGGTTGGCCACGTGCCCACCAGAATACCCCGAGGCCACAGCCTTCACGCCTTTGATCTCCAAGAACACGGCTTCAGTGCACCAGAAGCACCCCCCGCCGAATACTGCGACCTGATTATTGTTATCCATCTTTATTTCTCACTTTGTATTTTCAAACGTCATTAGCTTATCGAATGAGCGACCGTTCTGGTTAACCGACGATATCCGCCAGCCGGTCCAGTTGGCCCATATCGGCCGCACTGGGCAAGAAGACTAATTCATCCATGCCAATGCCTTCCAAGTCATGGATCATTCCTTTGACGGCCTCAGTGGAAGACACAGCGTTCTGAGCCATCTGCTCGGCCACCGGGCCCAAGAACGAATAATAATGCCTGATGTAGCCACCAACAACGTCGGCGGCGTCGGGGCCAAGGGCATAAGAACACACGGCAGCCAACCGGGGCTTGCCGGGTTTACCCTCGGCCTCCCAAGCATCGACTGCCATCTTATACGAAGCTTCTACGGCTTCGGGTTGGGTACCGGCGGCCAGGTAGCCATCGGCCAGCCTTCCGGCGCGGGCGATGGCTTGGGGTGTGCCTCCGCCGATGAGAATCTCCGGCCCGCCGACCTGGACTGGAGGAGGGCCAACTGGGCCAACACCGTTTTCCGGGTCAACATCTTCCCCAGACCAGATACGTTTCATTGTGGCTATCTGGTCTTCAAATCGACGACCCCGGTTGTTGTATTGGGCTGGTGCGGCTTTGTAGTCGTCAGGACGACGCCCCACGCCAAAGCCCAGAGTTAGACGCCCGTTGGAAATAGCGTCCAAACTGGCAGCCTGCTTGGCCAGCACGCCTTCATTCCGGAGCGGGGCCAGCATCACGCCGGTCATAAGTCTGATTCTGGTGGTCACCGCAGCAGCAGCCGCCAGCATGATAAAGGGCTCAAAGTTCTGGTAGACGATGCGATCAATGGTCCCCAGCGTGGAGAACGGGCCAGCCTCGGCTCGCTGGGCCCATTCCATGATGAAATCACCCTTAACGCCGGGTATGGCGCCGGGTAAGCCAATTCCAATCTTCATGTGAGTCTCCGTCCCGGTGGTTTAGAGCGTTTGGTTGTATCGATTAGTTTCAGCTATTGGACTCGGTTAAACAAAGCTGAGATGCTCGTAGTTGCCACCAACAGTGGACTTGGCGTCCAGGTCCATCCATTTCTCAACAAGGGTGGAGTAAACGCTGCGGTAGTCCAAATTAAAGTGCAGGTCGCCATCCAATTGATCGGCTTCTTTAAGGGATGGGTATTCACCGTACATGCCACCGTTCACAGGCTGGCCGATGATGTAACATCCGCCGCCGGAACCGTGGTCTGAGCCGGAGCCATTATCTTTGACTCGACGTCCAAACTCGGTGAAGACCAGCATCATGACATTGTCGGCGGCATCGTGTTCCTTCAGGTCGGCGAAGAAGTCTCCGATGCCAGCGGAGAGGTCACTGAGGAGCGGGGTCTGCACCGGCACCTGGTTCGCGTGGGTGTCATAGCCGCCCTGAGACGTGTACAGCACGCGAGTGCCCAGTCCTTTGAAGATTACTTGGGCCATACCACGGAGACTCTGAGAGATGCCCGTAGAGGCGTATTCCACCGTGGACGAATAGCTATCGGCGGCGGTCTTGAGAATATCAGCGCCTTTCAGAGCGTCCAGGCCGGTGCGTCCCAGGTAATCCATCGCCGCTCCGGTGCCGATGGCCGGCGAGTACATCCTTTCAAACACGTCCAGCGCGCGGGCACGTTGTTCTTCGCCCTGGATACCGGTGAGGACACCGTAGCCTTCCAACACGGCAACCGATGCCACGGGAACGCCGGTCAATGCCAGAGCCCGGGGCAGACCGCGACCAAAGTTCACCCCGGTCAGTACGTTCTCGCCTTTGGGGTCAATGTCGCGGATAACCCGACCCAGCCAACCCTCCATGGCGATCTTCTCCGGCTCACAGGTGTGCCAGATATCCATGGCCCTAAAGTGGGAGCGGTTCGGGTTGGGATAGCCCACACCGTTGATTACAGCGACTTCGCCTTGGTCGTAGAGGCTCTTGAACGCGCCCAAGTTGGGGTTAAACCCAAACTGGTCGTTAATCTGCAGCACATCCTCGGCGGGGATGCCCACGGTGGGGCGATTATCGTAATAAAGGGGGTCGGCGTAGGGGACCACCATGTTCATATAATCGCTGCCGCCGGTCAGTTGGACCACCACCAGGATGGGGTCTTTCTTGGTCGAAGTCATGGGCTCACTCCCTTCGGGTTGCCGAGTGGAATATAATTCACTGGTTTCAGTTATCTGAAGACCGAATCGGGGTTACAAGATTAGGGTTCACTCTAGCAGCGGCACAAATGAGCGTCAACGCTGTTGCGCATTAATAAGACAGTAGCCATCTAAAATGTTCGATCGGCCAGGCGTTTGCAGGCGTGAACCGCTTGACAGTGGTTCAGCGGTGGCCTTACGATTCAGAGTGGCTCCCGTACGCGTAGGGAAGACCAGGACGAACCTTGGTGCGAGCCCAATTGGGCAAGTCTCTTGGGTTGGCATGGGGATATAGCTCAGCTGGGAGAGCGCGGCGTTCGCAATGCCGAGGCCGAGGGTTCGAGTCCCTCTATCTCCACCATAATGCCCTTGTAGCTCAGAGGATAGAGCGGCGGCGTCCTAAGTCGCGCGTCGGGGGTTCGAATCCCTCCAAGGGCACCATTTTACATCCGGTGGCGGCGCCAATCGCAAAAGCCGCTGCACAATAGAATCGGCGTCACATCATATGGACGCCACATATCGCAGGAGCGTAGCTCAGTCTGGCCAGAGCGCTGGTCTCCAAAACCAGTGGCCGGGGGTTCGAATCCTCCCGCTCCTGCCAATTTTTTGGAACTATAAAGGCCCCCAACGTTTGTTGGGGGCCTTTTTGTGGTTATCGTTCGAGCTCACTTAATGGGTAGGGTCAAAACCGTTGAAGATTCTTTGGTCGTTATAAGTATCCTTACGATTTTGGTATATTACATCAGCATCATAATACCAACCCATCAGGCATGAAATGTGGTCGTCTGAAAGCTGTTTCTCCAATCTGATTACCAAGTGGCTGTTGACCTGCCGAATGGAATTGTAGGTGGAGTAATATGACTTGATCCACGCGGTCGCTTCCTCCGCGGAGTGGACGATCTTATAGAGAGACAGGTCTTCCTTGGCGATGAAATTCCGAGCCAACAACTGGTCGCGCACGTACCCATCCCAAGTCTCCCAGTAGTTGTCACCGGGCAGTTCTATCAACACCAGGGGCATTGGCTGGACCTTCCCAGTTTGCAGCAACGTGAGGACTTCAAACCCCTCATCCTGGGTCCTAAAGCCGTTCGAGAACAGCGCGCACGCGTCTGCTTCCATAACGAAGAATATCTTCCGCGTGAAGAAAAACCGGAACGTGATGGACTTCGGGTCGTCTTCCATCACGACGGACGGGCTTTCAAAGGGGAGGAGAATGCTGACACCGAAGCTATTTTCCGGCCCGGCGCCATCGATTCCGGCCTTCATGATGCCTGATGCCGCACCGGTGATTGCCATGAAGCCTGCGTCCGCCATATGACTGCCCAAGTCGGAGGCCAGTTTATAGTACGGCTCGTCTTCCGGTGTCCTGGCCGACCCGAAGATCGATACCTTTCGAGTCTTGCGGTAGGGGTTAAAAACCTTGGCAGCGTACCTAAATTCATCAACCATCCGGTTGATTACCTTCAGGTCCAGGATGTCCAATTCGTCCCGCTTACACTTCAGGGCGTTGAGCAGAATTTCGCGGTAGAGCCATTGGCGTAGATCCCGGCCCTCCAAGTCTGCAATATCGTTAACCTGTTGCAGGATGTCTTCTATGGTGTCTAGTTTAATGGCACCTCGTTTCAACGTTCCAAGTCGCACATGCTGGATTATCGATGGCAAATAATCGTATCAGGACAAACACACTTGGGGTAGCCGCTATATTCTTTAGCCATATGGCTTGGCCGAATCGAAAAGCGACGTATCGCCCACCAAACTAAGTCCTCAGTAATCAATTGGATACCAAACCATGCCGACACGGTTCAAACCCAGATCTCTCAAGTGGTGGTCGAAGAGCCTTTCAGGCGTATGCCGTAGAACTGCTTCGCTGAACTGAAGTGATTGCTCTGACTGTATTTCCGGAGGTGCGGGTCAGGTAGACGCCAACACCTTCGCCGTAACCAGAAGGGCCGGCGATGAGCCTAGACCGACCGCAATATTACTCTTCTGAGATTGGAACCAACACCACCAAACGCATGCCGCGATCCACACGGTCTCCCTCTTGCACCGACACCCGTTGAACCGTCCCTTGCCGAGGGGATTTGACGATCTGCTCGGTCTTCATGGACTCGATTATCACCAGGTCCTGACCGGCCTCCACAACGTCGTCTGCCGCCACGTGAACCGCAATTACCACCCCAGGAACCGGACACACAATGTCGTCGCTGGCCGCCTGGCCGGCCCTCTGCGAGCGCGCAACTGGAGTCGGCGGGCTGAACACGTAAGACTCCCCGGCAATCCAAACGTGTACTTGCCGGCCGTCTCGCTGGGCCAAAAACGACACAGTACGGCCATCGGCCAGGCTGACTTTTCCCTCCCAGCGGCCCGGAGATGGCACAACCACATCAAATGCGCCGTCAAAAATCTCCTCGGCAGAGTCTGTCGGCGGCGGTTGAACCTGCTGCAATCTGCGAGTTGTCATGGGAACACCGACTTTGCAAGCCCTTCCCAGGGCCCTGGGAAGGGTCCCTGAGTGTCTTGGACTGCTTCGGTCTCCCTTCGGGCGGTGTTGCTGCCGTTGGCCTGCCAAAAACCCTCGGCAATCTGGGCGGCAGCCGCCTGAAACTGACTGGAGTTTGGTGTAGCGGTCAGGTCAGGGTGATTTGCGATGAACCCCGTGTCGTAGTCGCCGCCAACAAACTCTGGGTGAGCGAGAGCCCGCAGCAAGAAGGGTATGTTGGTGGTAACTCCCAGCACCGGAAAAGACTCCAACGCCCGCAGCATCCGGCCAATGGCGCTCTGCCTGTCCGGCCCCCAAGCCACCAACTTGGCCAACATGGAGTCGTAATAAGCGGTGATTTCCTGGCCTTCCGTCACGCCCGAGTCCAGACGAATGCCCATCCCTGAGGTTGGCCGCCAAGCCAGTAACCGGCCAACCGATGGCGCAAAATTGCTGAAGGGGTCTTCGGCGTAAATCCGGCATTCCAGCGCGTGACCAGCGGACTGAATATCGTCCTGAGAGAAGGTGATCAGCTCCCCGGCGGCGATTCGAGTCTGCCACTCCACCATGTCCAGCTTGAGTGTTTCCTCAGTGATTGGGTGCTCCACCTGGATGCGGGCGTTCATCTCAAGGAAATAGTACTCGCCGGTCTGAGCGTCTACCAGGAACTCCACCGTGCCGGCATTGGTGTAGCCCGCCGACTGGGCCATGGCCACCGCTGAGGCTGCCATGGATTGTCTCAGTTCGTCATTTAAGGCTGGCGAAGGCGTCTCTTCAATGACCTTCTGGTAGCGGCGTTGCACACTGCATTCCCGCTCCAATAGGTGCAAGGTATTTCCGGAGGAATCCGCCAGCACTTGGAATTCTACGTGCCGGGCTGCTGGTATGTACCGCTCCAAGAACACCCGCCCGTCACCGAATCCCGAGCTTGCCTCGCGGCTGGCCGACTCCAACGCCTGGGCCAAGTCACCGGCCTGTTCCACGATTCGCATGCCACGGCCACCGCCGCCCGCTGCGGCCTTCACCAGCAATGGTAGGCCAATATCGGCTACCAAAGCATCGGGTGGGGAGTCGCCGGGCAACCACATGGGTGAGCTTGGGACGACTGGCACACCAGCACCGACGGCGGCATCTTTGGAGCGTATCTTGTCGCCCAGAAGCTCAATGGTCTCAGGACTGGGGCCGATAAATACCAGCCCGGCTGCAGCACATTCACGGCTGAATGCTGGGTTTTCTGCCAGGAACCCGTAGCCAGGGTGTACCGCCTCCGCGCCACATTTGAGCGCCAGTTCGATAATCTTGCCACGGTCCAAGTACGTTTCCTCGGCCGTGGAACCGCCAAGAGGATAGGCTTCGTCCGCCAAGACGGCGTGGGGCGCGTTGGCGTCGGGGTCCGAGTACACCGCAACCGTGGCAATACCCATTGCCTGCAGTGTCTGCAAAACCCTGACCGCTATCTCTCCCCGGTTGGCGACCAATATCTTAGAAAACATGCCCATCACATCCGGAAAACGCCCCAACGAGACTCGGGAATCGGAACATTCATGGCTGCGGCAAGGCCCAGGCCAACCACGTCACGAGTGTCTTTGGGATCTATTATGCCGTCGTCCCAGAGTCGGGCGGTGCTGTAATAAGGGCTGCCTTCCTCTTCGTATTTCTCGATGATTGGTCGTTGAATATCTTCCATCTCTTGTTCTGTCAGAGTCTTGCCCTGCCGCTCCGCTTGGTCGGAACGCACAGACAGCAACACACCGGCCGCCTGGGGGCCGCCCATGACGGAGATTCTGGAGTTGGGCCAGGCCCACAAGAACCTGGGCTGGTAGGCGCGGCCACACATGCCATAGTTCCCGGCCCCAAAGGAGCTGCCAATTATGACGGTGAACTTGGGGACCGCTGCGTTGGTCACGGCCATCACCATCTTGGCCCCGTCTTTGGCGATGCCACCAGCTTCGTACTCCCGGCCCACCATGAACCCGGTGATGTTCTGCAGAAATAACAAGGGGATGCGGCGATGGGCGCATAGTTCGATGAAATGGGTGCCTTTGAGGGCACTCTCCGAAAATAAGACTCCGTTACTGGCTACGATGCCAACACGGTAGCCCCAGATACGAGCAAACCCGCAGACCAGAGTCTCACCATAGTTCTCTTTGAACTCCTGGAAACGGCTGCCGTCCACAATGCGGGCGATGACCTCTCGCACGTCATACTGCCGCCTGGTGTCAGAGGGGATGACACCGTAGATCTCCTCCGGGTCGTAGAGCGGCGGCTCAGGGTCGAACACCTCCAACTCAGGATTGCCCGAATAAACAAAGTTCTCGGCAATATTCCGGGCGATGATCAGCGCATGTTCGTCATCCATAGCATAATGGTCAGCCACACCTGACTGCCTGGTGTGCACATCGGCTCCGCCCAGGGTCTCGGCATCAACCTCCTCGCCTGTAGCCGCGCGTACCAGCGGTGGGCCTGCCAGGAAGATGGTCCCTTGGTTTTGCACAATCACAACTTCGTCGCTCATGGCCGGGATATAAGCCCCACCGGCCGTGCAGGAGCCCATCACCACCGCCAATTGGGGAATGCTCTCCGCCGACATCCGAGACTGGTTATAAAAGATGCGGCCAAAATGGTCGCGGTCGGGGAAAACGTCAGCCTGCAGCGGCAAGAATGCGCCGCCGGAGTCTACCAAGTAGATGCAGGGCAGGCGGTTTTCCAAGGCAATTTCCTGCGCCCGAAGGTGCTTCTTCACCGTGATTGGGTAGTAGGTGCCGCCTTTGACGGTGGCATCGTTGGCCACCACCACCACCTGCTTCCCATGGATGATTCCAATGCCGGTGACGATACCGCCGCCTGGGCTGTCATCGTCATACATCTGCCAGCCGGCCAGCGGGCTGAACTCCAAGAACGGAGTGCCTGTGTCTAGCAAGGCCTGCACTCGGTCGCGGACCAGCATTTTGCCTCGGCTTAGGTGGAGTTTTGCCGCGTCCGTGTCACCGCGCTCGCGTACCGACTGCAAATTCTCGGTCAATTCGGCGGTCAGCGACTTCAGATGCTTTTCGTTTTCTTTGAAGTCCTGGCCCTGTGTCTGAATATTTGACTCTATCGCATCCATTGCCTTGGTCCATCGCCTGGGAGAGTGGGCTGGTTCATGATGATGTATTATGCGTCCAAAACCCAAGATTGCTCAACGCGGCCCGATACGGATACCGGGCTGTGTCGCGGCTGGGTTACAATTATCCGACCCTGGGCTCAACCTAGGGATTCAACTTTGGCGTGCCCTTGAATACGTCACCATTCTTAAAACTTTAGACGCAGAGGTGTAGCAAATGGATTTTGAACGTAAGAACTACCCAAAATTGTCCCAGCCTTCCGGAGCCTTTCACCACTCAGTGCGTTCTGGCAACATGCTGTTCATTGCCGGTAGCACCGCCGGAGGGACCGATGCTGCCACCGGTGACATTGCCGCCCAGACCGAGGCTATCTTAGATAAATTTGAGCACATCCTAGCCGAGAACGGCGCTACGTTGGCCAATGTAATCAAGGTGACCAGCTTTGTCACCGACCTGCGAGAAGGCCCCGCCGCCGGTGAGGTCCGACTCAAACGCTTTGCCGGAGCATTCCCCGCCAGCACCCAGGTTCAGGTCGCTGCTCTGGGCACACCGGACCTCAAGATTGAGATTGACGCCATCGCGATACTTCCTGACTAGTCCCGAACTAATCAAGACCATTTCAGGCTCTATCAGGCACAAGATTGGAGAAGAGAATGAGCACCAACGATTGGGGCAGTATCTATAAAGAACTGGGTGCCAGGCCGGTAATCAACGCCACCGGCAGCGTAACCATGCTGGGCGGATCAACCCCAGCGCCAGAGGTCTTAGAGGCCATGGACCGGGCCAACGGCGCTTACGTTCCCCTGATGGAGCTTGAAGAGCGGGCTGGCGAGGCCATCGCCAAGATGGTCGACGTACCAGCCGCGTATATAACCTCAGGTGCAGGCTCGGCCCTCACCTTAGCCACCGCCGCCTGCATGGCCGGCGATGACGACGCCAAGATTCAGCAACTGCCCGACACCACTGGCATGAAGAATGAGATTCTGATCCAGGCTCGCCAACGCTATTGGTATGACCGTTGCCTGGAGCTGGCCGGGGCCAAGTTGGTTCAGTTCGGCAGCTTAGAGGGAACGTCTCGTGAGGACTTAGAAAACGCCATCGGCCCCAACACCGCGGCCGTGCACTACTACGCCGTAATCCAAGAACCTGACCCCCAGGCGCTGTCCCTGGAAGACACTATTGAGATTGCCCACGCCAAAGGTGTGCCGGTGTTGGTGGACGCTGCCGGGCAGATCTACCCGCTTAACCTGTTTGGTAGCTACGTACGGATGGGGGCCGATTTCCAATGCACCGCCGCCAAGTACATGAGCTCGCCGCAGTCCACCGGCCTGGCCTTTGGCAGCGAGGACATGATTCGCAAACTGGCGCTGCAGTCCTTCGTCAGTTATGAAGGTCGGAGGGTGAGGGGCGTTGGCCGCCCTCACAAGGTAGACCGGCAGGAGATGGTTGGCGCTGTGGCCGCCGTCCGACGCTGGATGACCATGAACCATGAGGATCGGTTGGCCGACACCGAGGCCAAGTGCCGAAACATGTTTGCCCCACTACAGGGCATCCCTGGCGTTACCGTGGATATAATGGACAACATCATTGGTCATCAGCCCTACGGCGTAACCCTGGAGGTCGACGCCACAATTACCGGCATCTCCTGCCATGAGATTGTGGATCAGCTGAAAGCGGGCGACCCGCCCATCTGGACGCGTGTCCGCGAGGGTGACACTGGAATCGTCCTCCACGCCTTTGGCCTGAATGAAGGCGAGGACAAAGTCGTCGGTGCAACCATCGCCGCGCTGCTTGGCAGGTAAACAGATACCTTGCTAGAAAATCAGAAAAGCATCGGCAGGTTCGTTGCCTTCGGGCTCGTCATCGGATTGGCTCTCTTTGCCTTAACGAAAAGCCCCATATGGATCGGGCTCGGATTGGTTGTAGGTGCAGTGATCGGTGCGCAGGTAAATCGAAAAGACTTCGAGTAAATCCCGCAGGTTAAGTCTAATGACGACAAATAATCAACAAACAGCCAATGACTATCTTGCAGTACTTCCTGAAGATAGACAGGTGGCCATCAACGCCGTCAGAGACATGATTCTGAGCAATCTGCCAACAGGGCATGATTTCTTACGTCATACCTCTAGAGACCTATCCGAAGACTTACAACAAGTTGCCGTTGATGTTCGCAGGCCTGGCTTCTCAGAAGAATTACATGACCGTGTATTTGATGAACATCTACGGAACCCAGGATGATGAAACCTGGTTTGTCGACCGCTACAAAGCCACGGGCAAGAAACTAAACATGGGTAAATCATGCATCCGGTTCAAGACCATTGATGACCTACCTCTTGAGCTAATCGGAGAGGCGATAGCCCGCACTCCTGTCGCTAACTTCATCCAGATGTATGAGTCAGTCAAAGGAAAACCTTAGCAGGTAGGCGTTACTGGAGCTGGCTGATTTCTTCCGGCAGGTAGTGAGTAACCCGGAAGACTCGGTTCACAACTGCGCCTTCCGAGTCCTCGTGGTAATGGGGGTTGATGTACTCCCAGACCACATCACCTCCAGGTGTGACCTGAAACATGCGACCAAACATACCCTCCGTGATTAGCGTGTTGCCGTTGGGCAACCGGCGCGCGCCTGAGATGTAGGGACTGAAAAAGTTATAGGCCGGGTTGTCAGAGTACTCCCAAACCACCCGGTTCGTTTTTGGGTCAACCTCCACCACACGGGAGAAAGGCAAGGCGTGGTTGGCGCTGTGCGATCCGTTGTCATAGACCAGGATATTTCCGTTGGCCAGCAAACTAGGGTCATGCTGTTGGGCCAGCACCTCACCCCCAAGACGCCAAACTATCTCACCAGTAGCCTTGTCGATTATCCCGACAGTTGAAATGTTCCTGAAGCTGAACAGCACGCGGTCATCGCCAAGGGGCACCACGGTGTTGCCGTGGCTCCATTCGTCTCGCGAGTCATTGAAAGTGATGACGTCCCGTTCCAAATCCAGGTGCTCAGCGGCATGCCACTCCCAGATACGCTTGCCGGAGCCATCCACCTCTACTATGACATCAGCCCACATGCCATTCTCGCCCGTTATCGGGTTTCCGCCTTTGACCTTGGCCGCCAGGTCCGGGGCCACCAACTCCACCGTCAGGTAGATTGCCCCGCCGGAGGATGTCCGCCGCGCGTCATGGTGGTGGTCTTTGTCGCGGTGCTCCCAAATCTTGTTGCCGTCCCAGTCCACCTCCATCATCACCCCGCCCTTAAATCGCTTCCAAGACGTGAACCGGTCCCACTCGTTGTCGCGGAGCTTGCCACCGTAGAACAGATTGCCGTTGGGCAGCAGATAGCCGTACAAGCCGGGCGGGTCAGGCATCGACCAATGGTGCACTTCTTCTCCGTCCAGGTTCAGTAGGTACACATCTCCTGGGCCGTTCATAGGTGCGTACAGGGTATAGCCGGGGCAGACGCGGTCTCGGTCTAGGGCGGTCAGGCCAGTCTTTGTGGACCGCCGGCGGGTCTGATTATCAAGCGTCATATCGCAATCCAGTAATTTATTTAAACTTCAATTCTATTAGCAGAGTTGCCAGCGCCTATCGTGCTTGCTTCGGCCCGTGCCAAATTCTGGCCTACGCAATCGTTGCTGCCAGCCCCGAGGGCCAGATGGTCTGCTGACCTACACCCAATGTCGATACTTATCGCCCACAGGCCAGGATGGAGTATTTTGGAACAGAGGAAATCGTGCCACCAAAACGCGATTCTGCGTAGTAACTGGAAGAATCAGTAAGTAGTTTTATTTCAGGGTGGCCTACGTCCGAGATTGGTACTCCTGCTGAAACGTCACTCTATTGATGGTCTTCTAACGAATTGAAATCGAATTTTGGCTATAAACGATGTGTTACGGCCAATAATATAGGTTTTCTACTATTTGGGTTTATGTGGTTACCTAACGTAAACAGGTAGCTCAAAGTGGTTTTTATGTCAACAGTTAGGCGGAAAATACGAATAATCGCGTGAACTCACACCTTGATCACACTACCTGATGGCCATAACTGTAAATACTGACCTCGATTGCCATGTTACGGATCACACTGGGGAAACCATGTGGCGCATGAATACATTTTCGATTTCCTTGATTGTTGTTGGCGCGTTGGCGTACACAACAGGTTTGCCTTTTTCACCTTGGGGACAACCCGCCGAGGCTGAACCGGAAACCACAGCTATAACCGTTCCGGTAGACGTCGTCGTGCCTCCCTACATAATAGTGGAAAGTGGTTCCAATCCTTGGGGTCCAGAATCACAACACACCGGGATTCACATCTCCGTTCGGACGATGGCCGGGTCTTATTCTGAACACGCTACCTCGCATTTTCCAGAACAACAAGACCAACTAGTTTCGCTGGTCCGATCTAGAGGACATAGTCCTTTAACAACATCATTGCTGGACTCGGTCACCACCAAATAGGCCTCCTGCTTCTTGGCCCGGAAACAAGCAAAAAGAAAGACTCCCGGTTAATTCAGGGAGTCTTTCTTTGCTTTTTAATTCACTAATAAAACTGATGACAGGTCAGGTTGGCCATGGCTTGGAGTCTTCCGGAGGCGGCGGTGCGTCGAAAGGGGCCGGCTCCAACCAGTCTTCAGAGATAGTCTCAGTCACTCCATTATCCACCGTCACGTAATATTCCGGCGGAATATCAGGCTCGCGTTCTAAGAAGGTTCCGGTCCAGTCCTGAAACAGCTGTGGCGCAATAATAGCCAGAGACCCCTTGGCCCCCTCTGATGGGGGCCTATGGAGACCGCCGTCTCGAATCTTGACCTGCATCCGTTGATCCACTTTATAGATGTGATGTCTTACAACCATGGGTCTGTCTCACTGGGCTTTTCTTGGTCTGCGAACTTTTGAGTGGCTCAGGCCTAGTGCATAGGCGAGAAGCTAGACGGCGCCATGATCTTGTTCTCTTGACGGATCATGCCAGGAGCTCCGGAGGGCCAACCCTCAATCTTGGTACCGCGAATCTCGTCCCGTTGGGCCAAGTCTTTGTACGGCCAAATGTGCATCCACCGGTTCAGACCGCCAAACTCGGTGAACATTCCGGCGGCTAGCGGGGAGTATTTCTCCCGTTCTGGCAGAGCCTTTTCCCAGCGACTCAGTAACTCAGGTATGGAACCGGGCTCGTAAGTGTAGGTCCGCATCTCGTAAATTCCGCCAAGGGCTTGGTCGCCGCCCATCGGCTTCATGAACGGGGCGGGGTTCCAAATCTCAGAGTTCATGTTCAAGATATTGCCGGGGGTGATTTTGGGCGGCCAGTTCGGGTCTTTCCCCGCTGCCGCACGAACGCTGTCGCGCTCGGCCAAGTTCTCGTAGGCCCAAACATGGATAATCTGGTTCAAAGGGCCAATCTCAGTGTGCCAAAAGGCGGCGATTGGGCCGTATTTCTCGCGGTGAGGAAGTGCCTCGGCAAAAGCTTCTTCCGCCTGAGCAATGGCTCTAGGCTTCAGATCATAGGTGCGTACTTCGTAGATCATCTCGTTCTCCGTAGCAGATTATTTCTCGAGGTTGGGGCTTCAGTTGAGAAGGTATCATATCCCACTCAGCTTCCCAGCCGCCATTGTACCAAATACCGATAATCTGCTATACGCACCGCGAGTGGGATTACGTTGGCGGCAAACTCCAAAGTAGCCCACGAAAATGTGCAGAAAATAGCGCCCCAATTACTAGGGGCGCTATATATGAACTCAGTTATCACCCATGCCGATGACCTGCCGTTTTAGAGACTAGTCTCTGGCGCGGACACCATCTCCTCGGCGGACGCGTTTTCGATCCAGCGCGGAGAGCGCCATCTTACGAAGGCGGTAGCTCTGGGGTGTGACCTCTAGCAATTCATCATCAGAGATGAATTCCAAGGCCTCTTCCAGGCTCATGTTGATGGTGGCGTTCAGGCGTTTGGCAACATCTGCCGTGGATGAACGCATGTTGGTGAGTTTCTTCTCTTTGCAGACGTTGATCTCGATATCGCCTTCGCGACGATGGGAGCCAACGATCATGCCTTCATATACCTGGGTGCCGGGATCAACGAAGGTATCTCCGCGTCCTTGGGCGTTCAGCAGGCCATAGGTCACGGCCATGCCCCGCTCTGAGGCGACTAATACGCCACCGGGCTGTTCCTTTATCTGACCTTCCATTGGCTCGTAGGAAGTAAAGACGCTGCTTTTAACCCCGTCACCTCGGCAAGTGCGTAGGAAGAACGAGTTGAACCCGATTAGCCCGCGGGTGGGGATCTTGTACTCCAGGTGAACGTAGCCGTTCTCGTCGTAGCGCATGTCCCTGAGTGTAGCCAGCCGGCCTGAGAGATACTCGGTTAGCGGACCAACATATTCCTCGTTGGTGCTTATATTTAGGATTTCGTAGGGCTCGTGTATCTTTCCATCGACCATCTTGGTAACAGGCTCAGGACGTGACACCTGGAACTCAAACTGCTCACGGCGCATGGTCTCAACCAGAATCGAAAGGTGCAGCTCACCGCGGCCGGCCACCACAAACACATCGGAGCTGGGTGTGGTTTCAACCTGAAGACTGACGTTGGTACGCAGTTCCCGGAACAGGCGGTCACGGAGGTTGCGAGACGTACAGTGCTCGCCCTCTTTCCCCATAAACGGCGAGGTGCTAACACCAAAGGTCATCCGAACCGTTGGCTCTTCAATCTCAATGGATGGCAGGGCTTCCGGCTGTTCCACAGACGCTAACGTATCGCCGATGGAAACGCCTTCAGGGCCAGTCAGGGCCACAATGTCTCCGGCACTGGCTTCTGGAACTTCCACCCGCTCCATACCACGATAGACGAAGATTCGCTCCAGGGGATGGGTGGATATAGCGTCATTCCGGCCCAGCAAGGCCACGTTGTCGCGCAGCTTCACCATGCCTCTAGTGATACGGCCCAAGGAAACTTGTCCCAGGTAATTATCGTAAGCAAGTGCGGCCACCAGCATCTGCATCGGAGCGTCTGGGTCTCCTTCTGGCGGTGGGACCGATTCTATTATGGCGTCAAAAAGCGGCGACATATCTTCGCCCGGCACGTTCGGGTCGGTGGTGGCGTAGCCTGCTTTAGCCGAAGTGTAAATAACCGGGAACTCCAGCTGCTCAGCAGTGTTGGCCAGTTCCAAGAACAGGTCTTGAACCATCTCAAGCACTTCGGCAACGCGAGACTCAGGCCGGTCTATCTTGTTGATGACCACCATGGGAATAACATTCTGATCCAGCGCCTGTCGCAGAACATAGGTCGTTTGAGGCATCGGGCCATCAACAGCGTCCACCAGTAGTAGACAGCCGTCAGCCATATTCATGATCCGTTCAACCTCGCCGCTAAAGTCGGCGTGGCCGGGCGTGTCGATGATGTTAATCCTGACACCGTTATAGGTCACAGAAGCGTTCTTGGCCAAAATCGTGATGCCGCGCTCCCGTTCCAGAGGGTTGCTATCCATGATCAACTCACCAACCTCTTGGTTGGCGCGGAAGACCTGCCCCTGCTTTAATAGAGCGTCGACCAGGGTGGTTTTACCGTGGTCTACATGCGCGATTATGGCCAGATTGCGAATGTTGTCGTGCTGAAAATTACTCAATGTTTTTACCCCACAGACCATAATAACACTAGGACAGGTTTATTGCCGGACTTTACATATTCTGTAAACGGCACAATTGTGGCTAAATGGTGCACTATACGTAGATTCATTGCCAAAAGACTATCGAAAAAAGATTCTAAAGAGACGATTCCGCTGTTGACTAACAGTTTCGATATCGGTAAATTGGGCCTGGTACGTCATTAAAACTCTGAAATTGCATCGGTTATCGTCATCTAATCTGCCGTTAAGTTAAGTATCGTCGCGGCGCCCTGCTCCCAAAAACCGGTTTGCTCAGCGCCTTTGGCACCGATCTCAAACGTTATTGGTTCACCCAAAAAACTCTGTCCCGTGGGCTGCGACGCGTTCAGGACGTAATTGCCATTGACCACGGTGGTCTCGCCAACATTGATGGAACCGGAGACCAGCAGCGTCAGTGATGCAGTGTCTGATTCACCTGAATTGGCGGTAGCAGTCACTTTGATCACTAATTTTGAGGCGTCCGACCCGGCCATCCAAGCAACCACCTTGGTCCCGTCCGGGGCCAGTATTCCATCCAGTCTCGCCTCCCCAACAAACACGTTTGGTGGGACGTTTGAGACTGCCGCAACGGTGCTGGCCTTTCTTGGCAAAACGTAGGTATGGGTGAAGGGGTGAGTAGTGGTCACCGTTTCTTTCCCATCTACTGAGAATGTTGCAAAGGCCATATCGGAATCGTTATCAGTCTTGGCACGTATGACTATGGTGTCTCCGGCCGTAACCTTGGTATTAACGGTTGGCGTAACGATTTTGATGTTGACGGTGGTCACGTTCCGTACGATGTCTGCGCTCAACAGGTCTATTTCCGAGCCACCAAATGTGTTGGTGGCAGTGGCGCTGATTTTCAATGACGGCGCTGTCTCCACAGACGTATACGGCACAAAATATTTCATGGCGTAAGGTGGGGTCGAAATGGGGTTCTGCTCGACTCCATTTACTCTGAAAATCACGGTGATCACGCCCAGGCCGGTGACCTCAGCGCGGATTCCGATGGTGTCTCCTTCCGCGATGGCACGGCTGGCGCCAGAGACGGTTGATGGACGAGACGCCCGAGTTTCGGAGCTGATTTCGGTGACGTTGGCCGCCGGGCTAGTGATCACCACTCCCAGTGCTGTGGATTTGGTGACTTTCAAAGTAGTCGACCTGGAGACTTCGTTGCCGCCGGTGTCTTTAGCTGTGGCTTTGATCTCCAAGGAACGTATCTTGGCTGGGATTGTCACATCCACCTGGTACGGTGCTTCAGTTACGGGAGCAAGGTCTGTGCCGCCAACATTGAAAGTCACCGACTCGATGCCAAGATCGTCTTGGGCCGTGGCAGTAATAGTCACAACCGACTTCGCCGAAACAGAGTCTCCGTCTGCGGGGGAGGTGATAGTAATTACCGGCGCCAAATCCGGAATGGGTTCCGGAGGCTTGGGCGGTTGTAAGCAGGCCTCGGTTAGTTTCTTCTTCTCATCAGCGTTCAGGTCCCCAATACTGGTGACCTGGCGTCCCAGGATGCCCACTGCGCACTCAAATACGCCCGTGCCAATGATGCCGTCGTTGATCCTAATCTCTTCTCTGGCGACTCGGTCCTCTTGCAGAGTTTCAACCTTGCTCAGGACAAACTGGCTGAAACCGGCTTCAACATTGTCGGCAGTCTGATTGAGGCGAGCCTCCTGAGCGGTCTCTCGTTTGTCTCGTAAATCAGCCAGAATACTGAACTTGACCAGGTCGTCAGATTCCGCTTTCGCCATAAGTTCAAGTCGGTCACTCACAGTCTTGGCCTTGATCAACCCAAAGACTTTTTCAGCGGTCGCGTTCCGGCCCAGTTTCTGCACCAAGACGATGAGTTCTTCGCCTTTTTGAACGTCATCCCCGTTGCCAACCAAGTTCGTCTTACCACCATCCGAGTCCACGGCAATCAGGTGTCCTTCCTCTTTGTCTGCGGCAATCGTCCGGCGGTGGGAACGGGTGGTCTGCTCTAGAACGAGCGTGATTCGCGAGGCTATTCGAACTTCCGGGAGGACAAACCCGCTTTCGTCGGTGATTGGCGCGTCAACCACTCCGGCAATCTTAAAGCCGAGCTCAGCCGGTAGGCCTTCCAGTCCAACATTCATATCTGGGGGAGAATCGATTATGGTGGCGTCGGTCACAGTAAGTTGGAATAACTTGCCCTTGGACGCCACGGCCATCAGCCTGTTGGCGGGACTGACCGACTTCACAACGCCGGTGAATCCCCGGCCAATTACAACGTTATCTTGGGCTGAAGCCGTGCCGGAAAACACCGCCAACAAAAGTCCAAAAAGCGTGACTATAAGCGCGGTTTTAACCACAGCCCTAAATTGAATTTTGTTGCCAAGCCTCAAAGTTGAAATCCCGGTTCAGTATTACCCCACACCCGATAATATCGTCGGCCAAAATGACCCTTACCTCAAGCCGTTAGCCCGTGTCTGAGCACGCATGGTCAACACGGTGTATGGCATAATCCCATTGCCAATCCCGTTGCCATTCCAATTAACCAAAGTTGTTAGCCGATGGAGCACAATTATGGACGCCGTTCATTTCATCTCAGACTGCTTGGCCCAGGTACACCTCAGGCTGGTGGCCACGTGTAACGACCTGACCCAGGACCAATTGCTCTGGCGTCCGGCGCCCACGGCCAACAATATCGGCTTTATTCTGTGGCACCTGGCCCGCCACGAAGACACCCGCATCACCGAGACTGGCAGCCTGGGCGAAGACGTTTGGGCCACGGGAAGCTGGCACGAGCAATTTGACCAGCCGGTCACCGCCCCAGACCCCGGCGATCGCATGGGCTTACGACAACTGGCTATACCGTCTTTAGAGATCCTGGTGGGCTACGCCGATGCGGTGCACCAGCGGTCGGCCAGCTACGTCTCCGGGCTGTCAGATGCTGACCTGGACCAACCACCGGACCTGTCTCGCCCGGAACACACCCGCGCGGGGTCACTCAGACACCTGATTACCCACAAGAACAACCACCACGGGCAAATAGACTACCTGCGCGGCCTTCAGGAAGAGGCTTGGGACCTGCCACGGGGCACGGGCGTGGTACTGCCCTAAAACCAGCACACACGAAAATTTTACGGAGTCAAATATGGCCACCAAATCAGCCATCGGACAGTCCATCACCAGGGGAGAGGGGCCGGACAAGGTCACCGGAAAATCTGTTTTCACCGCTGATGTGTCGCTGCCCGGCATGCTCTGGGGCAAGATACTCCGCAGTCCATATCCCTACGCCCGCATCGTCAGCATCGACAAATCCAAGGCTGAAGCCCTGCCTGGCGTCCATGCGGTGGTCACCGGCCAAGACATCCCCGAGACCAAGATTGGTCGCCGGATGTTGGACATGCCGATACTGGCCCAGGGCATTGTCAGGTTCGTTGGCGAAAAAGTGGCCGCTGTCGCCGCCGAGAGCCGGGACATCTGCGACGAAGCCCTGCTACTGATTGAAGTAGAATACGAAGAACTGGACGCGGTCTTTGACGCCGAAGAGGCAATGGACCCGTCGGCTCCAAACCTCCATCCTGAGATGGAGTCCTACAAAGGTCTGCCCCAACCACCCTCCGGGATTAGAAACACGTTTGCCCATATGACCTGGGAGAAGGGCGATATTGAGCAGGGCTTCAAAGACTCAGACCTGATCTTTGAGCACAGTTTCAACGCCCAGTTGATGCACCAGGCCTACATCGAACCACATGCTTGCTTGGTCGATGCGAGTCCTTCCGCGGACGGACAGGGAGATGAACAGGGGCAGGTGAACGTCTGGGCCAATAACAAAGACCCCTACATGCTGCGGGACCAAGTCTCCCTTGCCTGGGGCGTTCCAACTGAAAACATCGTGCTCCACCCCACCGCCATCGGCGGCGACTTTGGCGGCAAGGGCTCGTTCATGGATGTGCCGCTGTGCTACTACCTGTCCAAGCACTCGGGCCGCCCCGTAAAGATCGTCATGGACTACATCCAGGAGTTGATGGCCGGCAATCCGCGCCACCCAGCGGTGATGACCATCAAGACCGGGGTGATGAAAGACGGGACGATTGTCGCCCGCCAGGCCAGGGCGGTATTCGACAGCGGCGCTTACGGGGCATTCAAACCCAGAGTTTACCTGGGCGGCGCCGACCACCTGTGCGGTGTCTACAAGATGCCCCACGCCAAGATTGACAGCTACACCGTCTACACCAACAACGTCCCCCGCGGCCACATGCGCAGTCCGGCCAAACCCCAAGTGGTCTTTGCCGTTGAGTCGCACATGGACATGATTGCCCAGGAACTTGGCATGGACGCCTATGCATTCAGACTAAAAAACGTGATGCGCGAGGGCGACGCCTCACCTATCGGCCACCACTGGGCCCAAATAAAAGCGTCAGAAACATTAGAAGCTGCTGCAAAAGCGGCCAACGTTGGACAGCCGCTGCCGGCCAACACCGGTATCGGCATGGCCATGACTGATTTAGTGCAAGGGACGGGCCAGTTCGCCGCCAAGATCGGCCTCACTGAAGACGGCAACCCAGAGCTTCATATGGCCTTCTGGGACACCGGCACCGGCTCCCACACCGTGCTGCGCCAGATGGTGGCCGAGGAACTGACTCTTGACACGTCCGATGTACACATCGTGCTGGAGACAACGGCAAACATGCCCTTCAGCGCTGGCTCCGGCGGCAGTCGGGTCACTCTCTCGGCGGGAAAGGCGGTTGTTGCCGCGGCTGTGAACTTGCGCGAGAAGCTAGTGGAAGCAGCTTCGCCGTTGCTGGACGCACCGGAAGAACAGGTATCTCTACAGAACGGACTGTTAGTAGCGGCCGGACGTAGCGTGACCGTCGCTGAAGTTGTCGCCGCCACCGGCACTGAAACGCTGACCGGCGAGGCCCACCAAACGCCCGACGCCCCGGACCTGACCTCTTTTTGTACGCAGATCGCCGAGGTACACGTTGACCCGGAAACCGGCGAAATCACCGTCAACAAGATTATCTCCGCCCACGACATCGGCGCCATCCTGAACCCGCTGAACCACCAGGGACAGGTGGAAGGCGGCTTGATCCAGGGCTTAGGTTACGCACTGATGGAAGAATTGGAACTGGAGGACGGCCACATCTCGACCCTAAGCTTCGGCGACTACAAGATACCCACCTCGGCCGACGTTCCGCCCATGGAGACGATCTTGGTCCAAGGTGACGCCGGCCCCGCCCCCTACGAGAGCAAAGGCATCGGAGAAAGCAGCAACATCCCAGTAGCCGGCGCCATAGCCAACGCCGTCTTCCACGCCATCGGAGTCCGCATCACAGACTTGCCGGTAACTGCGGACAAGGTGCTGGCGGGGTTGCGGGAGTTGGGAAGGTAGATGATGGAAGAATCCGAATGGACTGAAGAAAAGAAGGCAGCGCTATTAGAGGCTCTCGATAAGACCGCAGGAATATTCTCTGTGGAAGATTTTCCTGAATGGGCGACTGCTGAAGGTACGGCTGCCTGGGTTAGGGCTTTGCGCCACGGAAAGCCAGATTGTGACAAGTAGACTTTGTCTCCGCAGATTGAACAACTTCAAGAATCTTCCGAACATCTAAAGGTGCTGTCGGGACCTGAGAAGTTAGGGAATCAGTAAAATAACCCAGAGCGAACCTAAAATCTCAACTAGGTTAAATCATATGACTCCACTTTTCGACCATTTTGTTCGCACAGACCCAATACCTGCGATAAATGCGGAATCTATTTCCGATGGTTTAAATCGTTTGTCATGGAAGAACGCAAACGAAATTCGAAATCTTCTCGAAACCTGGTATGAGTCCTACTTCATTCAAAATAAAAAATCATTCATCTCACGGTTTAGAAGTAAGCGAAATGAAGACCACCAAGGAGCCTTCTTCGAATTATTTTTACATCAACTCCTAATCAAAATGGGCTTCAAAGTGGAAGTAGATCCATTGATTGGTGGCGGTAATACTCCAGATTTTCACGCCCAATCCGTTACTGAAGAACCATTCTATCTTGAGGCAAGGGTGGTTGATCCACAAAGTCTCAAACATAGCACTAGGGAAGAGCTCGTATTCGATGAGCTGAATAAACTTCACTCTCCAGATTTTATGTTGGATTCACAGGTCAGAGGCAAACTGACTAGCAATCCCCGTTTAAAAGAAATCAGGGCGGTTTTCCAATCCTGGATCGACCAATTAGATCCTCAGACTATTAACGAGAACCGCTATGATTATTTTACAAGCCCTTCCAAGTCATTCCAGCAAGGAAACTGGATTATTACTCTTAGGCCTGTAGCGCTAGGTCCGGGAGTCAAAGTAAATCCCGTTTCTAGACCATTTTTACCTCCCGTGATTGCCGATTTCGTTGATTCCAAGAGGCCAATAATTGAGGGAATCCAGGAAAAAACTCAGCGATACAAGAATTTAGATAGGCCTTTGATTGTAGCGATTAATTCTCTTGATTTATCTGGCGTTAGTCGCTCGGAAATCCTAAGCGTATTGTTTGGTAATACAGAAAATACAGGTCACGAAGATTCTGCGCGAATCATACCTTCTCCTGATAATCGAAACCTCAAGCGCGTATGGAGTCCCTCACAAAATACTAATCTGAGCGCAATTATCCTATTCAACGAACTACAACCCAACTCCATAACTCAAGCTCCGTTCTGCCTTTACGAAAATCCGTGGGCTGCTTATTCGATACCATCATCTTTGAGAAAGATCCCCCATGCGAAGGTTGAAGGAGAAATAGTTAATTGGTACAAAGGAAACTCCGCTAGCACTGTACTAGGGA
>JAPKDE010000090.1 GCA_028822675.1 Dehalococcoidia bacterium | reverse complement strand
CCAGGTTACGACCAGGTTACGACCAGGTTACGACCAGGTTACGACCAGGTTACGACCAGGTTACGATTAGACAGAATCAGATTGGAGGAACCACTAGATGCCCTACGCAGAAATTCCCGGAGTACGACTCTGGTTCACCGACACCGCCGGCATGGACGACGACAAACGGACAACGGTGGTGTTCCTCCACGCGGCGTCTGGTAACACCGATTGCTGGGTGAACCAAGAACCGGCCTTCATCGCCTCCGGGTACCGCTGCGTGGCCTACGACCGCCGCAACTGGGGCCAATCAGAAGTAACTGACAAGAAGGCTGATCCGGGGTCTGCCGCCGACGACTTAGAGGCTTTTGCCGACCATATGGGCCTGAAGCGATTCCACCTGGTGGCCACTGCGCTGGGTGGGATTGTTGGCCTGGATTACACGGTGGAATACCCGGACCGGGTGATTAGCCTAAGTGTGTCCAGCAGCTTTACCGGGGTATCTGATGAGTCTTACATGGAAGTACAAACACGGTTGCGACCGCCAGAGATATCAAACCTGCCCATAGTGCTCAGGGAGGTTGGGCCGTCTTACCGAGTGTCAAATCCTGATGGCGTGGCCAAGTGGCTGGAGATAGAAGAAGCCAGCCGCCACGAGATCACCCCGGAGCAGGGTCAGTCAGCCCGCAGCCCCATGACTTTTGCCAGGTTGGAAGCCGTGAAGACTCCGGTGCTGATTCTGACCGGCAGCGCAGACCTACTCTCGCCCCCGGCCATGATGAAGATCGTGGCCGACCACATACCCGGCTCTAGCTTTGGCGTGGTCCCGGAGGCCGGACACGCCGCCTTCTGGGAGCAGTCAGAGGCCTGGAACAAGCTGGTGCTGGACTTCATCGGGGAACACTCGGGTTAATAGTTAAGCCGCACACACCGACGTAAGGCAATAACTGGTTGGCGCAGTGGATTCCTGCCTTCGCAGGAATGACGGTGGGGCGCGCGGTTGCGCCGGGTGCGATTAGAACGGTTCGACCCAACCTGCAGGGGCGGGTAGGCCAATCTCCACTAAGGCGAACGGCCGGGGGCGCAGAAAACCTGCCCTTACGCCAACGCTGGTCGACCTAGGTGTTTCCAATAAAAAGGGGCATCCCGATGTTATCGGGATGCCCCTTTTGTTTTCGCAGCCAGAGAGAATTTATTGTTTCTTGGCGAAGTCCCTCAGTTGGCCGAAGTCTGATTTGAAACCTTCGGTCAGCGCACGACGGTCGGTGCCGTGGAGGATGAACCTTGCACCTTGGGAGATCCAGTACTCGGACAGGTCAGGAGTCTGTTGGTGCACCAAGGTGGCGATACCTTTGGCTTCTGACATGTCGATGACCTTCTTGACCGCATCTTGGTAGATCTTCTGGTCGTACTGGTCCGGGATGCCCAAGGAGATGCTCATGTCGTTGGGGCCGACGAATATGCCGTCGATGCCCTGAACCTCAAGCATGGCCGCCAAGTTGTTCACCGCAGCTTCGCTCTCGATTCCAATGATGCAGATACTGTTCTTGTTGCGGTCTTCCAGGTAGGACCGAGTGGCATCGCTGACGTGCTCTCCGGTCAGCACCACTCGCTCGGCGGCCTCACCCTTTAGGGGACGCCACTTGGCGGCAGCAACCACCTCTCGCACCTGTTCCACGGTCTCGCAGTAGGGAGCCAAGATGCCCTGGGCTCCGGCGTCCATGGCCATGGTCACATAGTGCGGGTCAGGGATCGGAATTCGAACGATGGGTACCACTCCAGTGGTGTTCATCATGATTAGGAAGTCGCCCAACTCGCCGCGACTCCGGTAATTGTGCTCGGTGTCGATCACCACGTAGTCCAGACCCACGGTGTCCAGAATCGGTATCCACTTGGGGTTTCTGGCGATGGAAATCATGGTGCCGAATACCCGACCACCTGACTTTAGGGTTTGCTTAAGTTCTGCTCCGTTCATGTTTGTCCTCCATTAATAATTCGCAAATAATTCGTAAGGGCATCCCGAATGCATCAAGATGGCACTTAATTGGTTCCTTGTTAATTAGCCTACTGGCCTATTGATTGGGGCTCATCACACTCTGACACAGCCGGGCGGTGGCCATCAGATCTGGAATCACCACGTACTCGTTCACAGTGTGCATGTCATTGGTAGCCATGCCGACCACGATGCAGTCGATGCCGTTTAGCCGCATGGCATTAGCGTCGGTGCCGCCGCCAGAGGGCTTGATGTCTGGTATCAGCTTCATATCCTTCAGCATGTCGGTAACCAGCCGCACCACCGGCTCGTCCGGGTCTAGGGTATACATCTGGAACATCATTTCCAGATCTTCCCTGATGGTGGCTTCCTGGTATTTGGCCCTAGCACGGTCCAACGCCTCTTTCACCTGGAGTCCCAGTAAGTCCACAGTCTCGGTGTTGCGACTGCGGAACTCGCCACCAAAGGTGACCTCCACCGGAACGGCGTTCCGGACGGTGCCACCGGAGATCAGGCCCACGTTGAAGGTGGACTCCTCGTCCAGCCGACCGTTGGGCATGTCATTGATGATTTCGCTGGCGATGCGAATGGCAGAGATCCCCTTCTCCGGTTCAACACCCGCGTGGGCACCCCGACCGGTCACTGTCACGTCAAACTTCATGTAGGTTGGACTGGCGCCGGTAATCGTATTCACCGGACCGTTGCCGTCAAAGACCACGGCCTCTTTGCAGTGGATCATGGAGTAGTCCAGGTTGGCCGCGCCGACCAAGCCAATCTCTTCACCTCTGGTCAGCACCACCTGCACTGGCCGCCGGGGAGTGCCGTCTTCCTTGGCCGACTCTAGCGCTTCAAAGATTGCTGCCAACCCGGCCTTGCAGTCGCCGCCGAGGATGGTTGAACCGTCGGAACGGATGATGTCGCCGTCCACCTGGGGCTTGATGCTCCGTCCCGGATCCACGGTGTCCATGTGGGCCGAGAGCATCAGTGGGTTATCACCGTCTTCGGATGCGATAACGTTGCCGTGGGCGTCTCTGGCAACGCTAAAGCCCAGTCCAATCAGGCGGTCAGTCAAATGCCTGGCCACGTCCTCTTCTTCGTCGGACGGGCTATCGATCTTCACAAGCTCGCAGAATGCGTTGACCAAGCGTTCCTGGTTAATCATCAAATCCCTCTTATTTGCTTTGCTGATTTGCCCTAATTAGCGGCCAGACCCAACGGGTGGCCCAATCAAAAACACGGGCTGATTTAGGCTCCGGGTATTATACATTATGTCTGGAGGGGTCAGACCAAATAGCTTGCGATTTGACATCAACCTGAGAAGGCGATTAGAACCAACCCGCCGACGATTAACCCCGATCCAAGCAATCTTCCGCGTCCAAATGGTTCTTTAAGTAAGAAGATGCCCATCAAGACGCCAATCACTATGCCGACCTCTCTGGCTGGTGCCACGTAGCTGACACGCGAAAGCGAAAAAGCAGTCAGAACCAGCCCGTAAGCAGCGAACGTCAGCAATCCGGCCACTGTGATGGGTAATGCGTTGGCGTGCCACTCCGCTTTGACTGCGGAGATACCTTTGTTGGCCAGGATGTACGGTGCCAGTATCACGGCAGTACCGATACTCAAAAAATACATGTAGAGTAGCGGCTGGATATGGCTGACTCCCTCTTTATCAACGATGGAATAGGCGGCTATGGTCAGTCCGGTGAGCACTGCGTAACGCATTCCGGCTGATCTGAGGAAGAGCAGAGGGCTTCGTAGAACTTGATTGAAATTGCCCCACCATGAGATTGTGTATATCCCGCCGATGATGGCAACGATTCCGGCGATTGCCGTGGGCTCGACAATCTCGTCCAAAAAGATAACGGCCAACACCGGAACCAGCATTGGCCCCATGCCCCTGGCCACGGGATAAACCAAAGAAAGGTCTCCTTGGGCATAAGCCCTGGCCAGCAGGTTGAAGTAACAGACATGAAGGCCTACCGTAGCTAAGACGAACCATAGTCCTGGGAATCCCACGGAATTTGACCAGAGCAGCGCAATACCGAGTGGGGCCAGCAAGATGCTGGCGACGACCAACAACAACCAGGCGAATATTTGCGGGTCGCCCGCCCGCTTCAGCAGCAGGTTCCAAGATGCATGGGCAACGGCAGACAGAAGAACGAGCAGTAGAGATACGGCTGTCATGGGCCGGAGTATAGCACCGGGACTACCCATATCAGGCCGATCAAATGCCTAAAAATATCACGGGGTTATTTAGTGGCAGATAGTCATATAAAACAGTTGGCAGCCCTCACTGAAGAAATTGTGGCCTGTCGAATGTGCACTCGCTTGGTTGACTGGCGGGAGAAGATCGGCAAAGAGAAGCGCGCTTCTTACAAAGAATGGGACTACTGGGCCAAACCCGTACCCAGCTTTGGCGACCCAGACGCGCCATTGGTTTTGCTTGGCCTGGCACCGGCCGCCCACGGCGGAAACCGGACGGGACGGGTGTTCACTGGCGACCCTTCCGCGTCGTTCTTGACGGCCGCCATGTACGAAGCCGGCTTGGCCAACCAACCAACATCAGAACACCGTGATGACGGGCTGATCCTCAACGGCGTCTATATTGGCGCCGCGGTGCGGTGCGTCCCCCCTGGCGACAAACCAACGCCCGAGGAACAGCGTACCTGCCTACCTTACTTGGTCAAAGAACTGAAGACGCTGCCAAATTTGAAGGTCATTATGGCGCTGGGCCACATAGCATTCCGGGCTGCTCTGCAAACACTAAGCGACATGGCCCAAGAGCGAGTGCGGGGTAAATTCCTACACGGTGAGGTCTACCGGTTTGGGCCTGAATTACCCATGATGGTCGCCTCGTACCATCCCAGCCCACGCAACACCAACACCGGCGTGCTTTCCATGGACGCCCTGGTTAAAGTCTTGAAACAAGCCAAAGAATTGAGCCAGAGCTGAGAGTCCTAGTATGCCGCCAATAGCCATCACCGTTTGGTTTGATTACGCCTGTCCCCATTCCTATATCGGGCTGAACCGCCTCGCTGACCTGGCGTTATCGATCGAGCTTGAGATTGACCGCAGGCCCTTCTTAGTCCGGTCTGGTTCACCCGGTTTCGCTGAAGAGAGCGTCGTGCCAAACAACCTATCCAATGCGCCGGTGACGGGTCGGAGACAACCGCTTTATAGGTCGGCTCTTGGTGGCGTCAGCTCGGATACTGAACCCGCATCCAACCGGTCCGTCAGTACCCTGGCGATCCACGCAGCAACGGCCTACGCCAAAGAAAGGGGCCTGGACCGATTGTTCTTCGCTGAGGCTTCCAAAGAGTACTGGAATATGGGCACTGACCTAGGGAACCTCTACTCAATCCGCCGGCTCTCCATCGCCGCCGGCATAGACTGGGAAGAGATGTGGCCCCAACTAGAGTCAGGCAGCTACCACAAGCTGGTGCTGGCCCAACACGGGGCGGCAATCGCCGACGGCATAGTAAGGACGCCATCCTTTAAGATTGGCGGCAAGCTGCATTCGGGTAACCTTGGCTTTGAGGACCTGAGGGCAGCGGTCCAAGCAGTCTAGAACTCGCTGCAAATGCTCTGGCCGGCAGAACGTCTCACTGTCCTCAACCCCCGCCCCCCCGCAACCCCCTCTAGAAACATCCACTTCTCAGGATTAATTCGTAAAGTCGCCGGGCGTAGTGTGTATCCCGTATTTTTGTCGGCCGCACCGAAATGTCCCCCGCGGCACCTATAATCAGCCCACAAGCTGAATCTATTCCTCAGACGGGATTCTCATTCCAGTGATGCTGCCAGCTAACAAATTCGGGTGTTACGATGTTTACTATTGTCTATCGCATTAGAGAGACCAGCCAAATCCGGCAGGGTCGTAATTAGGAGACACCCGGAATCATGAGCAGTACTACTTCCGGCCTTTCATTCACCGCGCGCATCGCCCGTTGGAGCGCCGTTCACCACTGGTTGATCCTTTTGGCATCGGTGATTGCCATCGTACTGGCGGTACTATCAATCTCCATGATCGGTGCAGAAATCCGCGACGATGATGGCGGTGGTGTCGGCGAGTCTGGCAAAGGCTCAAAACTAATGGGTGAACGGTTTGCTCCCTCTCCAAGTGCGGACGCTGAGAGCGCGGCACACACCAGACGCGAAGGCATCATCTTCAGCAACCCATCTCTAGATGCCAATGACCAATTATTCAAAGACGCCGTCAGTTCTGTGATGGCGACCATTAGAGAAATCCCTCAGGTACTGAACGCCTTCAGCTACTACGACGCTCCAGACCCAAGCCTATTTGCAGACGATGGCCACGCAGTATTGGGCAGTGTCCTGCTACAGAACCCCCAAGATTCGACCGGTAATATCGACGTTGAGCCGTTTCTCGAAACCGTAAAACAGGCCTCCAAGGATACTGCCGGTTTTGAGATAGGGGTAATCAGCTTACGGGTGATTGAAGACGAATTGGATGAGATCTTGGACGAAGATTTCAGCCGAATCATGATTTATTCTCTGGTCATTGGCCTGGTCATCTTGATCCTGGCTTTTCGGGCTTTGGTGGCCGCGATCATACCGTTGATCATGGCCCTTGGCTCCATCTTCACCGCCATTGGCATCGCCTCGTTGGTCAGCCAGGTCTACCCGCTGGTCGAACTGTACGCAGAAATGGTCCTCCTAATGGGCCTAGCTGTGGGCATCGATTATTCCCTGTTCATCATCAGCCGCTACCGCACGGAGCGCACGGCAGGCCGGGCAAAGATCGACGCCATTACCGTGGCCGCCAACACCACTGGCAGGGCCGTCTTCTACGCCGGGGTGACCGTCATATTGTCCTTGGGCGGGCTCATGCTAACCAGAGACTTTACCTTTATTTCCATGGCCTTGGGCGCCATCATTGTGGTGTTTGTGGCGGTGGTGGCCTCGCTCACGTTGCTGCCCGGATTGTTGTCATTGGTCGGTGATAACGTCAACCGACTGCGCATACCCTTCATGGGCAAAGAATCCGATCAGGGCGGCATCTGGTCGGTCATCACCGGCTGGGTACTGGCGCGGCCGCTACCACTGGCCAGCCTGACCATCGCGGCACTGATCGCCCTGACAATCCCGGTGTTCTCCATGAACCTGGGGTTCAACGCCGGGGCCGATGCGCTACCCGACGCCCTGGAAGGCAAGCGAGCGTTGGAACTACTGGAGGACCATTTCTCCAGCAGCGTAATCGTCCCGGCCAAGGTAGTGGTGGACGCGCCGGACGTCAATTCCCCGGAGATCAAAGCTGCCGTCGCAGCCCTGATAGAACGGGTGGACGGTGACCCCGCATTCTTGGGGCCATTTGACTCCATCACCAACGACGCCGGTAACCTAACGCGAATCAACGTGCCGTTGGCCGGCAACATTGACGATGATGAGTCAGAGGATGCGGTGATGCTGCTCAGAGAGCAGATTGTGCCCCAGATATTTTCAGGCACTCTTGCCAGAGTCTACGTTGCAGGAGACACGGCAGAGGGCATCGATTTCAGGGACCGAATGTTCAGTTCGGCCTATTACGTGTTTGCTTTCGTCCTGGGGTTGTCCTTCTTGCTGCTGTTGGTGATGTTCCGATCCATCATCATTCCCATCAAGGCGTTGGCGCTGAACCTGCTATCGGTTGGCGCGGTTTACGGTGTCCTGGTGATGGTCTTTCAGTGGGGTTGGGGAATTGGCATCCTCGGCTCGGAGGAAACTGGAATAATTGAGACCTGGCTGCCGCTGTTCCTGTTTGGCATCCTATTTGGGCTGTCCATGGACTACCACATGCTGCTGCTCAACCGGATCAAAGAGGAGTATGACAAGCACGGCGAGAACGAACGGGCGGTGGCCACCGGCATCCGTCTTACGGCTGGTCAGATTACCAGCGCGGCGGCGGTGATGGTCGGCGTGTTTGCCGCGTTTGCCACCAGCCGGGTGCTGGGGCTGCAGCAGTTTGGACTGGGCCTGGCAGTGGCAGTGTTCATCGACGCCACAGTAATCCGCGTGATACTGCTGCCAGCAACCATGAAATTGCTGGGCCGGTGGAACTGGTACCTGCCGGGCTGGCTGGAGTGGCTACCCCAAATAGACCCAATGGAAGAGGATACCGATCCAGTGCCAGAAGCATCGCCCGCTGATTAATCAAATACCATCATGGAATCATTTTTCATTATCGTAGGCTAGCCGCCGACGAACCGACGTCCAAAGCCAACAGCCAACGCGGGGTTGCCGTCAAAGTACAACTGGCCGTGGGCTAGGGCGTCGGCGATCTTTAGGCGACCGTACATTATCAGCACATAGGACTCGCCGTCACACTCAAAGGTAACGTCGGGTTCTTCGCTACCCGCGGGGCCGATTTCTGCGCCGGCAAACCCAATCACAATGTCCTTCTTGGTCGCTGATGGTCCTTCAATGACAAACCGGTGGGTGATTGGCGTGTTGATTGAAGGGTCGGGGCGAAACGCTCGCCGCACCGCCCGGTCAACGCCGTCAATCAACACGGAGACTGCGTCATCAGACAGGTGGTATTGGTCATCAAGCATGGACCTGATATCCCAGGTGTGCATGGTCAGTTCGGCAACGCGTTGGCTGAGTAGCGTCTGCACCTGCTCGGGTCCGGGGGGCCAGTAACACAGCTTCTCCCAGTCTTGGCGGCCAACGCTATTAAATACCTCAACCACTTCTTCCAGTCGCTGTATCAGATAGTCGGTCAGCCCTCCGCCGTGCTGCTCTTTGGTGGCCAACGCCCGGTTGAAGATACGCTGGGCAAACTCGTCTTCATTGTGGTTCGCCACTGCTGGTGCGCCCTCAGGCGGTGAGTAATCGCCTTCCAGGCCTCTCCTAATGACCAACGCATGGTCCTGCCCTGCCAGATGCGCCATCACGTCGGCCACCGACCAATTCTCACAGGCGCTGGGTTTCTGCAAGTCGGATTCCAACAACCCGGCGAGGTACCCCTTAACGGCATCAACTTCAGACTCGAGTATTTTTGCTGTGGTTTCTGGCGTGGTCATTTTTTGTTGATTTGTTCCTGTTGGCCTGTTGAATTGATTCAGGGCATCATGATACATGAACGGGTTGGTTCGTTGATTGGTAAACCTAGGCCAATCAAAAAGGCCCTCGGGCAAACCGAGGGCCTTTTGGTTATTCATTCGACAACAGGGCTTGATGATTAGTCAGTGGCACCCAGGTCTGAAACCGTGACTCGGTAGCTGGAGTCTTCGGATGTGTCGTCGCGAGGGGCAATCACGTTGGCCTTGTGGAGCATGTCTTCGCAGCTATCACTCAGGTTCAGCAAGTGCAACCGGGTTCCCGCGCGGTCGTAGCGCTGGGCCAGGTCTACGATGGCCTCCATACCTGAGTGGTCCCAGACCCTGGAGTTGGCAAAGTTGATGACGACCTCAGCCGGATCAGCCGCCGGTTCGAATAGGTCTCGGAAAGTGCTGACCGAGGCAAAGCAAAGTTGTCCGTGCAGGTTATACACCTTGTGATGCAGCGTGGTGCCGACTCCGGCGTCTACATATATGTGCCGGGCCGTCTTCCAAGCAAATACCAGAGCGGACACAATCACACCAACCACCACGGCGATGGCCAGGTCGGTCACCACGGTAACCGCAGACACAATGACCATGACTACAGCGTCGGACAGCGGAACCTTGCGGATGATACGCAGGCTGGACCAGGAGAACGTCCCCACCACCACCACGAACATCACACCCACCAGCGCGGCAATGGGTATCTGCTCGATCAATGACGAGGCGAACAGTATGAAGAGCAGCAGGAATAGCGCCGCCAAGGTTCCCGACAGGCGCATCCGAGCGCCCGACTTTATGTTAATCATGCTCTGCCCTATCATAGCGCAGC
>JAPKDE010000089.1 GCA_028822675.1 Dehalococcoidia bacterium | reverse complement strand
TCGGGATGGGAACGGGTGGGGCCGCTTCGCTAGAACCACCAGGAGATACATCAACTCGATTAGTATGCACCATTTATCACAACCCCGCAAGGGCAAATCAGTCTAAATCGCCTTCCAATTCAGAATTGGTTCCAGTCTGATTTTACTCCTGGGATTCTTGCTTCTTTATATTCCGGTTTCTATCCCAGTATCTGCGCGCGTCCATCTAACATAAAACCCGGTTGACTTTTAACTCGATGAACTGATTAAATCAACCAAAGAATCGGTAATGGAAGAGGTGCGCAGGGATGGGGAAAAGGCTATTCAAACAACTTGAGCGTTCTTACGGTTTTGACGAAGTAGCAATCGTACCCGGTCAGGTCACGATTAACCCCGAATTGACCTCAACCAAGATGAACATTGGCAACTTGTCATTTGAGATTCCCATCATGGCCTCTGCCATGGATGGCGCGGTTTCTCCGGGATTCGCCAGCTACATGCATGAGATGGGTGGCCTGGGCGTCCTAAACGCTGAGGGTCTCTACACCAGATACGAAGACCCTTATTCAGTGCTGGAAGAGATTATCTCCTGTCCTCAGGATGAAGTCACGAGCTTCCTCCAAAAGGTCTACTCCGAACCCATCAAAGAAGAATTGATTGGCCAGCGCGTCCGTGAGATCAAGAACTCCGGAGCAACCTGCGCCGTCTCCTTCACCCCTCAGAACACCAAACTCATGTCCCCTGCGGCCGTCGAGGCCGGAGCCGACATGATTGTGGTTCAGTCCACTGTGACCACTGCCCGGCATATGTCCAACAGCTACCGTGGCCTGGTTTTTTCCGAACTCATTGATGCCCTGAAGGTTCCTGTCATCGTGGGCAACTGCGTCACCTATGAAGTGGCATTAGAATTGATGGAAACCGGGATCGACGGCCTGTTGGTTGGCGTTGGCCCCGGTGCTGCCTGTACCACCCGCGAAGTGGTTGGCGTTGGCGTCCCTCAGGTTACAGCCACTCTTCAGTGTGCCGCAGCCAGGGAAGATTACTTCCGCCGGACTGGGCGCTACGTATCGGTCATCACCGATGGCGGGTTCCGCACCGGAGGCGACATCTGCAAGGCCATGGTCAGTGGCGCAGACGGCGTCATGCTGGGCACCCCGTTTGCCCAGGCTAATGAGGCTCCGGGACGCGGGTTCAACTGGGGCATGGCCAATCCCCACCCTGAACTACCAAGGGGCACTAGAATCTCCGTTGGCACCAAAGGCTCCCTTAAAGAGATCCTCTACGGGCCGACTTCCAAGACCGACGGCACACAGAACTTCATGGGTGCGCTGAGAGTGGCTATGGGCATGTGCGGCGCCTATACCCTGCGCGATCTGCACAAGGCTGAGATGGTCATAGCCCCTTCGATTAAAACCGAAGGCAAGTTCTTCCAGATGAGCCGCTAATATCTCCTAGAGTTGATTATCCAAGGAGGCGCACATGGCACAGGCTACCGGCGTGATAGAAATTCTTGATCCAACCGCTGAGGATGTACCCGAGGAATTGGGTCTTAGCGACAATCTGCCCGACCTCAAGGGAAAGGTCGTTGGCCTGCTGGAGAACCGTAAGTATCACGCCGACGCCTTCTTGGGTGAACTAAAAGAAGTACTGCTCAACGAGTACGGCGCGGCAAGGGTGGTATATGCCACCAAGTTCACCTATAGCGCCCCTTGCGCCGATGAGACGATCCAGTCTCTGTCTGATGAATGCGATGTAGTGATTCACGCCATTGCCGATTGAGGCTCTTGCACAGCGTGGGGTCTCCACGACACAGTGTTAACCGAGTCCAAGGGCGTACCGTCCGTTAGCGTCATCACCAGTACCTTTACCAGGGCTGCTCACGCCAGGGCTACTGCGCTGGGAATGCCGGGAGCACGTATAGTGGTGCTACCCAGCCCGCTGGCCCCGCGCACGATTCCTGAGGTACAGCAAATGGCTCATGACTTTGCGCCTGAGATTGTTGGTCTTCTAACCGGAAAATAATTCCAACCAAAACTCTCCAGAAACACATTTCAATAGTAAAAACAAAAGGGCCGTAATGGCCCTTTTTTATTTGAAGCCATCTTGACTTGGCAAGCTCCTAGTCCGAGAATCGTCTCCTGAGTTCCAACAAATCTTCTCCAAAAGAGGTCCAGTGTCGTGAGTTCCGTTTCCCTTAACGCCAGACGGGTAGATGTAAAAGATTCATTCCAGGCCATCCAGGACTACTGCTGGGAGCAGGGCTGGACCGATGGGTTACCGGTGGTACCGCCCACGGAACCCCTGGTGCGAGAGATGCTGGCTGGCTACGGCGGGGCGCCCTCATTGTCTTTGGGAATCATGCAACCGCGAAACGCCCAGGCAACACTGGAGAAGATTGCCATCAACGCTGTGATGGCCGGCTGCAAACCGGAATACTTCCCAGTTGTGGTTGCGGCAGTGAAAGCGTCGTTGGGCCAAGACTTCAATCTAGGCGGGAATGCTGCCACCACCGGCGGAGCTGCCCAGGTCATGATTATCAACGGCCCCATCGCAGCGGAGTTGGAAATAAATGGCGACGCCGCCTGCTTTGGTCCTGGGTCTAGATCAAACGCCGCCATTGGCCGAGCTCTGCGGCTGGTAATCCGTAACGTGGGCGGTCTGGTGCCAGGGGAGATGGACAAAGCAACTCTGGCCACTCCTGGCAGGTACAGCTTTTGCTTCGCCGAGAATGAAGCCCGCAGCCCCTGGGAGCCCCGAAACGTGCAGATGGGCTACCCCGAAGGGTCTAGCACCGTCACGTTGGTTGCCGTAAGAGGCGTCTACACCGTCATGGAATCAACGTCCCCGACCGGACTGGGTGTGCTACAGACGATTGTTGGGAACATGCAAGCCGTTGGCATATCCAACTACTATCAGATCGGAACCGGCGCCCAAATCGTGGTGGTCATTTGTCCGGAACACGCCGAGGAGATCGCCGCGTCAGGCCTCTCCAAGTCCGACGTCCAAGAATTCATCTACCAGAACGCACGGATGCCGCTGAGGATCTTGATGGACCGGGCCCATTACGGCAACCGCAACTGGCCAAGTTGGGTTGACCAGAGCGACCCGGAGACGCTGGTGCCCATTGTCCGGTCATCTGAAGACTTGGTGATTATCGTTGCTGGCGGTGACGGTCGTCACTCAGCCTGGTTGGCTGGATGGGGCGTAACTCGAATGGCCACGGAAGAAATCGTCAAGCACGCTTAACTGGGTCAAATAGACGACGAAGCTTCTCATCCGGTCTCATGGTTTATTATCTTTGAAACTTATCGTATGAGTGGGGCAACAGGCCATTTGCGTCTGTAATCCGTACTTCTGACAAAACCGGCTTGACCGTAATTCCGCCCTATCGGAGAATCTAAATAGGGCATATTTTCTCTATTGCACAAATCAATTCTCATGTACTCGAAACCAAAGAAGAACGCGCGCATCTTAGTAAATGCCAATTACACACGGGTACGAAAAAGTAACTCCACAGGACCACCGGCCCAATCCGTAAGTCCAACAAACATTCCCATACGTAAGGTTAGTTACAGGCACTCATTTCAACTTCCCAAACACTAAATTCACACAGCTGGTGACGAATTCTAACAATTTGCCTCATTACGGCTATGCATCACGGCCATCATGCAGAACTAATACGACAATGATACAAAGCACATTGACGAAATCGACCACCAACTGGTAAAATAGCCCTATCAATCTGAGGTAAATATCATGGCACAACGCACTACAATCGCACCGGAAACCACTGAAGAAACCAACGACGAACCAGCCGTTTCTACATGCCGTCACCACTGGGTAATCCAGCCTGCCGACGGCCCCGTTAGTAACGGATTATGCCAGGTTTGTGGGGAAACCCGCGAGTTCAAAAACTACGTCGAGTCGGCCACTTGGGGCGACAGCCGTATCACCAACAAGGCGTCATCCGCCTCGTCTACGGAGTCGACCTCCGACGACGCAGACGTAAGCGCCCCACAGGCTGCGAACGAGAAAGAAGCTGCATCCGAAGAGGTTGAAGCCTAACCCCTCGACTGCCGACAATTGGCACCATTAACTGGCAGACATTGATTGACCGATCAGACTACACCTGAAAATGGTATGTTCTGATTGGCCATTTTTTTGCTATGGTCCAACCCGTAACTCGTCTCAAAACACCTACCCATAACTCCAGTGAGTGACGACCACTCGAGAGCCGGAAATCAACCGCAAAATAATCGCCGCAAAACCTTGTCTACGCCGGGCAAACAGGGTTTATAATATCCACTGCCAGGTAGATGGGTATTCTTGGTCCGGTAGACCCTATTTAGGTAAGCCCACCTTGGCATTTTGTGGAATGTATGGCCGCATTTTGTGGGGAGGAAGACGGGTTTAGTGTTTACGCACCTTCACGTTCACACCGAGTACAGCATGTTGGACGGCATCAGCCGAATACCCAACCTGGTGGCTCGCACTAAAGAGCTAGGGATGGAATCCCTGGCCATAACTGACCACGGCACCTTCTACGGCGTGGTCGACTTCTACTCGGCATGTAAAGACGTTGGCATCAAACCAATCATCGGCTGCGAGGTCTACGTAGCCCGCAACAGCCGCTTCGATAAAGACCCCTCAGAGCGCAGCCCCAACCATCTAGTCTTGCTTGCCCGGGATAATACCGGATACCGCAACCTGATGCAGTTGGTCACCAAGGCCCACGTGGACGGATTCCATTACCGACCCCGAATCGACAAAGGCCTTCTGGAAGAATTTGGTCAGGGTCTAGCAGTTCTTTCTGCGTGTCCGTCAGCAGAGGTGCCCCGCCTGCTCGCAGATGGCAACGACGCCGAGGCAGCAAAGGCCGCCGGTTGGTACAAAGAACGGTTCGGCGACGGTTACTTCCTAGAAATTCAACGCCACGAGCACGTCCCCAATTTGCCCAAGATCAACGAAGGCTTGATCGCCATGGGCAAAAAACTGGACCTGCCTCTAATCGTCACCAATGACGCCCATTATGTAAATAAGGTGGAGTCACCGCTACAAGATATCTATATCTGTATCCAGACCAGCACCAATATCAACGACGAAAAACGCCTCCGTATGGAGGATGATTCGTACTACATCAAGAGCCCAGCGGAAATGGCCCAACTATTCCCAGACTTTATGCCGGCGCTGGAGAACACCCAACTGGTCTCTGATATGTGCAACGTGGAGTTGGACTTTGGCCAGACTCACCTGCCCAAATACCCAACCCCGAACAACATGCCCGCAGACGATTACCTAGCCCAGTTGTGCGAAGAGGGTTTCAAGCGTCGTTACCCCCACCCAACAGCCGCAGACAGAGACAGACTCAAATACGAGTTGGACGTAATCCGACACACCCAGTTCGCCAACTATTTCCTCGTAGTCTGGGACATCATTGACTTTGTCCGCAAGAGCAATATCCTCTACGGCGTCCGTGGTTCTGCTGCCGCTAGTGTGGCCCTGTACACCCTGGGCATCACCGACGTGGATCCAATGGAGTACCGGCTGGTCTTTGAGCGCTTCCTAAACTTGGAACGTAAAGAGATGCCCGATATTGACCTGGACTTCCAGGACGACCGCCGGGATGAAGTCCTTCACTATGTGATTGACCGCTACGGCAATGACCGTGTGGCCCAGATCATCACGTTTGGAACCTTGGGTGCCAAGGCAGCCTTGCGTGACGTGGGCCGGGCGCTGGGCATGGGCTACGGAGACGTGGACCGCATTGCCAAGATGGTTCCCCTAAAGGCCAGGACTCTGGAGGATGCCCTACGGGTTAGCCCAGAGCTCAAAACAGCCTACGAGCAAGAACCAGCCGTAAATAAACTGGTGAAAAATGCCCAAGGCTTAGAGGGCATCGTCCACCACGTAAGCACCCATGCCGCGGGCGTACTTATTGCAGATGAGCCACTCACCGAGACTGTTCCGCTGCAAAGGCCGGCTAAAGGCGACGAAAACAGCCCAGTATTAATGACCCAGTACTCCATGGAACCGGTGGCCCACCTGGGCCTCCTGAAGATGGATTTTCTGGGGCTAACCAACCTGACCATCCTTGACCGAGTCGTAAAACTGGTGAAAGAAAGCCGGGGTGTGGAGATAGACCTCCAGACCATCGCACTGGATGACAAAACAACCTACGACCTGCTGTCGTCAGGCGACACCAACGACCTGTTCCAGCTTGAAAGCGCTGGAATGCAGCGTTACATCAAAGCCTTGAAGCCCTCCAACCTGGGCGACATTGCGGCGATGATCGCTCTCTACCGCCCGGGCCCTATGGAAAACATCGAGACGTTCATCGATGCCAAACATGGCCGAAAGCCGATATCGTTCCCCGATCCCAGCCTAGAAGACCTGCTGAAAGAGACCTACGGTGTCATCGTCTACCAGGACCAGGTTTTGCTGATCCTGCAGCAGTTCGCCGGCTACTCGCTGGGAGCAGCCGATATCGTGCGGAAAGCCATGGGTAAGAAGATTGCGTCACTCATGGCTGAAGAACGGGTTAACTTCGTCAGTGGAGCCGTGGGCAAGGGCTACGACCAAACCATTGCTGGTGAGATATTTGACCTGATTGAGCCGTTTGCTGGCTATGCCTTCAACAAGGCCCACAGTGTCAGTTACGCGATGATTTCCTACTGGACAGCCTATTTCAAGAACCATTATCCGGTTGAATACATGGCTGCGGTCCTAAACTCCCGGTTGGACAACCCGGAGAAGACGCTGGGCTCCATGAATGAGTGTTTCCGACTAAAAATCCCGATTCTGTTGCCAAACATCAACCGATCGGAAGAGTACTTCTGTATTGACCATGAGACCCATGACCAGCGCTCTGACGGTCCCGATGGAATGACCCTGGGCGGCCCGGGTCTACGAATCGGGCTGGCCGCCATCAAGACGGTGGGAGAGGGCGCTGTAAGACCTTTGGTGGCCGACCGGAAAGAGAACGGCCCCTATAAGTCTATCGACGATTTCAGCCGCAGAGCGGGGGCTATTGGGCTTAACCGCCGCACGCTGGAGGCCCTGGCCAAGGCCGGAGCATTCGACAGTCTAGCCTCACGTGGCGCGGTGATTCAGGCCTTAGACCAGATAGCGGCCACCGCACAGAGAGAAGCGCGCACCCGAGAGTCGGGTCAGACTAGCATGTTTGAAGGAAACGAAGCCGTTTCCGAGACCGCTGGGATGAGCGGAATTACCCTTGATGCGCCCGACGTTTCCGATCAGGAAAAGGCCGCTTGGGAACGGGAGTTGCTGGGAATGACCCTGTCCCACAACCCTCTAATTGCCCTGGCCGCGCTGAACATTGAGGGCGTGTACAACTCCCTGGACCAGATCACTGAAGAGTTATCTGGCCAATCCATCAGCGTATTGGGTTTCATCTCCACGGTGATTGAACGGAGCACTAAGGAAGGCAAACGCTTCTTCATAGTGAACCTGGAAATTATGGGCGGCATTCTAGAGATTCTGGTCTGGCCAGACACACTGATCCGCACCGCAGAGGTCTGGCAGGACGGTCGATTGGTTCTAGTAACCGGCCGATTGCGGTTCCGTGCCGACCAGATGTCACTGGCCTGTGATAGCGCAATTGAGTTTGACCCGGATAATCCCACGTTGCCGCCACCAGCGCCGGCTAAACAGTGGAACGGATATAAAAACAGTAATGGCGACGGCGACGGGAACGGCAACGGTTACGCGAAAAAGAATAATGGTAGTGGCAATGGGAATGACAACGGCAACGGGAATGCAAAGAAAGCAGCGGACACCAACATTAGAGAAAAGAAGGCACTAATGACCACAAACTATGACATTCCAGCGGATCCGCAAAAGGTGGTCCGCTTGGCAGTTACAGAGTCGGATGATCCCAGCCGAGATGCCCACCTACTGAGAGAAGTCATTGGCGTTCTTTTGGAATACCCCGGCCGAGACCGAGTTAACCTGGACATCCGCACCGGAGAAAGGTTGGTCCGCATGGACCTCCCGGTGGTCAGCACCGGTTATTGCGAGGCGCTACACGGCCGCCTAGAAGAGATCCTGGGCCCAGACACGGTTGCGGTTCACCAGGAATTAGGCCTTGGCATGGAACAGCCTGAGGAAAAGCCGGTCACCACCATGCCCCTTGAAGCAGCCTCGCCGCCTGCTGTAAGTGCGACACAAGAAATCCAGACAGAATCGGTGCCAGAGCCTGAGATGGCTGCTGAAGCAACGCCTGTTGCGGTGGAAGAGCCTCAGATTCCGGTTTACGTAGCCTCTGATGTTCCCGCAGTCGTGGGTGCAGAGCCTGTTGGAGACGAGCCACCCTTTTAGATTTATGTTAATTTCGGGGGCTTATTCACCCCTGGAAGTGCCATCAATCGTATTCAACAGTCTAAAAATTACGGGCTAAGTTCGTCATTTTGCGATTTTGCAACATTATCTCGGCATCGTTACGAATGCAGGACTCACCCGTCGTTTTTAAGCACTCGTACGCGTAAAACGATCTATGATCAAAACTTGACCCTCCCGAAACCCGCTGGTACACTCCCCGAAACGCCTGCCAAGCCTTGCGGTCAGGTCTCAGAACAGAGCAAAAGTGCCGTTTTCACAACGTCAACCAAACCGGTAGAGAAAATGTTTAATTATACTTACAGCTCTCCCAAAGAGCCGTCCATAATAGGGAAAACGGGAATCCGCTCCCTAAATATGACTTCTCTTTTCCCCGCTGAGATTCGCTCCCGCAAAAAGCACGCAGTTCCCTTCGGTCCATAACCCGCACCTCCAACCGCATAGCCTCGCCAATCCTCTTCTCTTAGACTCGCCAGCGTATTTGGCGACTCATTTCTTTCAGTAATCGTTCACCGATATAGAGACTTGCGGTAAAAAAACACGACATCTTTCCCGGTAACCGCGGGTTGTAACTAGAAATAATCTGCAATAAGCGGCAAGAATAAGGAGAAACCATGCGAAACGTACTAAGGGGCAAGATTCACCGAGCTTGGGTGACCGACGCCAACCCAGACTACATAGGTAGCATCCTGATTGACGAAGACCTAATGGACAAAATCGACCTTTGGAACTTTGAAAAAGTTCTAATCTGCGACGTAACGAATGGCAATCGCTTTGAGACCTATGCCATCGCCGGCGAACGCGGATCTGGTGTCTGCTCAGTACAGGGCGCCGCTGCCCGTTTGAGCGCCAAGGGCAACTGCCTCATCATTATGTCATTTGACGTAACAGACGAGCCGATCGACCCTCAAATGATCCTTGTCGACGAAGAAAATAAGTTCGTCGAGTACTTGGAGGGCGCCAAGAATGTCCAGCAAGTTCACTGAGCAAGAAACAGAAACTTATTACGACGGCCAGGACGAAATCTATCGTTCGGTCTGGGACGAAGAAGGCAGCGTTCACTGGGGTGTCTTTGACGACAACACCGGAGACGATTTCCTAAAGGCTTGTTCCAACCTGAACGACATGATGGTGGACAAAAGTCGCATCAATTCCAGTTCCAACGTATTGGACCTGGGCTGCGGCAACGGCACCACTGCAATCTGGCTGAACAATGACCGTGGTTGCGAGGTTACGGGCATCGATCTTAGCGGTGTCCGCGTGGACAACGCCAAGTCGGCCCGATTGCGTCTCGGCCAGTCAGCCCAAGACAAGCTGACTTTTGAGAAGGCATCGGCTGCTGAACTTCCGTTCGAAGACGGAACTTTCACCCATCTTTGGAGCCAGGCTGTCATCTACCACGTGCCGGACAAAGAGAGCGTGCTGAAAGAGGCCTACCGCGTTTTGAAAGACGGCGGAATCATGGTCTGTGAAGACTTGATCAAGCCGAAGACGGATATCAGCGACGACGCCC
>JAPKDE010000088.1 GCA_028822675.1 Dehalococcoidia bacterium | reverse complement strand
GCAGACATCGCCATTGGTGTTGCTGGGATAGACCCCATCCACAGCTACGTGGGGCAGATGGACAGTTTTGGCCACGAGATGTTCACCACAGAGATTGCAGTGGCCGACGAATTGGCCGCAGCAGGTGAACTGGTTGGCGGAAAAGTAGCCGGAGTGCCGGTGAGCATCATCCGTGGCTACGATTATGAAACCTTGGAAGGCGCCAGCATCCAACGCATCTTGCGTGGCTCAGAGAAGGATTTGTTCCGTTAAGCGTCGCTTCCGGTCTGCAGGCTAACTTTCTTCCGTTATTTCGATAGGGAGTCCGTCGTCTGTGAATAGCGGGAGTTGTCGTTCTGTTTCCTCGGACGGCAGTTCTTCTTCAGACTCGTCCTCAAAATTGGCCATACCAACACCAATCAGACGGAAAGTTCTGCCCGGCTCCAGCTCTGCTTCCAGCAACCCCCAGGCTGCCTCTTTAATCGGCTCTTCGGCGTCGGTGTGGTAAGGCAAAGTGACCTGGCGAGTGAACGTGGTGAAATCTGATAGCCGCAGCTTCAGCTTGACCGTGCGACCCTTCAGATTGTTGCGTTCCAGTTGATGGGCCACTCCAACGGCTTTTCGTTCCACAACGTCGCGCAGTTCTTCTTCCCCACCAACGTCATTGGTAAAGGTCGTTTCAGAAGAAATAGATTTGGTGGCGCTATGGATCTGGACAGCGTCATCGTCCATTCCCTTAGCCTTGTCACGGACGTTGTTGGCCCGTTTGCCAAACATCTTGGCGAACCAGGCCAAGGGTTGGTCTGCCAGATCGCCGATTGTCTCAATACCCTCTTTGTTCAGCCGTTCTGCGGTCTTGGGGCCGATACCCCAGAGCTTGTTCACGGCCAAAGGTGCTAGGAATTCGGTTTCGTCTCCGGGTTGGACCACCACCAGTCCGTCTGGTTTGTCCAAGTCTGAACCAATCTTGGCAACGGTCTTGCAGGTGCCAACTCCAACGGAGACAACCAAACCGGTCTCTTCAAACACACGGGCCTTGAGATCTAAAGCTATCGCCAAGGGTTTTTGGCCCGCTTCGACAACCGCCGTTATATCCAGATAGGCCTCGTCCATGGATAGGGGTTCCACCAAGTCTGTTAAGTCCCGGAAGATGGTCATTACCTCGCCCGATTTTTCCTTATAACGACCAAATCTGGGCGAGACTATGATTCCTTTGGGGCAGCGGTACACGGCGGTCTTCATTGGCATGGCCGAGTGCACTCCGAACACCCGTGCTTCGTAGGACGCAGTGGCCACCACGCCTCTATTCTCCGGGCGTCCACCAACCAGCACTGGCTTGCCAGCCAGATCCGGGTTGTCTAGCTGCTCAACGGCAGCGTAGAAGGCGTCTAGATCAGCGTGGATGATATGCCGCAAGAGCCAAGACCTCGAGTGGTACTTTACTTGCCTAGGTTATTTTCAGGCGGGTCGTCTTATTTTACTTCGGTTGGCGACGTTGGTCAGCCGGTCAGTTTCATGAGATTCTAACCAATTTCTTACAGACAGCCACCACCGGTCTCAAGGATGCTGTCATCTGAAGTTGACACGCGATGTGAAGAGGTAGATCAATGAACGGCTGTTCGCTTTTAAAAACGAATAGTCGTTTTATATAAGTGCCAAATGCCAAAAGTAAGTGAAGCCCACATAGCAGCCCGCCGCCAACAGATATTAGACGCGGCCAGGGCTTGTTTTGCCCGGCAGGGGTTTCACCAGACGAGTATCCAGGACATCTGCAAAGAGGCCGGTTTAAGTCCCGGCGCAGTCTATCGGTATTTTCCCAGCAAGGATCACATCATCGCCGCAACCTGCTCGGGATGCCAAGAAGGCATCATGGAGATGATACAAGTTGCCAAATCGCAGGGGTTAGCTCCGCTAGAGACTGTTGGAATCATCATTGACCACGGTTTGGATATGATGAGCAGCGACGCCTTCCTTGAGTTTGGCATGATGAACATCCAGTCATGGTCTGAGGCCATGCGCAGTGATGAAGTTAGGGAAGCGCTACTGACGGCAATCTTTAACACTTTGGGGCAGGCCATTTCAGATCTCATCGAACAGGCGCAGCAGGATGGCGAGTGTCACGATGAATTATCTGCCAAGGTTGTGGCTTGCGCCATCATGGGCACGTTCCACGGCCTGATGTTACACAAATCTTTAGATTCCACATTAGATATCGCAGCGTGCGGCAAAGTCATGCGTGCGATGTTTCAAGGGATATACCAGAAAGCGGCAGACGTCGCTTAATCCGGAGTCATATAGTTCGGGAACAATTCGGCGGGAGGAAACAACCCATGGCATTGAATCTATCCACGTAAAATCTAGCGAGATCAAGCGCTAGTCACCCTTGGCGAGTGGTGGGCATTTGGTTCGTAGTACCCGCAGCTTGTATGTTTTTCATCGCATCTTTCCTAGAATATGGATTAACCACCAAGTTCGTTTTTACCAATGATTCTGAGGTTAAAGTGGGCATCGACCTCATTGAAAATGAGATTAGAGGCCCTATCGGCACCAATGAAATTGTGGTTTTCGAGTCAACGAAATACACCGTTGAAGACCCTGAATACCAAGTGGCGTTCGAAACTTTGACGGCCGAAATCGCCGAATTGGGACCGGACATTATCCGCCCGGAATCGCTGGGCAATTTCTACAGCAACAGTCTGCCTTTCCTGGTATCAGAAGATCGTGGTTCCACCCTCATCACTTTAATTATGGCGGGTGATTTCGACCAAAACGCAGACAATATAGAAGCTGTGGTTGATGTAGTCCACGAGTATGCAGCAACTGAAACAGGTAACTTTGTAATCAAGGTAACTGGACAGGCGACCATTGGCTTAGACAACCGAGAACTGAGCCAAGAGGACCTGGAAAAGGGCGAGGCGATGGGGGTTCCCATTGCCCTCATCATATTAACTGTAGTGCTGGGGGCCATTGCAGCCGCATTGGTGCCGCTGGTAATGGCCATAGTGTCAATTATCGTGGCCATCGGTATCTCCGCTTTAGTTGGAACATTCTTTGAGCTATCACTCTTTGTGACCAACATTATCATCACGATAATCGGACTTGCTGTAGGAATCGACTACTCCCTATTTGTGGTCTCTCGATATCGGGAGGAACGCGGACGGGGATTGGACAAGATTGATGCCATTGGCAAGGCCGGAGCAACAGCCGGTAGGGCCGTGGTATTCAGTGGAATAACCGTTGTGCTCGCCCTGGTCGGCATGTTGTTGATACCGTTCAACATTTTCATATCAATCGGCTTGGGAGCTATTTTCGTTGTGCTGAGCGCAATGGCTGCCGCCATGACTCTTCTACCAGCGATTTTGGGAATCATCGGCGACAAGGTCAATTCCCTGCAAATTCCATTTATTGGCAAGGGACAAGTTGAATTCCAACCCGACCGCAAAGAAGGGTTCTGGGACAAACTAGTCCGAATGGTAATGGCACAGCCAATTATCAGTTTGTTATTGACTGGTGGGTTGCCCATCGCTCTAATCATCCCGTTCTTCAACATCAACACCGGGTTTGCCGGTATCTCAACTTATCCAGACGAACTGGAATCTAAGCAGGCATTCCTCGTCCTGGACGAGAAGTTCTCCTTTGGTGAGGTAACGCCGGCTGAGATAGTGATTAGAGGCGATATCAGCTCAGCGCCGGTACAAGCCGGCATCGAACGTCTGAAAGTACTACTGGCTGAGGATGTCGAAGGTGCCTTTGGAGAGCCTAGGGAATTAGAGGTGTCCGACGCGGGTACTCTCGCCATCCTGGCGGTGCCAGTGGCTGGGGATACTTCTGGAGAATTCTCCATCGCCGCGGTGACCAGGCTGAATGAATCCTACGTGGAAGAGGCTTTCGCCGGCACAGATACTGAAATCTATGTCACGGACGAGTCCGCTTTTAACATTGAGTTCTTCAACATCTCATCTGAGTCAGCGAAGATCGTCTTCCCATTCGTCTTGGGAATTAGCTTCTTGCTGTCCCGAATTCGGGAGCATTACGACCAGTCCGGGGGCACTAACGAAGCAGTGGCATTTGGAATACGTTCCACCGGTAGGTTGATCACCGGAGCAGCGCTGATCATGGTTGCTGTGTTCTGGGGATTCTTCACCGGTTCACTCATCGGTCTACAGCAAATGTGCTTCGGCTTGGGTCTGGCCATTCTGCTGGATGCAACCATCGTCCGTTGCGTAATGGTCCCGACATCCATGACCCTACTGGGTAAATGGAACTGGTTCTTGCCAAGCTGGCTGGAGTGGATTCCCAATGTCCGCGTTGAACCCGCCGACGAGGCTCCAATCGCTGCACCCGCAGACGACTAAGCACTCGTATAACCGGCTTTTAAAAAGGGGTGTCCCGTTAAACCGGGACGCCCCTTTTTTGTTTCTCAAATCGTGGCGCAAGCCGGATGCACGAGATACAATACGCCTCTGTATTGGTTCCCTCACGGCGTAAAATTGGAAGCGTAAATTCTGTAAAGCATTTTCGGATTGGAAGGAGACTTGATGGCAACGATACTTGAGGATTACATCGCCAAGCACCCAGGTTCAGCCCAACGATACATCGAGGCCAGCAAGATATTTCCGGGCGGTGTAACCCATGACACCCGCTACGCCCAGCCCTTTCCTCTTTATATGACACACGGCGAGGGCTCCAAGAAATGGGATGTAGACGGCACGGAGTACATCGATTACGTATCGGGCCACGGAGCTCTGCTGCTGGGCCATTCCCACCCGGCCATCGCCGAGGCTGTATCCAAGCAGATACTTAAAGGCACTCACCTAGGCGCTTCCACTGACGACGAGATCCGCTGGGCCAAGGCCATAAAGGCGCTGATGCCTTCCATTGAGAAACTCCGCTTCCACAGCTCGGGAACAGAAGCCACTCTGATGGCCATGCGTCTGGCCCGTGCCTATACCGGCAAGACCAAGGTCATAAAACTTCAGGATCACTTCCACGGCTGGCATGACTACGCCATGGTCGGCTCTGACCGCTCCGCGCCAGGCATACCGGATGCAACCTGGGGGACCATGATCGTGGTCCCGGCCGGCGACCTCGACGCGGCAGAAGATGCCATCAAACGCGATCCAGACGTTGCCGCAATCATCCTCGAACCGACCGGCGCTCACTTTGGCCAGCTACCCTTTGACGCTCCCAGTTACCTCAAAGGACTGCGAGAACTCACTGCCCAAACCGGCGTGATTCTGATTTTTGACGAGGTTGTAACTGGTTTCAGGGCCGGACCTGGCGGAGTCCAAGAACGCTACGGTGTCAGGCCAGATCTCACAACCATGGCCAAGATCGTTGCAGGCGGTCTTCCCGGTGGCGCAGTGGGCGGCAAGGCAGACATCATAGACATGATCGCCCACCGTAATGAACCCGACTGGGACAACAATCACCGCGTTTACCATCCAGGCACTTTCAACGGAAACCCGCTTTCCGCCGCGGCTGGCGCTGTCGCATTGGAGATGATTGCGTCGCAACCGATCAATCAACAAGCTGATGCCATGGCAGCCAGACTGAAGAACGGCATCAACGAAGCATTGGGTTCGCTGGAAATTCCTGGCCATGCCCACGGAATCGCCTCCATGATCCACGTTATACTGGCAGACTGCGATTGCGACCGTGAAATCTGCACCATGTCCCACGACAAGATTGCCGAGACCAACGGCTCTCCCGCAGTTACGGCCATGAAACGCGGCCTACAAAACCGGGGAGTAGACATCATGAGCCGGGAGACTTTCTTAGTATCTGGCATGCACTCTGAGCAGGACATTGATAAGACCTTGGAGGCGTTCAAAGAGACCATGGCGGCGGTTAGGGCCGACGGTCTGATTTAACGATCCGAGCCGACTGCGTTCGGATTCTGGTAGAACTCGCAAATCCAAGACCAACTGCAGTTTAGACATACTTCCAAACGAGTTTAATAAGGTGATCTATCATGCCTAGTTTTACAGATAAGCTGACCGTTGGCGGCAGCGAAATGGACATGTACGCCGCGCTACCTGATGGTCCTGGTCCTCATCCGGCAGTGGTGATTGCCTTCCACATAGGAGGGCTGGACGACTTTGACCGGAAGATGGCCGACCAGTTGGCCGAAGCCGGTTTCGTAGCCGTGGTGCCAGACCTGTTCCACCGTTTCTCCCAAGAAATCATGGACGGGCCCCGTCTCGATCGTTTGGGCCACCTGCAAGACCCGGACATCATCGCCGACATGAACGCGGCAGTAGATTTCCTGACCGCTAACACGGCCATCGATAACGACCGCATCGGCGTAACTGGGTTCTGCATGGGCGGACGCATCGCCTGGCTGATGGCGGCCACCAACCCCATCTTCAAGTGCACCGTGCCCTTCTACGGCGGCAACATCCAGGGCAACTGGGGATCGGGAGAGACTCCGTACTCTATGGCCAATGATATTAATTGCCCAATGCTGTTCCACTTTGGAGCAACTGACGGCAACCCATCCTTAGATGACCGAGATAAATACGATGCTGAGTTGACACGCCTGGGTAAGGACTTTCAGTTCCACTCCTATGACGGCGCGGGTCACGCGTTCATGGACTACACCAACCCGGATCGTTATCACGAGGCAGCGGCAGCAGCGGCTTGGCCTCGGACGATTGATTTCTTTAACAAGCATCTGAAGTAGAGCTGAGCAGTAAGGTCTTAGTTGGCTGGCTGAGTAGATAAGCCCCACCCTAGCCCTCCCCCACTGCCGGGGAGGTGGCTGGTTTTAGTCTTTTGCGGGGCACTGAAACAATATTCAATTAGTGAGGGGTTGTATGCCGTATTTTTGGGAAAAAATACAGGTCAACGGGTCAGAAATGGATGTCTATACCAGCGTGCCCGACGGCGATGGCCCTTTCCCCGCAGTGGTTTTGGCCCATCACGCCCCAGGCGTAGATAAATTCATGCAGGACATGACCAACAAGCTGGCCACAGCAGGCTATGCGGCCGTGGCCCCTGACCTGTTTCACCGCATCACCGACGAGATGGTGGAGAGCACCGGCAAGTCCAAACGTGACCAGCTGGACGACCCACAGATAATGGACGACATCAATGCCACAGTAGATTTTTTGGTCGGCCACTCGTCGATCGATTCAGACCGCATCGGCGTCACCGGGTTCTGCATGGGCGGTCGTGTAACTTGGTTGGCCGCCGCCACAAATTCTGCATTCAAGGCCGCTGTGCCCTATTACGGTGGCAACATTCTAGTGCCGTGGGGTAGTGCAACCGAGGCTCCGTTGGCCGCGACATCCGGGATGAAGTGCCCAGTGTTGTTCCACTTTGGCGAGGTTGATGAGAACCCATCCCAGGACGACATGCTGATTCTAGACAAAAAACTAAGCGCCAACAGTATCCCGCATCAGTTCTACACCTATCCGGGGGCTGGTCACGCCTTCATGAACCCAGCCAGTCCGGCCCGTTACCAGAGGGCGGCGGCCGAGATGTCATGGCCACGGACCCTGGATTTCTTCGATAAGCATTTGGGTCTTAAACGGGCCGCAGGCAACGACGAACCCGCCTGCAGCTAGATTGATTAATAAATTTAGGCAAAAACTTTAGGAGTAACTATGCCCCGAGTATCATTGGACTTGGAACTAGCAGCCGACCTGGCAGTCGCTAAATCCGACGGTTGGAGATTCGCCCCCGGCATGGTCCCCGGCGAGCCAAATCAAGGCCTGGTTGCCGAGATGGGAGATAGTCCCGCTCGCCTGGCCGACTACGACGACTCCGCCTGGCAGAAGAACGCAGATATCCAAGAGCGTCATTCCGTTGGCTTTACCTTCGCTTGGTACCGCGTCAAGATCACCATCCCAGCAGAGGTCAAGGGCGAAAAGACCGCTGGTGGCCGCGTCTGGTTTGAGACCAACGTGGACAACTACGGAGAGGTCTACGTTGACAGCAAGATTGACCGTGACAAGTGGGTGGTAACCGGTAACAACACACCCAAACGCATCTTGATTGAAGATCCGGCAGTCCCCGGAACTGAGCACACCATCGCGGTTTTGGTGGCCAATGCTCCTCTCGGCGCACCGGTTGGCACTATCTTCATGCGCTACGCCACCCTGGCCTTTGAACCGGCACCCGGTTCAACCAGTTAACCCACTAAATTTAGAACGATTGGCTAGATCGATTGACGTATTTCGGCCGGCGTTTCCTATTAGAGACGCCGGCCGGTTGAATATACCGGAGATGCCATGAGCAGCCATTCTTTTTCCGGCCAGTTGGCCGCACCAGAGTTTCCAGATTCCCTGGAATGGGTCAATACCGACCGTCCGCTGACCATGGAACAACTCCGGGGCAAGATCGTGATTCTGGATTTCTGGACCTACTGTTGAATCAACTGCGCCCATATCTTTCCGCAGTTGCGGAGACTGGAAAAGAAGTACGCCAAAGAACTGGTAGTGATTGGCGTCCACTCTGCCAAATTCCCAAATGAGAAGGACTCCGGAAACCTGCACAACGCCGTCCGCCGCTACCAACTTGAACACCCGGTGATCAACGACGGTCAGTTTCAGGTGTGGCAGCAATACTCCTGCCGGGCTTGGCCCACACTCATGTTTATAGACCCGCAGGGCAACGTCATGGGCAAGCATGAAGGGGAGATGTCCTTTGAGTCGTTTGATGGCCTGATTAGCCAGATTGTGACTGAGTTTGACGCCAAAGAACTGATCGACCGCACGCCTCTCCCGGCCACCTTCCAACCATCGGCAGACACCACCCTCAGCTTCCCCGGTAAAGTGCTGGCTGATGGCCCGTCAGACCGGCTGTTTATCGCGGACACCAACCACAACCGTATCGTTGTTACTGCGCTTAATGGCACACTCAAACAGGTAATTGGCAGCGGCGAAGAGGCGCTCACGGACGGAAAACTGGCCGGGTCTGCTTTCAATCACCCACAGGGGCTGGCATTAGATAGCGAGACGCTCTACGTGGCCGACACGGAAAACCACGCCATACGTCAGGTGGACTTGGCTGCAGGTACGGTGACGACCATCGCAGGGAATGGTGAGCAGGGTCACACCAGAGACGGAAGACGGCCAGGGCGGAGCAGTGAGCTATGTTCGCCTTTCGACCTGGTCTATCACAACGAGACCGTCTACATCGCCATGGCCGGGATACATCAACTATGGTCGTTGGGCTCAAAAGATGGCCTGGTTGGGCCATTTGCCGGCAACGGCGGCGAGGCTATCACTGACGGACCTCTGGCTTCCGCGCAGCTAGCCCAACCCTGCGGCCTAACAACTGATGGCGTGAAGCTCTATTTTGCCGACAGCGAGACCAGTTCAATACGTTCGGCGGACATTGATCCTAATGGCAACGTGCGGACGATAATCGGTCTGGACTTGTTCGTGTTTGGCGACGCTGACGGCTCAGATCATCATGTGCGCCTGCAACACCCTATTGGCATCACCCACTACGACAGCGTCCTGTACATCACAGACACCTATAACCACAAGATCAAACGGGTTTTGCCGGTGACACGCAGCGCATTCACGGTGTTGGGCACCGGCTCAGCAGGCCACATTGACGGCCCAGCCCTGGAAGCGCAGTTCTCTGAACCCAGCGGCATCAGTTTCGCCAACGGCAAGATGTACATCGCCGACACCAACAACCACGCCATCCGCGTCGCCGATATTGAATCAGGGGAAGTCACAACCCTGGAGATCAAGGGACTTTAGCGTGTTACCCAGCATTTCGTCACACTCGAGGGGCGAGATTTGTAGGGGCGGGTTTGTAACCCGCGCTGCAGGGGTAAAACCAACCGTCGAGGATCGGTGGCACTCAGAGATCTTAAATACCCGCTCGACCTGAACCTGTCGAAGGGCGCTG
>JAPKDE010000087.1 GCA_028822675.1 Dehalococcoidia bacterium | reverse complement strand
ATGTCCTCTACTCCTACATCCAGTGGAATGCAGGCGCCAAACACGCCCGCGCTGGCATCATCGGCGACTACTTCAACCACGAAGACGGTGGCTCCGAAGTGGTAGACGACTACACTCTGGTGGTTGACACTGTAGTGCCATGGGTTCCCGCTCAGGTCTTTGAATTCATGCGCAACGCTGGCGGATCCAGCTCTTGGGTTGTCAGCAAGAAACAGTCTGACGAGGTCGGTATCGAAGTGGCCAGCAAAAACATTGCCGCCACCGGTCCCTGGCAGATTGAAAGCTCCGAAAGCGGCGTATCTTGGAAGATGAGCGCTGTTGAGGACCACTGGCGCCAAACTCCTCACTTCGCGGAGCTGGTTTACTGGACAATCCCTGAAGAGTCTGCCCGGGTCGCCGGGTTCCAGACCGGAACCCTAGACAGCTTTGACATGGCATTTGATTCCCTCGCGACCGTTGAAGACGTAGACGGAGCCATGGTCAAGGGATTCCCCAATGCTGGACAAGCTGGTCTGAACCTATACGGACAGTTGTATGGCCTTGACAAGGAAGGCGAAGAGTACTCACAAGTACAGACCGACCTCGCTTGGGTATCTACTAACCTAGACACCGATTCCGTAGAATGGGCCAACGCTGTTAAGGTTAAGAAAGCGTTGAACATGGCCATTGACCGGCAGACCATCGTGGACACCCTGTTGTCCGGATTTGGAAAGCCTTTGTCCGTCAGGGACTGGATGGGCCACGATGCCCGAGCCAACCCTGATTGGGTCTACGAATATAACCCAGACCTGGCCAAGCAGATGATTACTGAAGCCGGATTCCCGGATGGCTTCTCCATCACACTCACCCCCTCCATCCGCGGTGCGGTTGCAGAGGTTGAGGCCTGCGAAGCGGTTTCCCAATATTGGGAAGCCATTGGCCTGGAAGTTAAATTCCAGAACATCCCTTACGCCACCCTACGTCCTGAATTGATTTCCAGGAACTACATGGGTGCCACGTGTCACACTGTTGGAGTACGACTTTCTCCGATCGTCGGCGCTTCCAACTACCAGACCAAGTCCACATTCAGCTACGGCACTCACCACCCTTGGTTGGACGAGAACGTAGGTGACGCGGCTTCTGAGGTTGATCCCGAAGTTGCGTGGGACAAAAATGTTAAGGTCTATAACTGGATTTTTGACAATGCAATGGCATCCGCACTCTATACCCATGACGCCGTATGGCCGATTGGCAAACGGTTGTCCATCGATGGATGGGAACCCACAGACTGGAGTGAAGTACGGACTGCAGCTGCCTTCGAGTACACCAAAGCTCGGTAATAACTGAGATGGCGAACCCGTAAAGCAAAAAGAAAGGCCCCTCCCGTTAACGGGAGGGGCCTTTCTTTTTGCTTTACGCCAAGTCGTTGTAAAACCAGAAGCCAGTTATTTTCCGGTTATTTTTACGCCAATTCCTTGACCAGGTAATGAACAATTATTGAGCGGTGAGGCGGCTCTCCCAATGGTTCTTCTTTCACCGTAGTGTAGCCATATTTCCGGTACATCTCTAAAGCCGGAGCCAGAAGATCTACAGTTGAAAGACAAATGCGGTGGTAACCCTTTTCCCGGCAGAACTCTTCAGTGGTCTCCAGCAAACGGCGTCCAATCCCTTGCCTACGAGCTGACGATGATACGCTCATACGTCGCAGCTCAGCGTCATCAACTGCATCCATTTGTTGGATTCCAACTATCCCAACTATTTCGCCTTTACCAACCATTGTCCCGACGGATGTCCCCACGGATTCTGCCACCCAGAAATTACCGCGCTCTTGGGATAGATAATGGGCTGGTATGTCGGCCATATCGTCTTTCAGGGAGTTTTCCACGTAGCGGCGTACTTCGCGCTCAGCTTCACCCGAGGACTCTATGAGTCCGTTGGCGAATAACTCTTGCACCGGAACTAAGTCCGCAGGCAGATACTGGCGAATATGTAGGCTTGGCTGCTCGTTCATGAGTCGCTACAAACAGACCGACTAGGTATTAATCAGGAAGTTAATAACGTCGCCGTCCTTAACCTCGTAGGTCTTTCCTTCGGAACGGAGAACGCCTTCCTTACGCCCCTGAGCCAAGCTGCCGCAACGAATCAAATCGTCATAGGCAATCACTTCCGCCCGGATGAACCCGCGGGTGAAATCGGTGTGTATCGTACCGGCTGCCATCTGGGCCACGATACCGGCAGGTACCGGCCAGGCGCGACATTCGTCCTCGCCAACCGTCAGGAATGACACCAGACCCACGGTGCTGTAACAGACTTGCTTGACCCGCTCTACAGCAGGCTCATCCAGCCCCATGGCTTCTCGGAACTCCTTAGCCTCGTCCGCTTCCATCAGGGACAGATCCTCTTCTATTTTGGCACAGAGACCAACCTCGCCCAGTCCGCCGGACACCTCGCTGGAGATGCCTAATGACTCCAATGTGGGAGCTTTGTCATCTTCTCCAACATTGAACGCGATCATCACTGGCTTGGCGGTCAGCAGTTGGAAATCAACCAACGCTGTCGTTTCAGAAGCCGTCAGGGTCTGAGATTTCACGGGGATGCCCTCTTCCAAAAAGGCCTTGACCTTCTGTACGGTCTCCAGCAGCGGAATCATGGCTGGTCTCTCTGCTGGCTTAGATTTTTTGAGGCCATCACTTAGGCGCGCTTCTGCTTTTTCCAGGGCCTCCAGGTCGGCCAGGGACAACTCGTCCAGCAGCAACTTAACGTCGCGAGCTGGGTCTACGGTTTCCAGCGGGTGTAGCAGTGCCGGGTCTTCAAAAGCCCTGATTACCAGCAGCAAAGCATCGGCGGCCTGCAGGATGTTCCGTTGGCGGCCGCTTAGTACCTGATTCGCGGACGCTGCTTCACGGTCGAGGGGCGGCAGGTCCCAGTACTTGATCTCCGGATGAATGATCTTCTTTGGGTGGTACATACCGTCCAGCACCGCCAGCCGGGGGTCAATAACCTTGACCACGCCTACCTGCAATGGTCCGGCATCACCAGCTCCCATGGACGATGAATGGCCGGCCGTTAGCGCGTTAAAAACAGTTGTCTTGCCGCTCTGGGGCAGCCCAATTACTGCGATATCCATACCTGGGTTTTATTCCTTTTAATCTATTTGACTGAAGTGTGCTGGGTAATCTTTCCTGTTAATAAGACCGGTTAATAAGACTCGAAGAGCTTGCCCCATTCCGTCTTCAGGGCGGCATTAATCCGGCGACGGCCCTTGGTCTTTAACCAGTACCCGTTATGGTACAGATTGGACGCCAAGAATGCCCAGCCGACGATGGGACTGCGGAGCAACATCTTCTCCAGCGGCTTTAGCGGGCCCCAGTAGATCAGCTTCTGACCACGGCTGGCAAAGGTGTTTTCCACTCCGGTGAACTGCCAGTTGGTCTGACTGATGTCCTCACCAACGATGTTGATCTTAGAAACGTCCCCACACCCCAAACCGCGCTCGTGGGCCAGCCTGATGAACTTAATGCTCATGGGATCGAATCCCATCATTTTGGCGGCTACGGCGTCTATGGCTACCTGGTCGTTGCTGGCTAGGATTCGGTCCTTGATGTGCCAACGCATGGCTCGAGGGCCGGGTCCGTCTCCGGCAAAAGTCCCGTCCATCACCGCAAACAACCCTGGGTGAATCTCTTGTTGGATGGCCAATAAGTCCGTTAGCGTCTCGTGAATCACCGAGTGCGTCCAGTGGCGCTTCCGGTGCAGCAGGCCACCAAAGGCGTTCTTCATTGCCCCGGTCATGGTCGTGAAAACGTGGGTCTTCATGGTCGGCAGGTGGACTATATTGGTACCGGGGAAGCTCTCCGGAATCTGGATGCCCTCCGGGAATATATCATCCAGCACCAGCATCTCAGCCTTGGGCTTGTAGTCAATCCAGCCATTTGGTTCCGAGTCTAGATGAATGTCAGAAAGGCCAACTTTTAGCTGTGCGGCCTTGTGTTTGTTCTTGAGTTCTCCCTCGTAGGAGTTCACCACCACTGTTCCGTTGTGGGCGGCCACCAAGTCTTTATGTCCCAGTGCTTCAAGGGCTTTCGTAACACCTTCTATCTGCCAGGGGGTGGTCGAGCAGGCGGGATACCAGTGTTGCCAGGAGATATTCACCTTCAAGAAGGTCTTGATCTCAGGAGACAGAAACTGGCTGATCCCAGCCAGGTCCATGGCCCGACCCATGTCCGCCACCGCCGTTTCAGGGGTGGTAGCAACCACGGCCACAGTTGGGCTACCAGGGCGAGACTGGCTGCCGGGCAGACTGCTGGGCGCTGGTTGGGTTGTGCCGGGTTCAAAGGAAGTCATTATTGGCTCCTGTTTTTAAGACGCTGGTCTGCCCGTCTAGCTAGCTTACGAGTTTCTGATGAGAACGTATCCTCAATTATTCAATAACAAAACCAGAGTAGATACGGCAACCCAACTGATGATTGATAGCACCAGGGGTAAATCGCGAATTATCAATTGCTCCGGTGCCTCTGCTTGCTCGCTGTTGTTCAACAGAAATAGGTAGCGGAACAGACCAAAGGTGACAAATGGCAGCGTGAATAACATGGTGTTGTTATCCGGCAGGTTTGTCGCTTCCACCGTATAAAGAGTATAGCTCAGCCACGCCGCAGCAGCAGACAACATCAACAATTGATTGATGAACGGACCGGAGTAATCTTTCAAAACCTTTCTTTGTTCTTCTGCTGAATCACCCGCCAATCGGACTTCGGCAAAGCGCCGCCCCAACACGATGAAAAGCGCCCCGGCGCCAGTGGTCGCGTATAACCAGGGTGACGGCGTTACATCAATGGCCAATGCGCCAGCGGAGGCGCGGATGATATAGCCGCTGGTCACAGCAAAGGCGTCCAACAGCACAATATTTTTTATCCCCAGCGAATAGCCTACGTTTATCAGAGAGTAAATCCCCCCGGCTAATCCCAACATCGGCTCCACCACGACCATCACCGCCAGTCCGATGGCCGCCAACACCACCATCACGGAGGCTGCTACTGGCACGCTAACTTTTCCGGAGGCAATCGGTCTGTTTCGCTTGGTCGGGTGCAGCTGATCAGCGTTACGGTCCATCAGGTCGTTGAATAGATAGATGGCACTGGAGAGGGCGCAAAACGCCAGAGCAACCAGTAAGAGCGTCCCAAGTAATCCGGGCACCGGGTCAAGGTTCTCGGTACTCCAAGCCACATCCACTGCAAAAACGAAGGGCAAGAACACCAGTCCGTTCTTGACCCATTGGAGCGGACGCAAGGCCTTGAGCAGGGCAGCCGGACTAAGCCCCAGCGCACCTGGTTTTCCGGAGCTTTGACCAGACCCTTGAATGTTTTCTGTAGCGCCCAAATTCAGTTAGCGTCTCTCTATCTAAGAGTCAATCCGGTTAAGGGTCCGTTCTCGGGGGTTCGGCTGCCGGGATTCGGCGCAGCGCCAGCAGAGCCAGTAGGCCAACCAGCACGGCAAACCAGAGTGTTACCAATCTGATCAACACGGTGCCCGCCGACGCCCCGGCCCTAGTTACTCCGCTCTGTTGCAAGAATGCCAACATGCTGCCTTCTGTGCCAACCAATCCGCCGGGCAGGGCGGTCACCGCGCCCACCAAAGTAGCCGCAGCGTAGATGGGAAGCGCCCGCACAAGATCGATCTCCGAGCCAATACCGCGCAATATTATCCACAAAGCTAGTCCCTCTGCGAACCAGGCCACAGCCCCGAACGCTACACCAACCACCATCACTCTGGGCGCGGCCAACTCCTTGAAACCCTCTTGGGAGTCCCTAAGAAGTTCGCTCCATTTGGACAAGATCGGCAGTCCGGTCAAACGTAAAGCCTGCCTGGATAGCGCAAACATCAGGCCAATGACGGAAATTACTAGGGCTACCGCCAAAACCGCTATCACAGGAACCGGCAGCAGTATGAACCCGGTTAATCCCAGGATAATCACAGAGATCACATCCGTGAGCCGCTCCATGACCACCACCGGTGCCGACCGGCCCACCGGAACCCGAGTCTTGCTGTTGAGTAAGTAACATTTTACCAACTCGCCGGCCTTGCCTGGAGTCATGGACATTGCGAGGCCGGAGAGAAAAACCAACGCGCTGATGCCAACCGGGACATCTATCTTTAAAACCCTCAAGTAAAAGGCCCAGCGCAGAAAACGTAGCAAATAGTTGGCCAACGCCAAGGCTAAACCGGCAATCAGATAACTTATCGGCAGGTTGCCGATTTCGTCGATCGTGCCGCCGAAATCCCCGTAGCCGACCAGCGCCACAAATACGCCCACGGTCAGCACGGCCAGCAATAACCATTTTTTGTTCATGGTCGGGCGTTATTCCGGCAGAGGACGTTTGCTGGTCCGATCAGAGCTTGGCCTTGAGCTCTGCGAACCAAACTCCCAGTCCGGCCATGCTTCCATAGTAGAAGGGGACGACTATTACGACGCCCCACAAGATGACCCGTAAATCGCCGCTCGGATCGAAAACGTTGTCGACTATGAAAATGATTATTGCCGCCGCAATCAACGACAGCAAGCCGGTCCACGCTCCGAATACTAATGCCTTGTGGCCCGGAGCACCTTGGCTATCCGTTGCGGCGGATATTCCATAGTAGCCGCCGATGAACGGGCCAAAGGGGATTCCCAGAAAATGGACGATTGGCACCAAGGCCAAAATCAACATGATTACGAAACCGACTAGAACCCCTTTAATCATCGTCCGGCCCCGTATCGAGTCTTTATTGGAGACTCCAAATTATTTTCAGTGCTACTACCAATCACCAGTTCTGCTCCTAGATATTGACATCGAGGTTGGGATATCGCGGCTGGGCAGGTGCCCAATTGCGAGAAATACAATCATACATTATAGCCTCGGAACGATAATTACGCACAGGCCCCGGCTGAGTCAGCTTAGGCCCAAAACTCAATGTATACTGAGACGGGTTTATTCGGCAGAAATCGCCGAATTGACCAGACAATAACCAGTGGAGAAACCAGGAGCACAATTGGCCACCGATTTTCCTTCCGATTTTCCCTCGAGCCAAGATGGGTTTGTTTACGAGTCCCCTTTCTCCCAATTATTGGATATGAGAGTGACCGACCCGAATGACGGCACCAGCACCGTGGTAATGCCCATCAACCCCAACCATCTGCAACTGGCCGGAAGGGTCCAGGGAGGAATAGTGGTGGCGCTGGCAGATTATGCCATGTTCCGTGCGATCAGGCCGCTTTTGAAGCCCGGCGAGGCCACCACAACCATTGAACTCAAGATAAATTTTCTTGCCGCAGCTGAAAGAGGCGAGCTAACGGCCAATTGCAAGATCATCAGCGCCGGAAGCACGTTGATGGTGGGCGAGATGCAGGTTAAAGACCAGGACGGCAAAATGATCGCCCAGGGGCTTGGCACTTACATGGTCCTACAACCGCGCACCTAAGGCAGATTGCTCAACTTGGCTCCCTCCAATCAATGCCTATATACAACCGCCTAGAATCCGGCCAGGCAAAAATGTTGACCAGGCTAGTAGACAATCTTGGATTTGAGGATGGGCTGGTGTATAATTTGCCTTTGGTGCTCCACGCTGGTGGCCGGTTTTTGGGAGGTAGGACTTAATGAAAATTCCCATGAAAGTAGACTATGGGGTAAGGGCGTTGGTTGAACTGGCCCTTAACTACGGTGACGGCCACATCCAAACCTCTGCTATCGCCTACAAACAAGGCATCCCGGAAGCCTACCTAGACCAACTGATGACCTCCCTGAACAAGTTTGGTTTCGTCACCAGCCGAAGAGGCCCCCAGGGCGGACATGCCTTGGCCATGGATCCCAAAGAAATTGACCTCAACATGGTGATGCAGAGTCTGGACAGCAGCAATTCGCCCCTGGACTGCCTCATCAACCCCCACGATTGCGCGTTGTCCCACACCTGTGCCCAGCAAGAAGTGTGGAAAACCGTTGAATCAGCAATCCAAGACGTTTTAACCAACATCACGGTTGCTGATTTGGCAGAGAGGCAGTCGAGCTTGGCCGGTCAATTGGCCTAACAAACCAGACTGCCAGAGCCACCACTAGGCAGGCCGCTCCACGCACGCATTTGCTTGACAACCACTTTTGCCAGGAATAGACTCGAATCGTTAATGAATACATCTAATTTGCAGCATGACGTCTATTTTCAGCCCATAGGCCTCTTTCAACTAACGTGCGCTTGTACGTGTTCGCCCACATAGGGGAGGCATTAACTTCTGCACATCTGAAGCCTGCGCCCACCCGTTTGAGTAACCCGTAAGGGTAAGAGCGGGTTTTTTTATTGCCAAAACACGCCGTAATTAAACAGATCAATCAACCAGAGTAAACAAGCCGGGCACCCAATTTCGCCCAGGCACATCTATAAAGAAAGCACCCCAAAGGTACTTCAGTAGTACCGGAAAAATTAGGAGGGTCCAACCCATGGCCGATCAACCCATCGTACTCACACCAGACCAAGTAAAAAGATACAGCCGCCACATCATCATGGGCGACGTTGGTAGCAAGGGTCAGCGCGCCTTGATGGGCTCCAAAGCCCTGATCATCGGTGCCGGCGGACTGGGTTCCCCCTCCGCCATTTACCTGTCATTGGCCGGTGTTGGCACCGTTGGCATCGTCGACTTCGACGTTGTTGAACTGTCCAACCTGCAACGCCAGGTTCTCCATCACACCGCCGACGTAGGCCGACCCAAAGTTCAGTCTGCCGTCGACAACATCAAAGCTTACAACCCGGACGTGAATGTGATCGTCCATGAGACCCGCCTGGAAGCCGACAACGCCATGGAAATCATCAGCCAATATGACCTGGTGATTAACGGCGCCGACAACTTCGCCACCCGCTATCTGGTCAACGATGCCTGCTACCTGCTAAACAAGCCTTTGGTCGATGGCAGCATCCTGATATTTGACGGCCAGGCCACCGTGTTCCTACCGGGTGAGGGCTGCTATCGCTGCCTGTTCCCGTCGCCCCCGCCTCCCGGCATGGTCCCCAACTGCGCCGAGGCTGGCGTGCTGGGCGCACTGACCGGCTTGGTCGGAAGTGTCCAGGCCACGGAAGCCCTCAAATACTTCCTGGGCATTGGGGAATCCCTCAGCTCACGGTTGTTGCTCATCGACGCTCTCAGCATGACCTTCCGTGAGGTACGTCTCAAGAGAAACCCGGACTGCCCGCTGTGCGGCGACAACCCCACAGTGACCGAGTTGATCGATTACGAAGTCTTCTGTGGCATCGCAGAGCCCAAAGAGGCCGCAGCAGTCGGCGACGACGACTAGGCCAGGTCAAAAATATCAACTGGGGCGTTTCACAAAACAGACGCCCCTTTTGGCACCACACCCGGCCACCTAGACGGAGCCGGGCAGATTAAGACAGAGCAGTTTACAAATCGCTCTGGAAACACATACAGGGTTTATGGTTACTAGGCTCACTTACAAAGGCATCATCGACACCATCGGCAACACCCCACTCGTTGAACTACAACGAATGAGTCCCAAAGAGGGTGTGCGCATTTTCGCCAAGCTGGAAGCGCAAAACCCAACCGGTAGCGTCAAAGACCGCATCGCCCTCAAGATGATTGAACAGGCGGAGCGGGACGGCGAAATCTCCGCCAACCGCACTATCTTGGAGCCCACCAGCGGCAACACCGGCATCTCTCTGGCCATGATTGGCCGACTTAAAGGCTACAAAGTCGCCGTGGTAATGCCGGAAAACGTCAGCATTGAGCGAGTGCAATTACTAGAGGCTTACGGGGCTGAGATCATCCCCTCGGACGGTTCAAGGGGCACTAACGGCTCCATTGAAGTTGCACAAGAGCTGATGAACAAGAAGGGCAGCGACTATTTCATGCTGTACCAGTACGGTAACAGCG
>JAPKDE010000330.1 GCA_028822675.1 Dehalococcoidia bacterium | reverse complement strand
CGCTCGTCACGAGGCATAACGGATTTGAAGTCCGTTCCTAATTGAACGGCTCTTCACGGCACCAATTAATGCGGGCTGGGCTTATCAAGGGTGTTGGCCAAGCGGGCCAAGGCGATAGAGAGATCACGGAGAGCATCAGCGACCGTTGGGCCATGTTTAGAGTTCAACTCTCTCTTAGCTACCTGTTCAATTTTCCCAGACCATCTCACCGGTTTGGGGTTGAGCATCTGTTACGGGATAATCCGTGAACACGGCGGAGATTTGTGGGCAGAGAGCAACCTGGGAGGCGGAGCCAGTTTCCATATCGAACTGCCAATAGTGGCTGAAACAACCCGGAATGCGGTCCCAGGGACAGAGACATACGCTGGTTTAAGCCCAAAAATGCGAATAATAGTGGTGGATGATGAGCCGGTTTTCCGGAACACTATGTTCCGTGACTTGACCGCAGACGGCCATGACGTAGTATTGGCGTCCAACGGGCAAGATGCGTGGCAGTTGATTCAGAGTACCGGGTTCGACATCATTTTCGCCGACCTGAGCATGCCAGGGCTTGACGGTCAGAGCTTCTACAGGCTGGCCAGTGAGGTCTCCCCAGACTTGGCCAAGAAATTGGTCTTTGTCACCGGGGATACTACAAGCGCCGAGGCCAACGAATTCCTCACCATGGCCGGTAATCCAGTCTTGAGCAAACCGTTTGACCTCAACGAAGATAGGCAGCTTATAGGGACAATCGAACAGTCAACCAGTTAGCGCTGTACCAACGGTCTATTAAGTCTAAGAAAGGCTTGATAGACGTCTTATAAAGGCCCGCCGTGAAATTCTGGAGACTGCTTCTGGAAGACCTGAACCCGGTGCCTGGGAACCTCGGTCACAAATACGCGACCTTCATCGTCAACTTCCACAGCTATCGGTCCCTGGAAGATCTTTTCACGCTCATCCAGTCCCTGTGACCTATTTCTAGCTCTGATGAACGACTGGTCAATCTCCACCCGTTCTTTGCCCCATTTGGACAATGTTGCCTCGCCGGTTAATTGGGTGACGAACTCACCCTCCGAGTTGAATACCTGTAGGCGGTCATTCTTGTAATCGGCTACGTAGATCGCCCCGTCTTTATCAACGGCAATTCCCGTAGGGCGGTTAAACTCGCCGGGTCCCTGTCCTGAGGAGCCAAACTTCATCAAGAAAGTGCCATCAGGGGAGAATTTCTGGATTCGGTCATTGCGCCAGTCAGCCACATAAACGTCGCCGTTTTTGTCAATGTCGATGCCCCAGGGAAAGTTCAGCTCACCGTCGCCGGCGCCCTGAGTACCCCACTTGAACTTGAATTGTCCGTCTTTGCTGAAGACCTGTATCCGGTGGTGGTTGCTATCCACCATGTAGAGGTTATCTTCGGCGTCAAAGGCCATTCCGGAGGGGCGGTTGATCTCACCGTCGGCATCACCGGGCTCACCCCATTTTCCAATCCAGTCACCGTCCTTGGTGAACACGGAAATCCGGTTGAGCCACTCGTCGGCCACGTAGGCATTGCCTTGGGAATCTAAAGCAACCGATGTGGGCCAGAACAGAGCGCCGTCCGGTGCCGACCTATCGGCATCTTCCGGGTGGACTTTGAATCCAAACTGGCCAATGTATTCTTCATCAACACTGCAGATGGTCACCCGTTTACAGGGATAAAACACCGGTGTTTCTGTGCCCCGGCTGACCACATACATGCGATCTCCCTCGCCCCGTGCAATTGCAACAGGGTTGAAGAAACCGTCGCCGCCGCGGGTCTCTTGTCGGCCAATGGTGTGGCTATATCGAAAGGTTATGGGCGCTACCTGAGTAACCATAATTTCCTCACAGTGATATTCCGCTACTCGTCAGATGAGTAGCGATAAGACTTAGACCCAGGCGTAGACTGCGCGGCCCGGGGTTTTGATAGATAGAACCTTACTTGATAAAGTCGAACTGTTCGTGCGATCCTCTGAGAATGGGCTTGGCGTCCAAGCCCATCCACTTCTCAAGCAGAGTGGCGTAGGTGTCGCGGAAGTCGTTGTTCCAGCGCAGATCGCCCTGATCCAACTTGTCTAGCTCAAGGGAAGGATAGTCACCGTAGAGGCCACCCTCAACGGCGTCACCTAACACAAAGGCCACGCTGCCAGAGCCGTGGTCTGTGCCGGAGCCGTTCTCCTGCACCCGACGGCCAAACTCAGTGAACATCAAGATGACCACTTCCTGGCTGGCGTCGTGTTCTTTCAAGTCCT
>JAPKDE010000329.1 GCA_028822675.1 Dehalococcoidia bacterium | reverse complement strand
CTGGAGTTGAACGACCTACAGTCATTCTTCCTGAGTCTTTAGGCATGGTGGTTTCAATCTACCGTTGGTCGGAACTTCTTGACTTGGCGAAATCCCGTAAAGAAATTAGTTGAACCTGCAATTTCGCGGGTAAATAACGAAATATTCACCCTTTTATGAGGTCAAATACTGTTGACTTAGCATAAAATGTCCCTTAATCTCCCCGAGACCTATCAGAAAAAGTAATATCCAAGGTCTAGTCGGCAACCGTTCTGAGGCCGGTTTAGATAGGGAATCAACAAAACATAATTTAAGAGGGGGAGAAAAATGTCCAGGCATCCAATGCTTCGCATTCCGTTTCTCATTGCTGCGCTCACATCTATGATGTTGGTTGTAGCAGTGGCCTGTGGGTCTTCTTCAGAAGCCACCCAGGCTCCTAGCGGCGGGGGAACCGACACTGGTGCGCCGGTAGCCACTTCCGTTCCTGCAACATCTGTCCCGGCATCCATCAAACCTGAAGGCAAGCTGACCATCGCTTTGACTGACCTCGGCAACGAGACACCAAGCGTATGGCAGGAATTCGCCTTCGGAAAGGCTTACATGCGTTTCATATTTGACGCATTGACAGGCACCAATGACGAGGGCGAGGTGGACAAGACCACCGGCGCTGCAATGGACTGGTCTATGAGCGCTGACGCCATCGATTGGACGTTCACGCTAAGGGACGACATCAAGTTCCATAACGGCGATACCCTTACTGCAGAAGACGTTAAGTTTTCTATCGCACTGATGACCAGTGAAGACTCAATAGCCTCGTACAAGACCAAGGTTACTGCTTCTATAGGCTCAGCAGACCAAATCACAGTGGTATCTCCAACAGAGTTGGCCATCAAGGCCTCAAAGCCGTCTGGGTTCCTGAACTGGGATCTCTCAGACATCCAGGGCGTTGAGGGATTGATTCAGCCGAAGAACTACACAGAAACAGTTGGCAATGACGAATTCGCCAAGAGCCCCGTTGGCAGCGGCCCCTACAAGTGGGTTGACCAGCGCAAGGGCGACTTCATGGAACTGGAAGCTGTGGAAGACCACTGGAGAGACGGAGTGCCGATCTTTGAGACCGTCTTGTTCCGCATCATCCCGGAAGAAAGCACCAGAATCGCCGCCCTCAAGGCTGGCGAGGTTGATGTTATCTCCGTTTCCCGTGAACGGGCACCGCAGCTGAAATCAGACGGTCTAAACATCTTCAGCAAGAACGGTGCTAGCGTTCTGGGTCTGTATTTCCATGAACAGTGGAGAGACAGCTCGGTCTGGAAGGACATTAACGTCCGAAAGGCCTTCAACTTGGCCATCAACCGAGATGAGGTCTGTGAGTTCATCTTCGCCGGAGAATGCACGCCCGCTGCTGTATATCCGTGGCCGGACATAGCTCCTGGCGTTGATGGTGATCTAGCACCGTATGCCTACGACCCCGAAGAAGCCAAGCGCCTTCTTGAGGCGTCAAACTATGACGGTGAAGAAGTAGCGATTCGTTCTTACCCAAGGGCTGATACTCCTGAGGGGCCTCGATTCATTGAGGCCGTCGGTGCCTATCTGACAGAGATCGGCGTCAACGTTAAGATCATCCCAACCGAGTACGCGTCCTACCGGCAAGAGCGGTTGGCACATACGTTGGACAACGGTAGCGGTTACCTGGCAGCCCCGAACCGGCCTCTGGCTGGATTCCAAGGGGTGATGAGGGTACTCAACCACTCTGACGGTGCATTTACATCGACCCATGACCCGGTCATCGACGGACTGATCGAAGACTGGGAAGCAACCATTCTGCCAGCTGATGTTGTTGAAGGAAGCATTGCGTTGTACAGGTATCTGTATGACAACTACAACTCCCTGACCTGCTGCAATATGAACATCTCCTACGCCACCAATGACCGGATTTCCGATTGGAATCTGGGCAAGAGAGTGTGGGATGACGGGTTCACAAACCTAACTAAGCGGTAATAATTAATAACCTCCCTGGGATTGAATCCCAGGGAGGTTATTTCTTTTGTTTTGGGGAGAAATCCCCAGTGCTCTTTTCTTAACTAATTTCTTACTGAACTAAAACTTCCTGAACTAACTTCCTGGTCAGTGGAATCGTATGCAGAAGTACATCATTAGGCGCGCTGCCGAGGCGGTACTGGCACTCTTTGTGCTATCAATCATCATTTTCTTGATGGTGCGCCTCACCGGAGACCCTGCGCTTTTGATGCTGCCTCCTGACGCCGGAATA
>JAPKDE010000086.1 GCA_028822675.1 Dehalococcoidia bacterium | reverse complement strand
GAGAAGGGAGGTGAAAGCTCAGACGCTAGCTAGCCGCAAACGCTACAACCGCCTGCTGCGGGAGTCCCAGAGCACTGCCATTTCCCCTTAATCTCTCCTTAACGGAAGTGTCCCACTTTTGCTGGTTGCCAACAGTGCCTGGACCAATAGAACACCTACTTAAAGCAAGTATGATTACGAGACCAATTGGCAGACGTTAGGCCGGTGTGTTGATTCGAGGATTAGCATTTTTACTGGCAGTGCTGCGACCCTCGAAATACATCTGAATTAGCCCTATGCTGTCTTGAGCAGCTATGTTGATACGGTCGGCCGATTTCCCCAAGGTTGATGGGTCGTCGGAGTCGGGGATCCCAAATCCGCTGTGACTCAGATGCTCTACCAAGTTGGCGATACCATCATCATTAACGTCCTCTATATGGCGTTATGCGACGGCGTTGACCCGTTGATGTTGACCGTGGCCACGTTGATGGCCCTGACGTCCAGCTCGTCCGAACCCAGGTCAGGTACCGGCACATCTACTCCTTAGGCGTATCACCTATGATTCCGTCCGCCTCGAGGGTGTCGATTTCACTTTGAGTAAGGCCCAATATGCCGCTCAAAACCAGGTTATTGTGCTCCCCAAGCCCCGGCGCTGGCGTGGAGCGTCCCCTTTGACTTTTGGATAGCAACCAAGGGGTTGTCACCTGTTTGTAGGTGCCCGCTTCTGGGTGCTCGACCACGTCCCAGAATCCCCGCGATTCCAGGTGTGGGTCTTCAATAACCTCGCTGCCTTTGACCACTGGGGCAGCGGCAATACCCTGGGATTGCAGTAGATGCATAACTTGGTAATGGTCCTGGGTCTCGGTCCACGAAGAGATGATCGCGTCCAATGCCTCTTGGTTGTTCAGCCGGGCCTCCATGCTTCCGAACCTGCGGTCGCTGGTCAACTCCGGTTGGCCGATGGCCAGGCACAGGGCAATCCATTCATCCTCTGAACTCACTGATATCGCCACCCACATGTCTTCGCCAGAGCATTGATAGACCCCATGGGGCGCCATATCCCTGTGCCGGTTGGTCATGGTTCCGGCGACTCTGCCGGTTACCGAGAAATCCAGGATCGCCTCACCCAACAGCATAGTAGTGACTTCCCTCTGGGACAGGTCTACCAGGCAACCGGTGCCCGTCTTCAGCCTTCGGCGCAGGGCAGCCATCAGAGCGCCAAAGGACAAGATTCCCACTACTGGATCCGGGTAGACCAGATTGGTCATCAGGGGTAGCCCATCGTCGTACCCAGTGATGGAAGCTAGGCCTGCGGTCTGTTCAAGGGTGGATCCAAGAGAACCGTAGTTGGCTTCGGGGCCGGTGGCCCCTTGGCTGCTGATCTTCAGGTAGATCAACCTGGGATTGAGCTTGGATACAACGTCGTAACCCAGTCCTAGCCGATCCATAACTGAACCACGGTAATTCTCGACCAGCACGTCGCAGGCCTTTACCAACTCAAGGAATAATTCTTTGCCCTGTTCGGCGCTGAGATCCAAAGTGAGGGAAAGCTTGTTGATGTTCCGGTGCACGTGGTGGGCGGTGGTGTTCCATGGATGCTCACCCGGTTCACCGTTGGGATAGACCCGCAGATCGTCTGGGCCCGGCCGAGCTTTGCCGCGGTTGATGTCCATCCGGGAGAGAGATTCCACTTTGATTACTTCCGCCCCCATGAATCCGAGGAACATGGTTGCGTACGGCCCCGCCGCCACCTGGCTCAGGTCCAGGATGCGTAGTCCCTGTAATGCCTGCTTATTTGGAGACGTCACCAAAGCTATGCTCCATCCTTGTCAGAAGTCAGCGACAACTCATCAAGGGAATACCCCAGCCGTCGGCAAAGGATCTCATCATTATGTTCGCCCAAAATGGGAGCCGCATGTAACTGCCAAGAACTGCCATCGATCCGGAAGGGTGCTCCTGGATGAACAACATCACCGATGGAAGGATCCGCGAGGGTTTGAAAGAATTCCCGGGCCACAAATTGCTGAGACACCAACAGGTCTTCCACCGTGGCCACGTAACCCGTGATGGTCCGCAGCGCCTGAAGCGTATGGTAGATTTCCTCTTTTGGCTTGGTCCCAGCCCAGTCAGCTATCACGTCCAGCAGATCCTGTTGGTTCGCCCGCCGGGCTTCTTGGGTGGTGAACTTAGGGTCGTCCACCAACTCGGGCTTTCCGATCAACTCGCATACTTTGAGCCAGGTGCTTTCTTGCACACCTGTTTCCAGCCCAGGGCTGACCCAGCCGTCCTTGGCCTGGACCAGATTGGTGCCGCGGCGGGCAGGCGTGCGTCCGAACTGGGCGTAAATCGAGGAATGTATCTGCGACACAGTCATCACTTCCATCGCTGATATGTCCACGTGCTGGCCGAACCCTTGGACGTCCCTGACGTACACCGCCATCATGGTGGCTGAAAAGGCGCTGACACCAACGGTGTAGAGTGCCGACTCCCCGCCGACCTTGAGTGGTTCTTTATCCGGTAGCCCGATGGTGTACATCAACGCTCCGGCAGCCTGGGCAACGAGGTCCGAACCCTTGTAGCTGCTGTACGGCCCGGTCTGACCGAAGGGAGTGACTGAGACGTAGATCAGGTTTGGATTTAATTCGATCAGGTGGTCGTAGCCCATTCCCAAGGACTCTAGGTATCCGGGTGGGAAGCTCTCGACTAGAATGTGGCAGTCTTGCGCCAACTTTTTTATGGCTTGGGCTTGTAGGGGAATGGCTGGGTCTAGCGTCACGCTCTTTTTACTGGTATTTATGTAGGAGAATAGGGCGCTGTTCTCAGTCGTGACGCCTCCGCCTAAAAATGGTCTTGACGACCGAGAAGAATCTCCCGTCCCAGGTGGTTCAACCTTGACTACCTCAGCGCCCAACCCAGCAAGCAGCTTGGAGCAAAATGGCCCGGCTACCCCCTGGCTCAGGTCCAGAACTCTGATATCGCTGAGAATATTGTCGTTGGTTGTAGTCATGATGAAGCGTCTTATTGAGACTGGGTGAACTATAGAACGGCGTTGTTGAGGCGTCAACACCTCGAAGCCTAAGAAACGAATGTCTCTCAGCTTGAGCAGAAAGCCTTGTTGTGCCCAAATTAGTCGGAGCTAGAGGGTTCGAAGGCGATGCCAGGGCCTCATGCCTGAGTCGACTTTGGCCCACAATGAGTCAACACGAGACGTCCTAAACGGCATCCGGGTTGATTCGAGGTTCAAATTTTGGTGGCAAGCCGAGTTCGACCGATACTAGGTCTCGGCTACTGTCTAAAAACCCGCTGATCTTGATCGTAGGAGCATCTGTCAGGTATTCGAAATTTTCGCCATCGATCCTGAACGGCCGATCGTGTCCTGGGTATATGACGCTAGCGGCTCCAGAAATCTTCTTGAGGCTTTCTTCGGCTTGTTCAACGCTCCAGAATACGAACGCTGGCAGACCGCGGCTCAAGGCTCCTGCATCTGAGATTGCATCGCCTCCAAGGCATACCAGCCCCCCCGAAGTCTCCACAAGAACACTCTGGTGTCCCGCGGTATGGCCCGGCGTATCAAACGTTCCTATTCCTTTCTCCAATTCGGTCTCACCTGAAACCTCTATAACGGTGTGGGGAGACAATGTGTCAGCGAAATATTTGGCAGTTGCATAATCATTAGCCCTCGGGTTTCGGCTATATTCTAATTCCCGTTTGGAAATCACAATTTCGGCGTTCGGAAATAAATCAGTGTTTTGAGAGTGGTCCCAATGGGCATGGGTTAGTATCACTCTTCCGATTTCCTCGGTAGAAATTCCATGGCTTTGCAGAGTCTCAACCAACATAGTCCGCCGTCCAAAGTGTCCTACATCCACCACCGTCAGTTTTTCCCCTCGGACTAAGGTCACCGTACAAAGACCTAGCGTCCCCTGATCAGTGTTGATGCTGAAACCGGGTAAAAGAACCTCTATCTCTGGCATATCTAACTATCCTCGCAATCGCGTAATAATTTGTAGATGTTATATATCTTCGTGGATATAAACAACAATACTTCGGTGGCCCTAATAAACCAGACTCAAGATGAGCCGGAGGCATCTGGATCGTGTTCCTGGTGGAGTTGGAGTAGGGTCGGGTGTTCACTATTTACAAACACCATTGGTTGTTCGCCTGCACAGCCATCGTCCACTGTTACCTCTGAATCACAAAAGCCATCGTTCCAAATTGATTCGGCATCTTGGGTCCTGGTTTAGTGGAACAATCTCATATCAGCGCCCACACAGCGCCTATACTTGGTCCACGTCAACATGTAACCACTAAATCGCCGTCCAGCAACACGTAGTGACAACGGCACTTGCTGAGTCGCTTGAGAAGTCCTACCCTTGCGCCATCGGATTCTTCTTTAGCTACACCAAACTTAGCGAGGAGATAGACTGGCAATTCTATGCTCGGATCGGAGATGCCTCGATGTTTGTACGCCGTGACCTTACCGATACTGTTTCAACCCTTTCCGGAAACATGCATTTCATAAAAAAAGGCTCCGGATATCCCGTCATCTTGCTCCACCCGGCAGGCACATCGGTTTGGGCCTGGGAGAGTGTCATTAAGACTTTGAGCCAGAGCTTCACATGCTATGCCTTCGATATGATGGGCCACGGAGATTCCGACAAGCCCTCCCGTCACTTCGGTATTCCTGATTACGCCCAAGCACTTGACCAAGCCTGTCAGATTCTGAACATCCACCGAGCGCACGTCGTCGGAAATTCGGTCGGGGCGGTGCTCGCGATTGAGACTGCCGCGAGTTTCCCTGAAAGGGTGGACAAGCTTGTGCTAGTGGGATGCCCAGTATGGGACGTATACACAGCCAAAGAGCGGTTTAGAAAAGGTGCCCAGATCGATGCTCAAGGAATGCCGATCCACCAGACCCTAAAAACTCTGATAGACGCCACTACTTTTGCCAATCCGCGCCAAGAATGGCTGGATGCCAGCAACCAACTTCGGGCTAAGGCGGGATTATGGTATGGCAAATTATGGGAATCCCTGGCCCACTACGACATCATGACTCGACTGCCCAGAATCCAAGCCTCTTCAACGATGGTGCTATATGGTGATTTTGACCGTCGATTCCAAGAAGGCAAGGACCTGTTGCACAACAATATAATCAACTCCAAGAGAGTGATTCTGCCAGGGCTGGGACACATACCTCAAATAGAAGACCCGGAAGCGTTTTTGAAACCAGCGTTATCTTTTCTCAAGACGTAATATTTCTAGCGGTGGGACCAGGTGGAGGCGTTGGTATGAGATTGTTCTAGCTAGTCAGAGACCAAAGCGCAGAAGCCATATTGAAAGAAGGCTTTCATGACTTGCCTTATCCAGACCTTACGGAAGACGGCCAAGTATTAGATGGCGTTAGGCTGCTGAATAGCCCAGATGGATCGGAGGGGCTTCTCGAACTTTCACACACAATCCAGCATCTTAGTGAATAATTTCAACGAGTTCTTCGAAAGGTGGGACCGATTTCTTAAGCAGAGTGGTACTTTGTCTGAGTTGCAGGAACTGCAGCCGGAAATCGGAAGGCTCTCTGAAGCCCTCACTGACCTAGATCGACTTTTGGTACAATTCCAGTAGAACCCATCGAACGAAGCGCCTTGGTCTGTTTACGGAAAAGGCCGAATGCCGCCGGGTGAGGAAACTCCCATGGAAGACCCTAGAATACTTGGCGGCTGGGGACTGCTGTGTCTTGAGGTGTCAGGACAGGAGTTGATTAGAAGTAGGCGGTAATGACCTCGTCTCCATCGTGGATGAAATTAAGCATCGTTTGAAATCCAATTGAACCAATCGCCAATCTCAGAACAACAACTCCCAAAGCTATAATCTATGTCGATGGAGATTGCTTAACCCAGGTTGAACGAACGGCACCGATTTTTAGACTTTTCCCCAAAACCGTAAGCGCTAACTCGGGCTTTGAATCAAGTTCGACCCATACTCATCCTCGTTCACTAGGCGGCATCGACTAGTTTTAGGACCCAATCTTCGACACCAATTGCGATAATCCTCGAAGGCAAAATTATTCGGGTATTGGTAGATGGAGTAAGGTCTGGTCTGGCTTGGCTTGAAACACGGGTTGGTGGTGTTGGTAGCCACAAACCTGGCGTACAGTTCGATTGTTGTGGTCAGTCCGGCGCCAGATGTGTACATCAATTAGGCCTCTCAATCTTTCCAACTTTTCAGTGCTAGAAGGTGCACCTTCAGGAAAGGACCGTTTTTGAGTTCAATCTACACCTGAACGAATGCCATGTTCGGAGCTTCGGAAATATCAGGCAAATCCTAGGCAGACCTGGGGAAGTTTGGTTACCAGAGTCCACAGCAGATCAGCTCGTAGTCATCCGCTGATTGGACGTCACTGGCGTTATACCGAATACCGACTTAAACTCTCGGGTATCAACGACAGACCGTGCACTGATAGCAACGCGATTTACGCAAGAACTGCGCACCAACTGACTGAATAAAGGGGGATGAACATGTCGATCCCGAATGAGACCTTGAAGGCGATGATTCGAGACTACAACGGATTAGAACTTTCCGACGAAGAACTGGAGTTAGTCCGCCCGGAGTTGGAATCATATTTTGCCGAACTCAAAAAGATGGAAAGCTTAGACTTGTCTGACATCTTCTCCGGTCGCCTCATGAACTTATCTGATTAACCAAGGCCCAGACCGCATTGGCGAATACCGACTTATAGAGAGGTCAAAATCATGTCGAACGTTGATTTACTACGGATGACAATCTCCGAGATGGCACCCAAGATCAAAAACAGAGAAGTATCCCCCGTGGAGTTGACCGCAGCTGCCTTGTCCGAAGCGGACCGGCTTCAACCGACGTTGAATTCATTCATACAAATCCTTCATGAACATGCCATGGACCAGGCTCGTGAAGCCGAAGCGGCTATCTCTCAGGGCAAATACCTGGGTCCGCTTCACGGGATTCCAATCGGTTTGAAAGACAACCTGGCAACTGCAGGGATCACTACCACAGTGGGTTCCAAGGTTTTGGCCAATCATGTTCCAGAAGAAGACGCCGAGGTTGTCACTCGCTGCCGAGACGCCGGGGCCATCATCATCGGAAAGGAAAACTTGGAAGAGTTCGCTGCTGGGGCAACGTCCAACAATCCCCACTATGGAGCGGTGCATAACCCCTGGGGATTGGACCACGTACCAGGAGGGTCCAGCGGGGGCGGAGGGGCCAACGTGGCCGCTGGGGTGACATTCATGTCATTGGGCACCGACTTGGGTGGCTCAGTCCGGTTACCGGGAACGTTCTGCGGTGTGGTAGGCCTCAAGCAAAGCTATGGACGGGTTAGCCAGCGTGGATTGATGGTTACCAGCTTCAACGGCGACCACATCGGCCCGATGACCCGGTCTGTGGCTGACAGCGCCCTGGTCTTGCAGATACTCGCTGGCAATGACCCCTTGGACCCCAGCACGGTGCCGGTGCCCGTACCCGATTACAGCACCTACCTAGGGCAAAGCCTCAAAGGATTGAAGATGGGAGTTCCCTCCAACCATTATTTTGAAATGCTCGATGCTGAAGTTGAGTCGGCTGTGCGCGGCTCTATAGCCACATTGGCCGAACTGGGAGCCGAACTCCAAGAAGTCAGTTTGCCGATGATGGAATACATCGGGGCAATGCGCATCTCAGCGATGGCCGACGGCGTTGTCACCCATGAACCTTTTCTCAAAGCCAAAAGGGAAGACTACAGTTCCGACACTTTCTATCGCACGGTTGCCGGACAGTTCGTGTTGGGCAAGGATTACTCCAAGTCACTGCGAGTTCAACGCCTGATCCAGGAGGATTACGCCAGGGTCATGCAACAGGTGGACTTTCTAGTCACTCCTACGGCGCCGGTGGCCGCGCCCCGAATCGACGCCAAGCATGTGGTGATCAATGGAAAGGAGCACCGAGTTAGAGGGCCAGGATCCGGCATCATCTCTCGATTTACCAGCCCCTTCAACCATGTTGGGTTGCCGGCCATCACGGTGCCCTGTGGCGTAAGCCACTTGGGTCTTCCAATCGGTGTCCAGTTCATAACCGCCCCATTTGAAGAGGGCATGTTATTCCGGGTCTCGGACAGCTACGAGAAGGTCTCTCCAAGTCAGGGTCTCCGGCCAGCCACGGCAGTTGGGATATAGGAGCCAGGAAATCGCCGAATGCCCGATGTAAGATTTGAAATCCCAGTGCGTGACAAGTCTGTCTCCGCAATACAAACGTCGCCGGACAAGGATCCTCGATTTACGTTCGTGTACGCGCCTGGAGCTGGGTCGAATATCAACGATCCTTTTGGGGAGTACTTAAGTTCAAGGTTACCCGCAGTCGGCGCGTCGCTAGTGCGGTTCCAATTTCCCTATATGGAAGCTGGGAGGCGGGGACCGGACAGGCCTCCGCTACTTGAAGAAACCTGGCTGGCAGTATTGGATAGAGTACGAAGCGACTCCGCAAAGCTGGTCGTGGGTGGCAGGTCCATGGGAGGACGTATTGCCTCTCATGTAGTAGCCCAGGGGGCTAAGGTTGACGGTCTCGCGTTATTTGCCTATCCCCTCAAGCCACCGCGCAACCCCTCACGTATTCCTAAAATTGCACGCGATGAACACCTGCTTACAATAGATATTCCCACTCTCTTCTGCTCCGGGACCAGGGATACTTTCGCAACACCAGAAGATTTGATGACCGTGGCCGGAAAGATGAACAACGCCGAGTTCCAAAAACTCGAGGGGGCTGACCATGGATTCTCAGTCTTGAAATCCAGCGGCATGACCCGTGAGGATGTTTGGCGAGAAGCGGCAGATGCGATGCTGGGCTGGGTTCAAGGATTTGCACCATGAGCAACCGACAGTAGTTACACGTCTATACCCCCTGGATTAAGGCAATGGATTGAATCGTTAGATGTCCACCCAGGACCAACCGCAAGACCTTGCTGCAAAGTTAGATGAGGGTTACCTAATAGATGTCTTAGCGGAACTAACAAAGGTCTCTACGGAAGTACCATTGGGTCCTGAGACTTTCATGGAACCCGACGATCCGAAACTGGTCCACTACTGCTAAATGTCTTGCGTCCCAAGCTGGACGGTCTCGGAATGCAGGACATAGTCGATGTGCCGGGCAACCAATTGCTGACCCGCTACAGTGACGGTACCTCCGACGCCTCTTTGCTCGTGATGGTCTACACACCGGTTCAGCACCATAACTTGATGGCTGATCCGCTTTCCGGAAAGATCGCCAACGCAGCGGAATGGGGGATGAACAACCCTGCGTTTTTGGGCAGGGAGTCAGCCAGATCAAAGCTCACCATGCCGTGGTACTGGCGCTGTTGAAGCTTCTGACTGAGCAGAACGTAAAGCTTCCCAGTACCCTTTATTTCGCCTTCAATGATGAAGGCCGAAGCAGCCACTGGTGCACGGAACAGATACTTGAGGCGCTGGACCCAAAGCCAGATTTTTGCGCGGAACAGGGATGCGCATCTCTTTGGGCAACAGAGGGCGAGTTGATGTGAACGTGGAGATTAAAGGGAAAGCGTCACACTCCAGTGCGCCGGGAGCTGGTCTCAGCGCCATCGAGGGAGCTAACGAATTCTTAAACCGGCTGAAACAACTTAAACTTCCCGGTGGTCACCCCATCTTGGGCGGTCGTCATGCCTGTTGGCAACCAGCAAAAGTGGGACACTTTCCTTAAGGAGAGATTAGGGGGGAATGGCGGTGCTCTGGGACTCCCGCAACAGGCGGTTGTAGCGTTTGCGGCTAGCTAGCGTCTGAGCTTTCACCTCCCTTCTCTTGATCAAGATTTCTTCTCGTCTTCCGTTCAGGACGTCATCAGAGGGCACGTTACTCAGGGCCTTGTGATAGCGGCGGTGGTTGTAGTAGTCCACGAAGCCG
>JAPKDE010000328.1 GCA_028822675.1 Dehalococcoidia bacterium | reverse complement strand
CTTCCAGACTGCCTGTCTGCAGAACGGCTACGACACCACCGACGACATGAACGGCACCAACCCCACCGGCATTGGTATGGTGCCGATGAACAACCAGAATGGCGTTAGAATGAGCACCGCCATCACCCATCTTGGCCCCATGCGGCACCAACTTAACCTGACTATCCGAGGCAACGTATTTGCTCGCCGGGTACTCACGGAAAACGGCCAGGTTGTTGGCGTGGAGGTTGAGAGTGGCGGAGAGGTATTCACTGTGGAGAGCAACAAAGTTGTCCTCTCCGCTGGTGCACTGAAATCTCCTCACATCCTGATGCTCTCCGGTATCGGCCCCAAGGACCAACTGGATGAGTTTGGAGTTACGGTGCTCCAGGACACTCCAGGGGTTGGAGCTAATCTCAGGAACCACCCCATCGCCCCCATCTCTTACAAGATCAAAGAGGGTATCAAGCTAGCACCGGACGCTGCCGGAGCCAGGGTGGCTCTGCGCTACACGGCCAAGGGCTCTAAAGAATCGAACGACATGATGATGACCACTAGCTCGGTCTTCAATCCCTTCACTGGCGAGGAATTGCCCGACAGGATTGGCCGCATATCTTGTGTGATCGAGTTGCCGGCTGGAGCTGGTTTCGTCCGTCTGGCGTCTGCTGATCCGACGGTGCAGCCCGTTTTTGACTACAAGTATTTCAGCCATCCAGAGGACATGCGCCGCATGCGGGACGGCATTCGTCTGGCAGTGAAACTTTTGAACACTGACGCCTACAAAGAGGTGTCAGATGAAAAAGTTTCACCGTCTGATGACATCTTGGCCGATGACGACGCCCTGGACCTCTGGATTAAAAAGACAGTAGGCACTGCCAGACACGTGTCGGGTACCTGCAAAATCGGCCCAGACTCAGATCTCATGGCTGTGGTGGATCAAGAGTGTCGTGTTAAGGGTTTCCAGGGCTTATGGATCGCTGATTCGTCGGTGATGCCCCAGGTGCCGAGGGCCAATGCCAATGCCACGGCCATCATGATTGGCGAACGCGTTGCCGACTGGGTGGCCTAACCCCAAACCGGTCAGCGATTCTATTGGGCAACGGGCTGTTAATAGCGTAACAATCGGAAGATTGGGAGGGGCCATTGGCGGTAGCTGTCGCTTTTGCTTTCTTGGCAGCGTGCGGGTTCGCCAGCGGAAATGTCCTGGTTAGGGTTGGCACTCAGAAAGTGCCGGCCCCCACCGCAGCGCTACTCACGGTGTTGAGTGGCATGGTGCTGGTTGGTGGACTGGCCCTGATTCTGAACCTGGAAGACATCAAATCCCTGTCTCTTGAGGCAATGGGATGGATTCTCTTGATGGGAATCATGGGGTACCCCATGGCCCGCCTGCTCTTGGTTAGCGGAATCTCTATGGTTGGAGCTTCGCGGGCGGTTCCCATGTCTGGCATCCAGCCAGTGATCGCTTTCACCCTGGGCGTGCTATTGCTCGGCGAGCGGCCCAATTTGTTGGTCACGTTGGGCACTCCAATCATTGTTTCTGGCCTTTTCTTGGTGGTGGTACCCAGGCGCGGAACGAGCGCCACGGGCCAAGTTGTGGAGATTCGGCGATTGGGTTACCTGCTGGCCCTGGGCGGCGCGGCAACCTTTGCCACCAGAGACGTTATCAGCCGGCATGTGGTCTCCACTATCTCTGACCCGCTAGTCACATCAGGCTTGGCGCTGGCGGTCGGTGGGGCGATACTCACCGTGCTGCTCCACCGTCAGGTCATCAGAAGCATCCGAACATTGCCCCGGAACTACCTTCTAATCTGCGCCCTGGCCGGACTCTTCCAAGGCCTGGCCGTGGCGTCGTTGTTCCAGGCGCTGAGCCGTGCGCCGGTTACCGTGGTGAGCCCGATTTATGCCTGTACGCCAGTTATCACCTTGATCTTGGCCCACACCTTCTTGAGACGCATGGAGACAATAGACTTTTTGCTCGTGGCTGGGACCATGCTCAGCGTGGTTGGCGTTATTCTGGTGATATTTGGTGCTACGGGCTAAATCTTAAGCTGGATTGAGGTGTTCTATAGCAGCATTTCGTGCCTAGCACGCCGTTGCATATATGTTATAATCGCTTTCAGTGGCAGTATTCTGTGCTCTTCTATAGGCATACTAGATTGGTCTACGGGTATCCACAGGCAATACGTCCTTTAGGGTCCTGAACTAACATTCCGGCTCTTTTCGTCTCGATGACCAGACTTTTGCCAACTCTACACGAACAGGGAAGTCAT
>JAPKDE010000085.1 GCA_028822675.1 Dehalococcoidia bacterium | reverse complement strand
TCAGCCAGTCCACCACTTTTTACGACAATCGGTTCATCCCCGCGGACGCCAAGATTATTCAAATAGAAATTGACCCGCAAGAAATCGGCCGCAACTACCCGGTGACTGTTGGGATTGAAGGCGATGCCAAGGGCGTCATGGAAGGTCTGTTGGAGAAGGTCCGCGAAGGCGAGCCGAAGCCCAACGCCCTATGGGTCTCTGAAATCCACAACCTAGCCGCTCGCCGCACCGGCCGTTTAAACGACGAGGGAAATGACAATAGCTCGCCCATGAAACCCCAAAAGGTTTACGCCGAGCTTAGAAAGGTCATGCCCCGCGATGCCATCATCGCCCTGGACGCAGGACTAGCGCCCAACTACGGCCAGGATCGCCTGAACTACTATGAACCCAGGAGCCTGATTACCTCCCTAGACCTGGGTGGTCTGGGTTTCAGTTTCCCGGCCGCCATCGGCGCCAAGTTTGCCGCTCCGGACCGGCCCGTGATCAACTTCAACGGCGACGGCGGATTCCTGTTCAACGCCCAGGAGTTCTCCACGGCAGTGCAGTACAATCTGCCGTTGGTCACCGTGATTATGAACAACGGCATCTGGGGTTCTGAAAAGGCCTACCAGCGTTACGCCTTTGATGAGCGCTACGTGGGCGCTGATGTAACCAACCCACGCTTTGACAAATACGCGGAGATATTCGGCGGAGCCGGGTTCTACGTGGAGCGACCAGAAGACATTGGCAACGCCTTAATTGAGGCGCTGAATTGCGGCAAGCCCAGTATCATTGAGATACCCACAGACCCGGACGAAATGCCGCGACCGGCCCGCTTGAACGAGGTCCAAGGACCGACCCAATAACAAACTCGTTCATCCCTAATCTGAGAAATTAGATAAGGGAAGAATGATAGAGATAGACATATGGAACAAATAATCATGCCCGACGCCATAAATTTAGAGGATGACGCTGTGGTGATTCTGTGGGAAGACGCCCACCGAAGTCCCTTCCCCCACCGCTACCTGCGGCTGCGGTGTCCCTGCGCCAACTGCGTGGACGAGATGAGCGGCAAACGCACGCTCGACCCGGACACAGTGCCCAAAGATGTGAAGGCGGTCGATCAACTTCCGGCGGGGAAGTATGGGGTGCAGTTCCTCTGGACCGACGCCCATTACACCGGCATATACACCTATAGGGTGCTGCGCGCCGCCTGCCCCTGCATCATCTGCGGGGAGGCCAGGGCTGAGGCAAATAATTCGAACGGAAATTCCAGCGAAACCGGGGGTGAGATTCCCGGCGGGGACACCAGCTAAAGGGAGCCGCCTAAACTAGTTAGGTTATTTGGAGTCTTTGGCTGGTTGGGTGTCTCTGGCCCTCAGCGGTTTTTCCAGCGACGCCTTGAACTTGGGCGCGGTAAATGTGTTGGATTTGAAGGCAAAGTTGGATAGCTGACGCTCTCCGGGCTTGCCACAGTTCTTACAATTGGCCGGTTCGTCGGACTGCTTAACTGAGCGCATTACCTCGTATTCCAAAGCGCAATCGGCACAGTAATATTCATAGATGGGCATGGAAACCTCCTGAATCTACGTCCATTCTAAACCCCGTTGCAGAGTGGTGCCACAGGCTAGGCGAAACTAACAACTTAATTTCACAGGCGTATCGATTCCGCGAGTATGTAATCCTGAGGAGAGGAATCCCGACTTGTCGGGAAAGAATCTGCCAATTCACAACGTGGCAGACCCTTCGCTTTGCTCAGGGTGACATGTGCATAGCAGTTACAGACATTAGCGCCAAATAATAGGAAAACTGGAGTAATCATGGCTGATACAGCAGACGTAGTAATCATTGGGGGAGGAGCAGCCGGTTGTGCCGTTGCCTACTACCTGGCCCAATCCGGGGTCAAATCCACCATCATTGAACGCGCCGGCTTGGGTAACCAGGCTTCCGGCAACGCCGCCGGTGGGCTGAACCCGCTGACTGGCATCGGCATTCCTGGCCCCCTGGGCAGTTTTGCCTGGGAGTGCTATCAGCTTCACGGTGACCTGCACGAAGGTCTAATCCAAGACACGGGCATCGACTACCAACACCGCACCGTGGCCAAGATCGACGTGGCATTGGAGGAGTCAGACATCGCCGGCATGAAAGCAGATGCACTCCGCATCGACGCCGTCGAAGGGTTCAACGCCAGGTGGCTGGAGTCCGACGAAGTAGCTAAGCTCGAACCGCGAATCGCCCCTGGAATCCTCGGCGGTTATTACCACCAAGGCGACACCTCCGCCGACAGCCATAAGCTAACTGAAGCCTTTGCTGCAGCCGCAGCCAACAAGGCTGGCTCGACCGTCCGCGAGGGCAATGTTCGCAGTCTGGAAGGCAGCGGCGGCAAAATTGACCGCGTTGTCCTGGAAGATGGCGAGATTTCCTGTGGTCAGGTGGTGATGGCCCTTGGCCCATGGTCACGAAGGGCAGAGGCTTGGTTGGGAATCTACATCCCGGTTGACCCGCTCAAGGGTGAGATTCTCCGGCTGAAACTGGACGGCGCGCCCATCGAGTACGACATTTCCGGAGGCGGAGCTTCCATCTACCCCAAACCGACCGGACTAAATTGGTGCGGCACAACGGAAGACTGGAAAGGCTTCGACCTGAACCTATCTGAAGACGTAGCCAAACTGATTCGAAAGCGTCTTGGACGGGTATTCCCGGAACTGGAGAATGCTGAGTTGGCGCTCCACACCGCCTGCCTGCGCCCAGTCACGCCAGACTGGCTGCCGGTACTGGGCCGCGCACCAGGTTGGGAAAACGTCTATTTGGCCACCGGCGCGGGCAAGAAGGGAATCCTGCTGGCCCCCGGCATTGGCCAATCAGTTGCTGACCTGATGACCACCGGCGAGACCGCACTTTCAATCCAGGGATACTCCCCGGAGCGGTTCGCAACAATACTGGACTAATCGCCCTTTAATCAAGTTTTAATAATGGGGCCGAGAACAAGGGGAGATTGGGATATAAATGGCAAAGAATATACGCATCACCGCCGGAAGCGTGGTGGTTGACGCTGAATTGAACGACACGGATACCGCCAAAGAGATTTGGGGTGCGCTACCCATTCAGGCCAGCGGCAACACCTGGGGTGATGAGATATATTTTAAGATCTCCGTGGAAAATGAAGTTGAAAACGGGCAAGAGGTCGTTGAACTAGGGGACCTGGGTTATTGGCCTCCGGGGAGCGCTTTTTGCCTGTTCTTTGGGCCCACTCCGGCCAGCCAGGGTGACGAGATTAGACCAGCCAGTGAAGTCACAGTCATCGGAAAGATAAAGGGTGACTCCACTGTTTTAAAGAGCGTTCCGTCCGGGAGCTCTGTTCTAATCGAAGCGGCGTAATCGTAGAGCGGATAACCTGGTTATTTTCCGAACTGGGCGGTCACTCCAGTGGTATCTCCGGATACAAAGATGTGCCCTCCCGCCATCTGATCTTCCAGGGTCACCCGTCCATAGACCAGCAGCACGAAGGTCTGGGTGTCACAGCCGAAAATAGCATCCGGTCGTTTTTCGCTGGCCAGTTCCATGGTTGCTTTCTGACCGCCACCGGCCACGATGTCATAACTCTCCGCTCCGACTCCGGTTAATTCAAATCTGAAGCGGGCGGAGTTCTGCATATTCACCCCAGGATCAAATATCCAGCCCACTGCAAACACTGGGAAATTCTCGATAATTGCAGGGATGCTCTCCATAGAAACCGCTGCTCCTGGCTCCAATTTGGAGCGACAGTCCCACTCGTGAATTATCAGTTCGGTTATGCGTAGGTTCAGGTATGTCTCCATCGAAATTATTCCCGAGTTGTGGAAGCATGGTTTTTCGCGGTCTGCTTCGCCCAATTCAGCAAAGATCGCATCAAACTTGAGTCGGCTGTCGTTAAATGCATCCCACACCCCGTCGCCGAGTCCGACTCGGTAATCAATCACCGTTTGGGCATTGGCCCGCATCACAGCATCTCTATCAACGGTGTCTGTTGATGGCGCAGCGCCTACAGGGGCGGAATAATCCCCTTTGGCTCCCCTGGCAATATTGGGTCCGTAACGGTCTATCGCTCCCGCCACGTGGGCTACAACATCAGCAACTTGCCAGGCGTCACAGGCGCTCTGGGTGGCCCAAGCTTCTGGTGATAATTTCTTAAGATAGTCGGCCACTCGGGCCGTCTCCTCTTTAAGCAACTGGACCGTTTCCAACACTGAACCCATCAATAAACTCCTATCAGGAACCTAGATTACCGGCCATGCCGACTGTAATCCGGTTTACGTTGGCGGTATTATAGTGGCCTCTCAGGTTTAAACAATACGTTTATTCATCGTCCGGAGTTCTATTTAGCGTTCCGGGTCAAATATCAGGAGGCCAGAAGTGGCATTAGGTTGGGCGATCATAGGGGCGGGAATGCATCCGCAGCAAAAAGTGGCTCCGGCAATTGGACTCACGCCGGATTCAGAATTGATAGCAGTATTGAGTCGGGACCAAGGCCGCGCCGACACGTTCGCCGAGGCACACGGTGCTCAGGTTGGGTATTCCAATATCAACGACCTGCTAGCCGACTCCAGGGTCGATGCCGTGTTTGTGGCATCACCCAATGCCATGCACCTAGAACACACCGAGCAAGCAGCCAGGGCCGGTAAACACGTCTTGTCCGAGAAGCCGATGGCTACCTCCGTTGACGATGCCATTGGCATGGTGCAGGTCTGCCGAGAGAACGGCGTGAAACTGGGCTTGGGTTTTGAACTGCGGTTTCACCCTGCTCACCTTCTGGCCAAAGACCTGGTATCCCAGGGCAAGCTAGGTCGGGTTCGACTGCTGCAGGGGCATTGGGGTCGCGGAGAGCGCGGCGAACCAGAGCACCAGCCCCGCACCGGACTGCGTGAATGGTGGGAAGACACGGTGGCCATGGGCGGCGGCTCGGTGATTATGGGCCTAGGCGTCCATGTGTTTGACCTGATGCGCTTTGTCACCAGCCAAGAGATCATAGAGGTTGTGGCCATGACTGACGGCCAGACCGACGCCCAACCCCTGGAGCACATAGCCAGCATGTCACTGCGTCTGGAGGACGGCACCATCGCCAACGTTAGCTGTGGGCGGATGCTGCCGGACACGCTGAATAACTTCACCGTCTACGGGACCGATGGCCGTTTCACCGGCACCGCCACCGTCTGGGAAGCACGCATGGGCTCCTTGGAAGTGGTCAGCGAAACGATCAACAAGACAGAAAACTTTGAGTATGACTACCTGGCCAATTTCGTAGCAGAGCTATCCGACTTCCGCTCCGCCTTGGAAGAAGACCAGGAGCCCGCAGCTACCGGCACCGACGGCGTGCGCTCCACCGAGGTAAACTCAGCGGTAATCGAATCTGCCAAGACCGGCCGCGCAGTCAAGATTGAGCGACGGTCGGTTTAGGTTCCCATGGGTTGCGATAAAAAATATCATAGATAGCTTCGCGGACGCCTAATAATATCTCTTGGACTTTGGATTCCTTTGCGAAGTGAATCACCATTTCTTTTTCAGTTTGATTTCTTGGGTCTGATACCACGAAGCCATGCTGAATCTGGAGCCCGTCTGAAAGGTTATCGATTTTGCTATGAGCCATATTGTTGCGGTAGTTGTTTAAATTCCTAAGAGAATCTATTTCAATTTGATTTATTTTGATTGCCTGGGATGCTTCGGAGATCAGCTTACCTAAACCATCATCTAAGCCGCCATTGCACAACTCTCAAAGTCCGTGTTCCACGCCAGCAGCCAAAGAAACGATGCAGCCAGTGTAATTTCCGTCTACGAAACACGCCTCTGCTTCATCAAGCAAATCCCAAGTCCATTCCGGCATTTGTTGACTGTTTTCAAAAGCCATTATCGACGGGATATTAGACAGGCGTAACGCACGGCGATCTAGAGTTTGGGCGTCGAGGCGCAACAAGATATCACGGCAATGATCTACACTTCTATATGACTTTTCCCATTTCTGTCTTTCGAGCATTTTAAGTTGGACTTCCAGAGTTTCGATTTGGGTTCTTTGTCGTCAAGATAATATTGAGTATGTCTAACGATTTAGAGGTACATCAATCTCGTTTTGTCACCGACTAGAAATCCCTTATCGCTTGGTTGACTACATATACATCCGTTGCTACGATTCCGATGCCTAACATAACGAATAACTAGAGGGCTATTTAAGATGACAACTACAGAGCAGAACCAGGCACAGGGTGCGCTGGTTGGCCTTAAAGTCCTGGATTTTGGACAATACATTCCCGGCCCCATGTTGGGCATGTTGCTCAGCGATCAGGGCGCCGAGGTTATCAAGGTTGAGCGTCCCGGCGGAGATCCCGCCCGGAGCGAGCCGGCCTTTGCCACTTGGAACCGGGGCAAGCGTTCTATTGTCCTTGACCTTAAAACGCCTGAAGGACAGGCCAATGCTGTGGCTCTGGCCAAGCAAGCTGATATCGTCATAGAGAATTACCGACCCGGCGTGGCCGACCGCCTGGGTATCGGCTACGAGGCCCTTTCCAAAGCAAACCCGCAGTTGTTGTACTGCTCCCTCCCCGGATTTGGCGAAGACAGCCCCTACCGCAACGAACGAGGCTGGGAGGGCATCGTCTCTGCTTCCACCGGAACCTACCAGCCTTACGACGAAACCAAGGAGCCATTGTTCCTGCCGCTGCCCACTGCCAGCACCTTCGCAGCCATTGTTTCTGCCGTCTCCGTGGGCATGGCCGTGGTGGCCCGTGACCGCAACGGCAAAGGTCAGCGGATAGAAGTGCCCATGCACAGCGCTATGTTCTCAGCCATCGGTCGAAACCTGGTTCAGCTGTTCGATATTGAGCCGCCCGCCTTGGACGAGTTCCCCCGTAACGTCATGGCCCACCAATACAAATGCAAGGACGGCAAGTTCCTGCAATCTCAGGGAGGTTATGCGGTGTTTGTCGGCCAGTTGATGAAAGCCGCCGGACGTCCAGAATGGGTCGAGGAATTAGAAAGTCTCTACAACATAGAGACTGACCCTGAAGTCATTGCGATGTGGAAGGGACGCTTTGAGGAGATGTTCCTGGAGCGAGACGCCAAGCAATGGGAAGACGACATCGCCGCCGCCAATGGTGTCGGCACGGTCTGCAAACCCGTGGAAGAATGGCTCGTCCATGAGCATGCCCTTGAGAGCAAGATGGTCATCCAAATGGACGATGCTCAATACGGCATTATGAAACAGCCCGGAGTGCAGGTGCGGCTACGGGGCACGCCTGGAGCCATCCAGTTTAGGGCGCCAACACTGGGCGAACACACCGACGAGATTCTTGCAGAGTTGAAGAAAGAAACCTCAACGCCCGCTACGCCCAAGTCAGGCAGCGAAAGCATCATGCACGCATTAGAGGGACTCAGAGTTTTGGACCTTTGTATCGTCTTGGCCGGTCCCACCTGTGGCCGCACTCTGGGCGAGTTCGGCGCGGACGTTATCAAGATTGATGATCCGTCCCGTCCCTATAACATCCCAGGCAACACTGACGTTAACCGCGGCAAACGCAGCATCCAGATCAATCTCAAAACCCCTGAGGGTTTGGCAGTTTTCTACAAACTTCTTGAAACAGCCGACATAGTGGTAGAGAACAACCGCAAGAGCAGTCTGGCTCGGTTGGGTATCAGCTTTGAACAGCTGAAGGCACGCAAGCCAGACATCATCCACGCGTCGCTCAACGCCTTTGGCTTTGACGGACCCTGGAGCGAGCGCCCCGGTTGGGAACAGTTGGCCCAAGCCACTGCCGGCATTCAAGTGCGGCGTGGCGGGCGGGATGGAATCCCCAAATTATTGCCTTACCCCATGAACGACTACGGAACCGGGTTGATGGGCGCTTATGCCGTCGCCTTGGCCGTCCACGAGCGCAACCGCACTGGCAAGGGCCAAACGGTCAATAGCGGACTGGCTCTGACTGCCGGACTACTGCAATCTCCCTACTTCCTCGACTACGAAGGCCACGAAAGGAACGAACCCGAAGGCTTGAGCGTCCGCGGTTTCGACGCCAAATCTCGCCTCTATGAAGCCGCCGACGGTTGGATGTATTTCCACTGTCCTGACGACTTTGCCTGGGGCAATCTAACCAACCTTGCTGATTTCTCAGAGTTGTCCGCCGGCGACGATGCTGCATTGACTCAGTCCATTGCCGACGTGATTTCCAGCAAGTCCATCGCAGATTGGAGCGAGCTAATCAACCCCACCGGCGTCAGCGTCATGGCCAACCGGATGGTGGCAGACTTTAGGGACGATGAAGACATCCGCAAGGCTGGATTGATCGTCAAACGCGACCATCCTGATTTTGGCCAAGCTGAACACTTGGGCAGCGTGGCCAGGCTTTCTGAGACACCAATGCGAGTTGGCCGTCCGACCCCGCTACTCGGTTCAGATACCGACGATATCCTCGTAGAAGCCGGTTATACCGGGGAGCAAATTGAGTCCATGAAGATGTCCGGCGCAGTGGTCCAGTACCAAGCCTAGGGCGTTTGTAACTTATAAGACATTTTCACACTTACAGCCCACGAAGAAATCTAGATCGCAGCAAGCTTGCTAATTGCTGCAGTGTTCGGTGCGGCTGTGGGCTAAGAGCGTCGGAGTTCCGACAAACCGGCGGGACTCCGGACGCTGTCGTTGGTGGCCGTGGACTCGGCTCTCTTCACCATCATATCTACATTTATATTTGAGGCCGCAGACCAATCCAGGGTCGCCGCCCAGATAGTGACGGGCGTGGGCTTCCTGGGCGGCGGAACGATTCTTCGCAGCGAAGGCAGCATCTCCGGACTCACAACCTCGGCGACCATCTGGGCAACCGCAGCAATAGGGATGGCTGTGGGTTTGGGTCTCTACATCGCAGCCAGCGGGGGCACCGGACTGATGTTGACGATTCTCTATATTCTCGCCCCAAGTAGAAACTCCGAGGATTAATTGGGTAAGCAAAAAGAGGCCCTTCCAGCTGATGGAAGGGCCTCTTTTATTTGCCAGGAACAAATACTTACTCTATGGGGTCCAGACCCAGGGCAATCCGGCCACTGAACCGGTGCTGCTTGGGTTCTTGGATTGGATGGTACCGTGCCGCCAGGATGTCGCGGAACCGGCGCTCTAGTCCCATCCCCTTGAAGTAGGCCTGGCCGCCTGCAACAGCCATCGCCCTCTCCACAGTACTGATGGCCGCGTTGGTAGAGATGGTCTTGTGCCGGGCCATCAGGCTGGATTTCTCGACAGATGGAGGGGTATCCTCCAACGCCAATCGGACCATCTCAGCTACAGATGTTTGGGCGATAAGCAGTTGGTTTTCCATGGCCCCCACCTGGTCTTGAATCATGGTGTCCTCCCGTTTTTTGGTAGCCTGCTTTACGGCGATATCACGGGCTGACTCGGCTATCCCCAGATAGACGGACATTATCAATGAAAACCTACGGTCAGTTTTGCCCAGTTGCCAAGGCCTCCGAAATATTTGCCGAGCGCTGGACGCCCTTAATAATCCGTGAACTTCTAATGGGCAGCCGCAAATTCAGTGAGCTGGAGATTGGAATGGCCCACATTCCCCGTTCCCTGTTGACCAAGCGTCTGAGAAGCCTTGAGGATGCGGGCGTGCTCACACGCAAGATAGAAGGCAATAGCAAACGGGCAGAATACCACCTAACTGAAGCTGGGACTGAATTGCTCGGAGTAGTAACGATGCTGGGCGATTGGGGCCAAAAATGGGTCAACCACCACATTAAACCCGAGGATGTTGACCCTGCTCTATTGGTTTGGGATATGCACCGCCGAGTGAACATTGACCTGCTTCCCGAAGAAAGAGTCGTGATTCAAATAAACTTTCGAGGTGCGGCCACCGGTGAGTATTGGCTGGTGATGGAACGTCCTGAACCGTCTGTCTGCATGATCGACCCGGGGCTAGATGTAGACCTGTTTATGAACACCG
>JAPKDE010000084.1 GCA_028822675.1 Dehalococcoidia bacterium | reverse complement strand
ACCCAACCACCCAACAATTGGTGAAGTACGCCGGAGCCTCCGGTGACTACTACCAAATTCATTACGATCAGAGTTTTGCCAAGAATAACGACCTGGATGACGTCATCCTGCACGGGGCGCTCAAGAACGCATTCTTGGGTCACTTGGTAACCAAATGGATGGGGCCGGACGGCGACTTGAAACGCCTGATCGCCCAGTACCGGGGCATGGACATACCCGGTACTCCGGTCACGGCCAAAGGCGTTGTGACCAAGAAATACCAGGAAAACGGCGCAAACATCGTCGAATGCGACATCTGGCTAGAAAACGAAAAGGGCGAGAAGACCACACCAGGCTCAGCAGTCGTGGCGTTACCTTCACGCTAAGCATCCAAGCTGAATGGCATGAATGGCAGTCGGGCCTGCCGACAAATGATTTAAATCGATTTAAACCAAGGGGCCTAGGGAGGCAATAATGGCGGAAATGTTGAACGGCAAAGTGGCCATCGTCACCGGCTCAGGCCGTGGTATTGGCCGAGGAATCGCCAAATTGATGGCCGCAGAAGGGGCCAGCGTTGTGGTGGTTGACCCAGGCGTGAACGTTGATGGCACCGGTGCTGACCAGTCCATCGCAGAACAGGTTGTAGCTGAGATCAAGGCTGAGGGCGGCAACGCCATCGCCTGTATGGAATCAGTCACTGAAATGGAAGGCGGAGAGAGGATCGTTCAGGCCGCCGTAGATAACTTCGGCAAGCTGGACATCGTTGTAACCTGCGCCGGTATCCTCCGGGACCGCATGATCTTCAACATGTCTGAACAGGAGTGGGACGACGTTATTGCCGTTCACCTGAAGGGCACCTTTACCGTGGTGAAAAACGCCAGCATCCTGATGCGCCAACAGCGTTCCGGCCGCATCATCACCTTCACATCCGAGTCTGGTCTCATGGGCAACTCCGGGCAGGCCAACTACGGCGCAGCCAAGTCTGGCATCGCTGGGTTCACCAAGGTAATTGCCAAGGACTTGGGACGCTACGGCGTCACGGTCAACGCCATCGCCCCCCGCGCCAGCACCCGCATGATTGCCGACATCCCCGGCAGTGCATCTGAGATTCGCGCCCGCAGCGGCGTGGCTCCCATCGCCGGTGAGGAAGACCTGGCCAGCATGGACCCAGACCATATCGCGCCGTTCGTCGCCTACTTGGCCAGCGACTTTGCCGAGAACGTAAACGGCCAGACATTCTTGGTCTACGGCGACACCATCTCGTTGGTGTCCCAGCCCAGGCCCATGCGCGCGATTTACGAGCCGTCCGGAACTTGGGACGTCGATGAATTGGCGATCCAGGCTCGTGACGTTTTGACCAAGGACATCGACAACCCGGCCCCGGCCAGAGAGTAGGGACCGAGTTGGCTAAAGATAAATTTGCCGGCACCACCTGGCGGTTGTTGGACTGCTACGGGAAATGGACCGACGGCCGTATCACCTATCCTTATGGTGAGCATGCCGAGGGTCAGTTGATGTACAACGACCACGGTAATTTCTCTGGCCAGATAGCGGGCAGCGGCAGACCGGCATTTGAGTCGGGCAACCTCCTAAAGGGGACGCCTGAAGAGATAAAAAAAGCATTTGAGGGATATATCGCCTACTACGGGACTTACGAGGTGGATGAGGCCAACAGCCAGGTAACCCACCACGTGGAAAACGGGTTGTTCCCCAACTGGACCGGCGATATCCAAACTAGAAATTACGAGTTTGAAGGCGAGAATTTACGCCTGAACACCGAGCCCATCAAAGGGGCTAAAGCAGACCTAACAGTGACCCTGTTATGGGAACGGGCTTAAACGGGAATCGGTTTAAATATGAAAAGTATGCAGATGGAGAGAATCTGATGGCGGAAATGTTAAAAGACAAAGTAGCGATCATAACCGGCTCAGGCCGCGGAATCGGCCGTGGTGTTGCCAAACTAATGGCCGCACAAGGGGCCAAGGTTGTGGTGGTTGACCCCGGCGTCAACGTAGACGGTACCGGTGCCGACTCATCCTTTGCCCAAGACGTGGTGAATGAGATCAAGGCCGACGGTGGCGAGGGCGTTGCCTGCCTGGAATCGGTCGCAACCATGTCCGGCGGCGAGAAGATCATTCAGACTGCCCTGGACAACTACGGGAAATTAGACATTGTGGTCACGGTGGCCGGTATCCTCCGGGACCGGATGATCTTCAATATGTCCGAACAAGAGTGGGACGACGTAATAGCCGTCCACTTGAAGGGGACTTTCTCCATTGTGAAGAACGCCAGCGTGCTCTTCCGCCAGCAGAAGTCCGGCCGGATAATCACCTTCAGCTCCACCACCGGGCTGTACGGTAACTCTGGACAAGCCAACTATGGTGCAGCCAAAGATGGCATCGCCGGGTTCACCCGCGTGGTTGCCAGAGACCTGGGCCGTTACGGTGTTACCGCCAACGCCATCTCTCCCAGCGCTGCCACCAGGATGATCGGTAGCATCCCCGACGATGCCCGTGCCCTGCGCGCCGCCCGGGGCATCAGCACCGGAGCCGCACTAACCCTTAGGGGCGGAGCTGACGATATAGCGCCCATGGTGACCTGGCTGGCGTCTGACGAGGCCGCACACGTAAATGGCCACGTATTCCACGTCACAGAGGGTCTGGTGACATTGCTCAACGAGCCCGAGCCGACCCGGACCATCCATAAGGATGGCAAGTGGACGGTGGAAGAACTGGTACGGGTATTCCCGGTGACCATCGGCATCGAGCTGGTCAACCCGGCCCCCAGCCAAGTCCCCAAGGAATAGCGGCTCACTCTATGCAAGCAAAGCCAATTTAGATCATTACTAAGGCCCCATATTTGGGGCCTTAGTTTATTAATACGCAGAGGTTTAACAAATGATTCACAATTTTTCCGCTTCTTATGCCGGGCATGTAATCGACACCGAAATCGGACTGGAAGGCACGCCAGCTAACGAACGTTCGTACAGCAACGACCAACTGATTGAGACCTTTGACTGGGCTTTGGACATCTCCAAGCATCTGGAGAAGATTGGCTTCCAAGAGTTTTGGATGGCGGAGCACCATTTTCAGCCGGAGGGCTATGAAGCCATCCCCAACCTGCTGATGCTGGGGCTCTATCTGTCGACCCAAACCGAGACGCTGAAGTTTGGCTGCGGGTTCAATATTGTGCCAATGTGGCACCCGCTGCGTTTGGCGGAAGACTTCGCCATGGCCGATATCCTGAGCAAGGGCCGGGTCATCTTCGGCGTTGGACGTGGCTACCACACCAGAGAGGTGGAGACATTCGGAGCGCCGATGCGAGACTCCGAGGCCAACCGCGAGTTGTTTGAAGAACAGTTGGAAGTGCTCACCAAAGCCTTCAGTCAGGAGAAATTCTCCCACCAAGGGAAACACTACACACTGCCTCCGGAGGTCCCGTATCGCGGCTACCAGCTCAAAGAACTGACGCTGGTGCCCCGTCCGATTACCCAGCCGGTGGAGATTTGGCAGCCCTTGGTCAGCGCCAATCCCAGAGGCATCGACTTCCTAGCCAAGATGGGCATCAAGCCGCTGATCGCTAACAACCCACCCGCCGCGCTGGAAGAGAAGCTGCAAATGCTGCAGTCAGCTAGGGCCAAATACGGCCGCGAGACAGAACTTGGCGAGGACATGGCTCTGGGTTTCCGAATTTTCATTGCGGAGACGAAAGAGAAAGCGATCAAACAGATGCGGCCCTATTTCGAGGAAGCCATGAAGTTTGCCGGTCCTCTTGGCGTAATGCCGCTGACCCCGGAGCAGAACGCATCAGTGGTCAACAAGGGCCAAACGCCAGGCGTTGCTCTGCCCACGCTGGATGAGGCGGTTGAGGCTGGCTCGTGGCTCTGCGGAACTGCTGCAGACATAGTGGAGCACTTCAAGGGAATTGAAGAGAAATACCCAGGCGTAGAGCGAGTCAACATCGGCGCTGTGATGGGTATGCCCCTAGAAGTCTTCAAAGACCAACTGAGCATAATATCAGAAGAGGTCATGCCTGCATTCAAGGGGTAGTCGGACTAACCTTCCAGAGGCACGTTGTGGAAGACATCCTGAGTGATGCCTGACCGGAGCTTTTCTGCTTGGCGGATGGCGTAGTGGTCGGTCATGCCGGCCACGTAGTCCACGGCGGCGCGTTCGGGGTCGGCGCCGGGGCTGAAGTAAGGCGGGGGAATTTCTTCCGCGTTCGCCACAAAGTAGTGGTAGAGCAGCTTCACCACGTCTCGGCCAACCTCAGATTGTCTAGTGTTGCCCAAGGGCAGGTAGATATGTTGGAACATGTAATCCCGCAGCTCCATCATGGCGTCGCGGGTTTCTTGGTCCATGCTGATTACCGGCTTGCCGTCTGACTCCTCATCGGACAATCCGGAGGCAAGCCAAGAATCTTGGACGATGGCTGTTATCAGAACGTCTAACCGTTGGGAGTGTGTGGTACCCAAGATTCGGTTGGCGCGCTCCGGCAGATCCTCGATCTTTAGCATACCGGCGCGAACGGCGTCGGCAATGTCATGGTTCAGGTAGGCAACAGAGTCCGCCAGCCGCAGTATTTGACCCTCCAGAGTCAGCGATTCATCCAGCTTGATGTCCAGGAAATCGCCCTGGGGCTTGGAGTGGGAGATTATCCCCTGACGCACTTCCCAGGTCAGATTTAGACCATCACCCTCTCTCGCCAGATGCTCCACAATCCGCAAGCTCTGGGCGCTGTGGGCGAAACCGGGGGCATAAACCTGGTCCAGCGTTTCTTCGCCTAGGTGTCCAAATGGAGTGTGGCCAAGGTCGTGACCGTAGGACATGGCCTCAACAAGGTCTTCGTTTAGGTTCAGCGCCCTGGCGATAGTGCGGCCCACCTGAGCGACTTCCAGCGTGTGGGTCAGCCGGGTCACGTAGTGGTCACCGGAAGGAGCTAAGAAGACCTGGGTCTTGTGCTTCAGACGCCGAAAGGCGTTGGTGTGGATAATCCGTTCGCGGTCGCGTTGGAATTCGGTGCGCAGGGGAGAGGGCGTCTCATCCCGTTCGCGGCCCAAAGACCGGCTGGAGCGGCTGGCGTGCGGAGATAGGTTTTCTTCCAGGCTTTCTAGCCGTTGACGTACCTGCAATTTTTCCACCGGACCTGTTCCCATCTAACACCACCCTGGTTAAATACCCACTCTGGCTAAAACCCACCCTGAAACTAGTCTTTGAGGGGAATTGTGCCCCAGGTGATTGCTCCCGAGTCTTTGGAAAGGCCTTTTTCTTCCACCATTGAGCGGATGTTTAGCAGGGTGGCGTTGACCTCGTTGGTCAAGAAAACCCAATCGGGCTCTTCCGGAAGCCAATACGGCGAGTTGATGCGCACTACCTGATTGTCATTGGCGTTCAAGTAGATGCCGAATTTAGATGCTTGTTGCATGAATCTCTCCCAGATATCTGTTGGGGCAAAATCTTGCCCAAAATAATGATTGCTTGGTTTAGTCCGTTGTTTCAGCCCGTTTATTTAGCCGGGTTATTTAGCCCGCCGGTTCGGTCTCGTTGGTGATTCTTTTTCTGATGTAGACACCGCGAAGTTCCGGCGGCAGCTGGTCGGCGATGCGGCCCATGACCATGTCCAGCATGTTGTTCATCACGGCCCGGCTGGGTTTACCCTCGATTATCGGCAGGGTGAATGGCGGGCCAATGGACGCTTTCATTCGCTTGAATGGGAATGGAATCCGCCACAGCGGAAATTTGTCGGTGCCTATGACCGCCACCGGCAGTATTGGCGCTTGTGATTTCATGGCCAGGTAGACCACTCCCAGCATACCTTTTTGCAGAGTTTGATCTGGGCTTCTGGTGCCTTCAGGGAAGATTACCACCGCCCTGTCGCGTTCCAGATTTTGCATCAGGGCGCGCATTGCGTCAATCCCGGCGGACGAACGGTTGAAGGGTGACACATGGAATCCCCGCATCAAAAACCGGAAAACAGGGTTGCCGAACAACTCTTTTTTGCCAATGAAGTACAGCGGCCTGGGGATTGCGACCACCAATAAAGGTGGGTCATTTAGAGACAGATGGTTGGAGACGACAATTATCGGTCCGAAGGTGGGCACGCATTCAGCGCCAACCACGTCAATCCGGCCAAAGACGCGAAAACAAAAACGGGCTAAAAAGTGGCCAATTCGATAGAGGAGATTGGCGTCCCTGAAACCTCTCACAAGTTTTCTGTCCGGGCAATGATCTGTTGCACCACCTGCCGGATGTCTAGACCGTCGGTGTTTAGCTCCCAGGCATCTTCGGCGGGTTTCAGAGGGGAATTTTCTCGGCCTGTGTCAATCTCGTCGCGCTTGATGGTCTGGCTCAAGACCGTCATCAGTTCCACGATTTGTCCGCGGTCTTGCATCTCTTGCCAGCGTCGCTTGGCTCGGTTCTCCGGCGAGGCTGTGAGGTAAATCTTAAGGTCGGCGTCCGGCAGCACCACGGTGCCGATGTCCCGGCCAATCATGACTATTTTGCTCTGGTCGGCAATCTTCCGCTGTTGGGCAACCATTTCGGTGCGCACTGGGGTAGCTTTGGAGACCACAGAGACATTGCGGTCTACTGAGGATTCCCTAAGTTCTGGGCCCAGGGTGTGTCCGGCAACTGAAACTTGGTCACCACTGGTGCCCACCAAATCAATGGGGCTGGTGCGGGCTAGATTGCCCAGAGCTGCTTCGTCCTCGACAGGCACATTGTTTTTTAGGGCCAGCCAAGTGATGGCGCGGTACATGATTCCGGTGTCCAGATACGCAAAGCCCAAGGACTGGGCCAATTCCCGCCCCACGGCGGTCTTGCCGGCGGCGACTGGGCCATCGATTGCGATTACTCTCACTCCGTGGGCCAATTGCTCCCTCTGCCGGTGTTTATACCCGGCTCAAAACAACGATTTTGGGCGTAGTAGCTACGCACCGGCATTATACACTTTGGTCTCGGGGTTCGTGCTTAATGGTAATTTCTCCGACATCTCTATTGGGTGTAACGCAATAAAGCCGGGAGCCAATAGCTCCCGGCTTTAGAATCAGCGATTTCCATTGAGTCTTGGATTGATAATCCAAACGGTGAACCGCATTCTATTTTTCGCCGGGTGTTGAGCCTACAGATGGACTGGCGGCTTCTAACTCCAAGACTGGGTGGCTGGTCAACGTGCTGTTAGGTTCACCAACCGGGATTATAGTCTGTGCGTGTGAGAATATTACCTTGCGTTTATGCGGTGAGCGGGGTTAGATTAGAGTCTAGGCGATAATTTTAAGCGTAATATTCAGTACCGATTGTGATACCGGCAAATATAACCGGTGATTATTAATTGAGGCAATCGTCACAAATTCTTATTTCAGTAACTTGAAGATAAATCCGGGCCTGTTGGCGTTTGCGGTCATGGCCACCCTGGCCCTGTATATCTTGGCTTGGGCCTACCCCACATTCCCTGGCGACGAGAGCGTTTTGATGCGCGTCCAATCGCTTCGTACAGGTTGGTTGGATGAAACCGCAAAAGGTTTTGACAACATTGGGTTGTTCTGGGTGTTCCTGCCCGCTGCTGGCGTACTGATGGCGTTTTTGCTCTTGATCCGGCGTTACGCGGATGTTGCCATGATTTTTGTCAGTTTGATCTTGATTGGCGCTGGCAATGGACTAAAAGAGATTGTTGACCGGCCCCGGCCCGACCACCAGATATTTGAACCGATTCAGTCTAGTTTGAGCTTTCCCAGCGGCCATTCGCTATTGGCCATAATTCTGGGTGGTGTACTGATCTACCTTGTTGGTTTATGGGTGAAACCGGTCCTGGCACGCCGCATCATCCAAGGTGCTCTTGTTCTGATTGTGATTGGCATGGGGTTGTCTCGGATTTACATGGGTGTGCATTGGCCCAGTGACGTTATCGGCTCATATGCGTCGGGGTTATTGGCATTGGTTGCCCTGATAGGACTCCGAAACTCGGTCGTATCTGACCATTAACCCCCTTGGCGAACCTGTTTCGCCTCGTGCTAAACTCCGCCTAGTTTTTGTCTCTCGCGTATTTTTGAGGTTTTATGAACTGGATTGATATTGCTATTCTGGTCGTTTGGGGAATTACAGCCCTTTGGGGATACTCCAAGGGTTTGATGGGAGTCCTCGTACCGCTTATCTCCCTGGTCATTGGTCTGGCGCTCTCCAGTCGGATCGGTGACTCGGTTGGTGGCATTTTCTCCGTTGTCACCGATAACGAAAACGCTCAAACGGTGGCTGGTTTTGTGCTGGTGTTTGGGGTCTTGTTCATCGTTGGTGGAATCCTGAACTTTATGGCCCGCTCAGTCCTTGGCATCATTCCGCTTTTTGGCTTGGTGAACAGCATGGCCGGAATGGCTGTGGGTGTATTGATTGGTTTCCTGCTACTCTCCGGTGTTCTTACCGCAGTGCAGAAATACCCGGTCAAAGACTTGGAAGTGGACATTGACGAGTCGAAGTTAGGCACCTTCTTGGCCGACCAATTTGACGTGGTAATCCGAGGCGTTGGTATTATTCCAGGTGACTGGGACGATGAACTGACTAACCTGACTCAGTAGCGGCTAGGCAGCCCCTGTCAGGCACCCCCTGTCAAGTCTTTTAATTTCGAATAACCCGCCCAACCCGATATGCTACTATGTTGGCCAATAGGCTCGACAATTGCCATTAGGAGCCCTTAGGCAGTTGGGCGTGTAGCGGGCCTTGTGCGCATGTATGGTGGCCCCGGTGACATCCGGGTGGCAACTTCCCCCTATCGCTCTTCTGGACGCTTCCAGGAGGGTTCTTAGTCTAGACGCGGGAGGATCAGTAGCCGGCCGACATGGTAAAACAGGCGGAAATAAAACGACCCTCGATGAATGGCGCAGTCCGCGACACTTCAGAATATGGAGTTGCGGAGGCGGTGGACGTTGACGTTTTAATCCGAGCGCCAGTACTGGTGTTGAACCTGAATTACGTCCCCGTGAACATTTGCACGGTTCGCCGCGCGATTGTCTTGGTTACCAAGGGAAAGGCCGAATTACTCGAGAACCACCCCGGCTACCTCCACACCGTGGACCGAGAGATCGACGCCCCTTCAATCATTCGGTTGGACTACATGGTTAAGCGGCCCTTTCTACCCAGGAAACTGTCCAAGAAGGAAGTTTTCCTGCGTGATAAATACACCTGTCAGTACTGCGGCAAGAAACCCCGGGATCTAACGCTGGATCACGTTATTCCCCGGCGTCAGCACGGCGCGCATACCTGGGAGAATGTGGTGGCGGCCTGTAACGGTTGCAACCTGCACAAAGCAGGGCGCACTCCGGCTGAGGCTAAGATGCGGCTGAGTACGATACCGAGAGCTCCAGACCCCAATCCCTATTTGATTCTTCAGAATAGAGTGATCTTGGAAGAATGGAAGCTCTATATTCCTTGGTCCATCAGAGACGAGACCGACGAGTAGCTTTTAGTTACGAGATGGTTGGTTACGGACAACGTCTGCCAGGGCTAGTTCCAACACCCGGTCATCGCCATAGCGGACCGATACCGTATCTTTTATCCGGTGTCCCACGATTACTATGGCCGCTCCGGAGGGTGTTTCCACCAATTCCCCGATCTTGGGCAGCAACTTGTTCACTTGGCGGTATTGCTCGTACTCAAACCACAGGCAACACCGCAGCCGACCACAGGCACCAGCCAGCCCCTCAGCACTGATGGGTAACGATTGTTCTTTGGCTATGCGGACAGAAATGGATTTAAATTTGTCTATCCATCGCACGCAACAGAGTTGGTTGCCGCAGCGGCCAATTCCATCAGTCAGCTTGGCAATGTCTCGGTCGCCAACCTGCCGCAATTCAACACGGCCCACAGTGGCTGAAATCAATACGTGAATCAGCGGACGAAAGTCCACCCGACCCTCTGCGCCAAACGTCACCACCATGCGAGAGCGATCAAAGGTGTAATGCGCGTCTACTATCTTC
>JAPKDE010000327.1 GCA_028822675.1 Dehalococcoidia bacterium | reverse complement strand
AGCGCAGGTCTCCCAATTTCTCGGTCATGACCAAAGAATCGACAATCTCGCTGATTAGAAATGTCACGTTTCCTTCCGGCGCCGCAACAGACGATGCTCTATCCACGACTACGGAATCTGGCCTAGGAGCGGTGCCGAAGGCCGCCGCAGTGTCCCGAACGCTGTCCAGTGCCTTACCAAACATTTCGGTCAATGTCACCAGGTTCCGTTGGTTGTCTTCACGGCTATTGCGCCCCGATTCCTTGAGTTCATTGATTAACCGTTCGTATTGGTCCAACTGTCCGCCGCCTACTGTGGCGGTCAGAATCTCTTTTAGTGCAGCGGCCACCTGAGGGCTCTCATGAGCCTGCATGGCCATGATTTGCGTGGGAGTGCAGGCAGACAATGACCGTGTCCTTGCCAATTGAGCCAACAATTCGCCCTGTTCTCTTCCAGAAACCGCAATCAATGTCTCTATACCTACTTGGGATAGAGCCTCAATGCGTGCCAGGTCATTGTCATGCTGGGATCGTAATAGCTCAAGCTGATTTTTTAAGACTTGTTCGTCGGCATTAATCTTCAGTTCCGAACGAACTAGATCCGCGCTTAGGTCAGCGTCCTGGCGTTCCCGAGAGTCGATCCGTTTTTGGCTGGTGTATTGGGCCTGCCAAGCAAGGGCGGCACGTACATCCTGATCGTCTTGGTCTCGTTCTATGTCTTGAATTGCCGCTGTGGTAGTGGCAGCGTCTAACCGGCGTTGGCTTTCCGTGGCGCTGTCGGATGCAGATTGTTCCCGCTGGAATGCGGCCAGTCGGCGCTTCTGTTCTATCCGAAGATTTAGGTGTTGCAGTTCCAATTCCCAGCGGCCTTCCATCTCGTGGCGGGATGTGACCAACTCTAGAGACAAGCGCTCTTCACTGAGGCCGAAGCGGTGGGAAAGGTCCAGCTTTTTAAGCTCGTACTCACCTTCGGACTCAACTTGGCGCAGCATAAACTCCCTGGCCTTTTGGTGGTCGTCCTTGGCTTCGGCGAGGGTGTCAATCAGTGATTGATGCTCATCTTCTTTCAATAAGTGGTCTCGGTCCGCCTTCCGAACCAAGTTTTCCAAATCAGTTTGTGACTGGATTTCGCCCATGGCGTCGGCAAGCAAAGCCTGGCGCATCCTTTCCCAGAGTGCAGCCCTTTGTTCCAATACCACTATGGAGGCCGTCTCTTCCGCCAGAGTCTGCAACTCAAGTCCTTGGTGGACATCAAACAGGCGCTTCCGGCCCTCCAAGCCAGCCTCTTCTTGGCTTGCCGCTAGGGAATATGCCGAACGCGTCTTCGTTACATCGTCCCACGCCTCACAGCGTATGCTTGTGGCCTGGCATGACACCAGGCGCAATCCCCAGCGCGTCAGAGATTGGTTTAGGTGAGAGGCCAATGACAGCCCCAATTCCTGCATGACCGCACTGGCTGCATCCAGTTCGAAAACTGATCGTGACCTGGCGAACGCTTGGCAAGCTTCCTCGACCACTGGATACAAAGCAGCGACTAGGTGTTGGCTCTCGTATAGCTCTGCGTCCCCCATCAGGTTGGTCCAGAGATGTAGGGGTTCCCGAATACCCAATGTCAAGCGAAAGTCCATAGACAGAGGTAGAGGGTCTTTGCTCATTAGCCTGGGTATCGAGATGGTTAGGGGAACATCAGCCGTACTAAAGAGGACGACACTAGATTCTCGAAGTTGGCCCCCCAGGATGTTTCCCATTGGATGGCTTCCGGGAGTAAGAGTGGTATCGAGGCGTCCGCCCTTGAACAGCAAAGCTTTCTGGCCTTCATTGACAACCAGCGTTTTGTTGACCCATCCTTGCATTTCTTTGATCTCAACGCGGCGAGCTAAGGTCTTAATACCCAAATCCCGGTTGAGGGTGTCGGATGGGGTAGTACCGCTGGAATTTTGCGGAGTCAACGGCCCGCGACAAAAAACGCAGAACTTCCAATCGCTATTGACTTCTTGGTCACAGGATTGGCAGACCCTCATGAATCACCCTTTGGGAACGAATAACTGGGTTACTCGGTAAATGATTACTTTGGATATTGGCATTGAATAGTGACGCAATCAAAGTTGCGAATTGAAATCATACCTATATGCGGAGCCTGAATGATTTTATCATAGTTATTTGAAGATATCGGAGCACTGAAACAATGCCTGATACCCATGAGTCGCTTTCATTCCGTCGTTTCCTCCATGCGTGCTCCGATTGTAAGCATATGGGGACGCCGGTGGCGACGGCCAGTTC
>JAPKDE010000326.1 GCA_028822675.1 Dehalococcoidia bacterium | reverse complement strand
AAGTAGCTCTCAGCTATTGGTCGAAGAACGTAGTGGTTCAATACTTTAAGGTTTTGAACCACTAGAAAATAAAAAGATAGGCCCGCAGGTTAACCTGCGGGCCTATCTTTTTATTTTCTAGCTATATAGTTAGTTTAAGTGCTGAGGTCGTGGAAGGCGGTCAGGGCAGCGGTGATTCCGTCGCCAACGGCAGCGCCAAGCTGGCGGGTGGACTCAGCCCGGGCATCGCCGCAGGCGTAAACGCAAGGAATGGCAGTCCTCATGTTGATATCGGTGCAAACGTGGCCACCGGAGTCAAACTCCAGTAACCCTTTGAGGTACTCGGTGTTGGGGTGGAAACCCACGTATATGAATGCAGCGGCCATGGGGTACTCATAGACTTCACCGGTCTTGAGATTCTTGACCAATGCACGGTCGAGGGCTTGGTCTCCCCTGAACTCCTCAACCACGTGGCTCCAGAGGAATTTAACCTTCTCATTGGCAAAGGCGCGCTCCTGGATGACTTTGGCGGCCCGGAGCTCGTCTCGGCGGTGAATGTACGTGACGGAGTTGACGATGCCGGTCAAATAATGACCTTCATCCAAGGCAGCGTCGCCTCCACCAATCACCACCACATCTTGGCCGCGGAAGAAGTTGCCGTCACAGACCGCGCAGTAAGAAACTCCGCGTCCGGCCAGGGCATCCTCTCCGGAGACTCCCAGTTTGTTGTGGGACCCACCGGTGGCAATGATGATTGCCTTGGCGGTGAGATCTCTATCGTCGGTGTGAATCGTCTTGATTGGCAGTTCAATGCCCTCAATTCCAATCACTTCCGTGTATTCAATCTCAGCCCCAAATTTGCTTGTCTGCTGTTCCATCCTAATGGATAGTTCCTGGCCCTTTATGCCATCTGGAAAGCCGGGATAGTTTTCAATCTCATCTGTTATCAGCAGCTGGCCGCCTGGGCCCAACTGCTCCAGGATCATTGTTTTCAACATTGCTCTGGTAGTGTAAAGACCGGCGGCCAAGCCCGCGGCTCCAGCCCCCAGTATAACCACATCGTAATCTGCTTCCATCTATGCCGTTTTTTCTCCTAAATGATTGCCTAGAAATTGCACCGGGCTAGTTTACCAAATAATCGCCCGGTTATCGCCTGGGGCTTTAGCCGCTTACCTGTGTCCTAGCCACTTAACGGCAGGCCACTGGTTGGGTTCAAAGCCTTTTTGAAATAATCTACCGTCAATTGCAGTCCTTCTTCCAAACTGATCTTTGGTGACCAGTCTAGTTCCTTAGCCGCTCGCGACCAGTCCAATGCAATCTTGTAGACTTCTCCGGTTCTTTGGGGCGCATGTAGCGGCTCCCACTTGTATCCTATGATGCTTCGCAGCATCTCAAAGATTTTGTTTACGTTGGTTGCCTCTGCGGTGGCAATATTGATCGTCTTGCCGTTGCCTCGGTCAATGGCGGCGATGTTGGCATCAACTACGTCGGATACTGAAATAAAATCGCGTTGCTGCGTGCCGTCACCAAAAATCTGAGGCTGTTTACCCTCCAGCATGGCCTGGCAGAAGATGGCGATTACGCCGGCTTCACCATTGGGGTCTTGCCGCGGTCCGTAGACATTTCCGTACCGCAGCGACGTGAAATTCAAGCGGTATTGGCGGTAATAGTATTCCAAGTATTGCTCGGCAATCCATTTGGACATGCCGTAGGGTGAGACGGGGACCGGGACAGTGTCATCCATGCATGGAATCTTATCCGGGTCTCCGTACAATGCGCCGCCGGTGCAGGAATAGATGATCTTTTCAACGCCGACCCGGCGAGAGGCTTCAAGCACGCGCATAGTGCCAATCACGTTGGCATTGGTGTCATCAATGGGGTTTTTTGTCGACTCGGTGACACTGGTCTGGGCGGCCATGTGGAACACCAAGTCTGGCTGTTCCCGCTGAATGATGTCGCCTATGGTCTTTTGGGTGATATCAGTGTGGTGAAAGACTGCCCCGGAGTTAAGATTCTTAATCTTACCGGAGCTCAAATCGTCTATCACGACTACTTTATATTCTAGTTCTAGTAGTCGGTCGACCATGTGGGAGCCAATGAAACCAGCACCGCCGGTCACCAGGGCTTTTATCCCGTCTGCCATCCGTACCTCTTGAGGTTGCACAACAGGGTTCGGAGGTTGCGCAATTTAGAAAAATAAACCTGGAAAAAACCCGAAAAAAACCAGAAACTGAAGGATAACCCTACCATATTAGTATCATAAACCCAAGAGGATGGCAGTTC
>JAPKDE010000325.1 GCA_028822675.1 Dehalococcoidia bacterium | reverse complement strand
ATCAGTCACTTCCTCTGCTTTGGTATTCGCCTAGTTTGCCGCCAAGTTGTTACAGGGATTTTTCGTAGTTGTTAAATTTTTGTTACATTCCCAGGTTGCTAGGCACGGATATGGTTATCCGACGCCAAACCTGTTTGTTAATATTTCCGGAGAGTACCGCCAGAGGAACGACGGATCCCCTGGCGGTGTTCTCGAGTCACTAGGCCCGGCCAGATCGGGAACCCGGCCTGGTGGCCAATCAGTCCAGAAGACTAATCGTCACCGTAGGCCGGAAGGCTATGCTCTGAGATATCCAATCCTTCCAGTTCTTCTGCTTCAGTGGCACGTACGCCCATGGAGACCTTAAGCAGGAAGAACAATGCAAAGCCTGTCACCAGACCCCAAGCAAGCACCACACCCATGCTGATTAGCTGGGAGATGATCTGCTTTCCTTCACCCTCAACCAGACCGTACACGCCCCCGTTTCCGCTGGCGAAGATTCCGACAGCCAGCAGTCCCCATAGTCCTGTTACACCATGGACTGAGATGGCTCCCACTGGGTCGTCGATCTTGAAAACCCGCTCAATCACAACCAAAGAAGCCATCATTATCGGGGCGGCGATCGCTCCGATGGCCACTGCGCCCCAAGGCTCCACATAGGCTGCGCCTGCAGTTATTCCCACAAGCCCGGCCAGCGCGCCGTTACAGGCAATCAGGACATCAGTCTTGCCTGTCTGAACCAGTCGAATGTAGAGAGCAACCACTGCTCCGGTGGCACCAGCCATCAAGGTGTTGATAGCGTTCAAACCAATCGAGTCACCGCTGTTGATGTTGAACCCAAACCAGCCAAAGAAAAGGATGAACGTTCCAATTACCACAAAGGGCACGCTGTGACCGGAAAGTATGTTGGCTGACCCGTCGGCGTTGAATTTCCCGATTCTGGGTCCAACAACCACGGCCCCGGCCAAGGCTACGAAGCCACCCACCGCGTGCACGACACCGGAACCAGCGTAGTCGGCTGCAGCAGGTAGATCAATCTTATCCAGCGCCCCCAACCAACCTGCCTCGTTCCAAGCCCAATGCCCGTAGAGCGGGTAAATGATCGCTCCGATGATGAAGCTGTAAGCCAGGTAGGCCTGGGTCTTGGTCCGCTCGGCAACCGCTCCGGCAACAATCGTTGCTGCTGTGCCGGCAAAGACCATCTGGAAGACGAAATCAACGTAGGTTTGATTGTCTCCCTCGGTTAGGAAAAAGTTCGAATTCCCCGCGAACCCTGACTCAGATACGCCGAACATTATTGCGAAACCGAAAGCCCAGAACGACAAAGAAGCGATGGCGAAGTCCATAAAGCTCTTGGTCATGTAGTTGGTGGTGTTCTTGGCCCGAATCAGTCCGGCGCCAAGAAAGGCGAACCCGGCCTGCATGAAAAACACCAGGAACGCACCCAGCATCAACGTTAAGTTGCCTAGCTGAGCATCAAATTTAGCCTCTAACAACTCCAGCTCAGTGGCTTCTTGTGCAAATGCTACCGTGTAACCTGCAATCAAGCTGGCAGCTACCAACCCGGCCACAACAAACGGTAAACATCTTCTGAGTAAACGTGCGCCGTCAGACTGAGGCGCTGTTTCAACGATCATTTCTGACTCCTTATCCCTCAATAGAGTGTTCAGGAGTTAGTCTAGGTGCCGGATATTTCCAGTGGGTTTCAAATCTGTTACACGGTTGTTTCCAATTTATTAATTCTTTGTTACAAATCCGTTAAGGTTTTATTACGAAAACTGATTTCAGGCGTACATGATGGCTCTAATTCGTAAACACTCGATTATCTGCGGAAAATTGATTTACCTGGGTTTACATGGATAACAAAGTTTGGCGGGATAAATCGTGGCCTGGACTTGCCAGTTGAGACAAAACCCACTCCGTCTAAACACGTACCTCACCCTGCTCATGGTGACGACGTGTATGAAATATCCCCACTGCGGTTCGTATTAAAGACGCCACTCGTTCGTTAATCGTATAGCGAAATCGGTATCAAGGAATAGCGCAGGAGTAGCGGGCGTAGTTCGAGACGACGAGGCCGGAGGTTTAAATCCTACCACCTCGACCATTTCCTTAACTAAATACGTCGGCACTCGAATAAATAGCAGGTCTTAATCACATGAATAAGTAAGCCATCCAAGAGATCATGGCAGAGCAACTTACTCTTAATCAGTAGGTTCCCGGTTCGACCACAAGGCGGGTCACCAATTTTTAGGCATGAAAAAACCCCTCATTCGAGGGGCCATGCTGAATGGATTCAT
>JAPKDE010000083.1 GCA_028822675.1 Dehalococcoidia bacterium | reverse complement strand
GTGGTTGGCAGTATCTATGAAGCCAGACCCAACGTAACTGTGGACATCTTTGGCCTGTGTCTCAAGTCTGGCAACGCCTGCATCCTACGGGGTGGCAAAGAGACCATTCGCTCCAACACCTCATTGGTGGCCCTGCTAAGGAAAGCCCTCTCTGATTCCGGTGTCACCGAGGACGCCGTCCAGTTTGTCGACAATCCAGACCGGTCTCTAGTGGACGCCATGCTCAAGATGAACCAATACATCGACTTGTTGGTGCCCCGGGGTGGCGCCAGCCTGGTCAAGTTTGTGGCTGAGAACGCCACCATGCCGGCGGTTACCGGCGGTATTGGAGTGTGCCACACCTATGTTGATCGGGCCGCTGACCTGAAGATGGCGGTGGAGATTGTCCACAATGCCAAGGTCAGGCGTCCGTCCATCTGCAACGCCTTGGATACGGTGCTGGTGCACGCGGAGGCTGCCGCCTCCGGTCTGCCCTTGATGGCGAAAAAACTGGCTGCGTCAGGCGTGGAACTCCACTGCGACAGTCGAGCGCTCAGCATCTTGGGCCCCGACGCCCCCGCAACGGTAAAACCGGCCAACGAGGATGACTGGGGGCAAGAGTTCCTCTCGCTCACGGCTGCGGTGAAGGTGGTGGACTCCCTGGAAGACGCACTGGAGCACATCGAGACCTACGGTTCTGGCCACTCTGAAGCGATAATCACGGAAGATGAAGCGGCGGCCAACCGGTTCCTAGACGAAGTTGATGCGGCAGCGGTCTACGTGAACGCCAGCACCCAATTCACTGACGGCGGACAGTTTGGCCTAGGAGCTGAAGTTGGTATCAGCACGCAGAAGTTCCACGCTCGCGGCCCGATGGGGCTGAAAGAGCTGACTTCTTATAAGTGGGTAATTCTAGGCCAAGGTCAAACCAGGCCATAGTTACTAGCTGGAAGATAAAAGTCTAGTGACAAACCGGTCGGTAATCAGGGCTCAGCGTATTTGGGAGGGCGATTCTTGGCGAATTTGAGATTTGAGCGCGAGGTGCGCACACCCTACTCAGAGGCGTACCTGGTCATGGAGCAAGAGCGGCAGGTAGGCCGGGTAGACATCCATTTCACCTCTGAAATGGTCCATGTCGCGGTCTCCGTGGATGAGAGCCTGACCCAAGAAACCGTCCAGCAGATTATCGACACTGTGGATGAAGATCTAGTCGACGCCGTTGGTATCAACCGCGGTAATTTTGTGGTCCACATCTTCCAAGGGCGCGAGACGGGAGTCCTAAGCGACGAAAACGAGTTCAACGAAGAAGACAGCGGCCACTAAGCCCGTACAGGCCACCCTATGAACCAGCCCTTCATGCCACGGAAACCCATCCACCACCTCCCCGTCTTTCCCGCGAAGGTGGGAATCCAGGTAACTGGACATAAGACGTTCCGACAGAGCAAGGCATCCCTCCGCTCATCTTGAGCCTGTCGAAGGACCGTCAGCAGTCGAACTCGAGTATGAGTGGTTCGCCAGGCTCATCATTAGCGGAGTATGAGTGTGGTTGGCAATATAGTGTTGGTAGACGGCGAGCATGGCGGGTTACAAACCCGCGCCTACGTTTGTAATTATTCCTGTTGAAGTAGCCCCACAATCCGTCACCGCCCAACCGTCATTCCCGCGAAAGCGGGAATCCCGAAAGTTTCGCGGAAATCACGTTCCAACAGAGCAAGACAACAGCCGACTGCCGCAACTTACGATGAACCAGGTTTCGGGAGTGGATTCCGGCCTTCACCGGAATGACGAAAAGGGCGGGATAGAGCCATGGTTTCACCACCCACCGCTCATACTGAGCCTGTCGAAGGACTCTTAGTGGAGAGAAAATTTGCCCAACACCGTTTGCCAACCAGGCAAGAAACCCTAGCCGTCCAACTCAGAAATCAGAGTCGCTACAGACGGTCTGTCCGACGGTGTTTGCCCTTGGAATTCGTAGAGCACCGTCCCTTGTTCGTCCAGGATGAAATCCCCGCCCAACTGTCGCCAATCGCTAGCCGCGTGTTCATATTTTTGCAGTTTGGCAAAGTGCTTTATGTAGGTCCAAATGGTCTTGGGCGAAAATATCTTCAGCAAGCTGCCTTGGGTCAAGCTGTAGGCGAGGTAAACGTCTCGCTCCGGATCAGATAAGATCGGGAAGGGTAATTGGAGCTGCCGGGTAAGTTGGAAAAGACGGTCTCTAGGTTCAAAAGAGATCCCCACAACCTCGGCACCCTTGGCCTGTATTTCGGAATACTGCTGCCGCAACTGCGACAGATGCTGTCTTCAAGGGACTCAAGCGAAATGCCGCAGGAAGACCAACAACACCTTGCGTCCTCGTAATTCCTGAAGCGACAGGTATTCGCCCTCTGGCATTGCCAGGGTGAAATCGGGGGCGGGACGGCCTTTTAGGAGTGAATCGAATCCAGATGGGTTGCCGCTCATATCTTGCTCATAATAAGAGCGTCATTTTCATGGTTGGTTGAAGTCAATTTGTTGGTACTGCGCTTGCGGTTTTTAGAAGGTCCTGTTGTTTTCTATAGTTGTTCTTTACCAAAGTAAGTTTGCCTGGAATGAGATGCTTCGACTCCGGCCCTAGGATGACAGGGCGCGGTTGACTGGTTTGGACTGGGTGGGCGGAAAATGGCATTTCTTCACCAAAGCTGCTGACCTGCGATGCTATACTCGTCTCCTGACTCTTGGCCCATTCACGCCTTATAAATGATTGTACAGATTTAGCCTTGATAATAGACGCTCATTGCCACATCCTACCTCCGTCTTTCCGAGACCGCCGTGACGAGATCGCCCAGCGCGATGCCACATTTGCGGCGCTGCTAGCCGACCCCAACTCCCGTCTGGCCACTGCCGAAGACCTGATTGCAGCAATGGACCGTGATGGCGTGGACCGCGCGGTGGTCATGGGTATGGGGTGGACCGACTTTGAAATAGCCAAGGAAGTCAACGACTACATCATCCAAGCGGTGGCCGACAATCCCAGTCGCCTGTCGGGCTTCTGTTCTGTGAACCCAGTCTGGGGAGAAGCGGCATACGCGGAAGGGAAACGGTGCATCGCCGCCGGACTGATTGGCATTGGCGAACTCCACGCCGACACCCAGGATTTTGACATAACCGACGTTGCAGCCATGTCTCCAGTCATGGAACTGGCCCGGTCAGAACACCTGCCAGTGCTGGTCCACGCATCGGAGCCGGTGGGCCACCAATATCCCGGCAAAGGCAGCACTACCCCCGACAAGTTGTACCGGTTCATCCAGAACTTCCCCGGAAATGTCATAATTTGCGCCCACTGGGGCGGCGGCCTCCCGTTTTATAACCTGATGCCGGAGGTCCGAGAGGCCCTTAAAAGTGTGTACTTCGACTCTGCAGCGTCGCCGTTTCTCTACCGGCCAGAGGTTTTTAACGCCGTGTCAGAGTTGGCTTGGGCCGGAAAGGTATTATTTGCTAGCGATTACCCACTGATGGAAATATCGCGCCCTCTGTGGCAGGCAAAAGGCGCAGGACTGGCTCCCGACGTTGAAGCCGCCCTGCTTGGCGGAAACGCAGCCAAGTTGTTCGGCCTGTGAGCACCGATACAGCAGCGTCCGAAGACCGGGTAACCCTGCCTGACCACTTGCGGGAGGGGCTTGATTTGCTATTTGTGGGCTTGAACCCGTCCGAATACTCCGCCCAAGTGGGGCATTACTTTGCCAACCCTCGCAACCGGTTCTGGGCGGCGTTCAATCTGTCGGGGTTGGTGGCCAGGCAGGTCACATCCGACGAAGACGCCACCCTGCTGGATGACGGCATTGGTTTTACAGATGTTGCCAAGCGCCCCACGCCCATGGGCTCCGGGCTGCGCGCCGCCGACTTTCGCCAGTGGGCACCAGTGCTTAAAGAAAAGATCGAGCAATACGCACCCAAGCTGGTCTGCTTTCACGGGTTGATGGCCTACAAAGCCTACCTGCAGCACGGCGAGGGCGTAAAAGAAAAGCCTGGCCTGGGCCTCCAGGAGCGAATTATTGGCACCTCGGCCGTGTTTGTTGTGCCCAACCCCAGCCCCGCTAACGCCAAGTATTCCCTCAACGACCTGGCCGAGTGGTACGGGCGGCTCAGAGAGGCCAGCCAAGGGTGACGGAATCCAGGCAAACCGAAAAACAGGTCAGGTCATTCATCGCCATTCCGGTGCCTGATGAAGGTATCCAGGCGTTGGAAGCAGTTGTTCAGACTTTCGACTCGGAGATTGGCCATCAGGTGCGTTGGGTGCGCTCGGAAGGCATACACCTGACCTTGAAATTCATGGGCAACATACCCGCCGGCATGGTGGATCGGGTCCTGGCTGCTTTGCCAGGCGTGACTGCCAAATTCAGCCCCCTCAAAGTTGGAATCGCCGGACTTGGCGTCTTCCCCAACCTGCGCCAGCCAAGGGTGTTGTGGGCCGGCTTGGATGGAGATTTGTCGACCCTCGCTGCCTTACAGTTGGCCGTGGATGACGCCGTGGGAGAGCTTGGGCTACCCAAAGAACAACGGGCATTCTCGCCCCACCTGACCCTGGGCCGTGTTCGCCGTGAGGCATCAGATGGGCAGCTGCGAAAAATAGGCGAGGTTGTTTCCGCCGCTAAACTAGGGGTCTCGCCATCCTGGACCGCAAGCGCCGTCAACCTGATGCGAACCGAACTTGATCCTGCTGGGTCCAGGCATTATTTGGTGGGAACTGCTTCCATTGGAGGAACCTGATGCCCACGGATCGGTTGACCGCCAACATCAAACCGGTAGCCCCCTTTAATTTTGAGCTGACCGCTGGTTATCACACCTACTTCCAGAGCAGGTACGGCACCGACACCATGGAAGACGGCGTTTATCGTCGGCTGTTGGACTTGGACGACAAGCTGGTGTTGGCTAAAGTCCGGTCTGTGGGCACGGTGGATGCTCCTGAACTGGCCATCGATTTGCAAGGACCTGAATTAGGCCCAGATGACGTTGAGCTGGCGACGGCCAGGGTGTCCTGGCTCTTGGGCGTGGACCAAGACCTGGCCCCGTTCTATGAGTTGGGCCGGGCAGACAAGGCCATGGTCGGTTTGGTTGATGAATTCTACGGGCTGCACGTGCCCCATACTGCGACTGTTTTCGAAGCCTTGATCCTGGCGGTGTTGGGACAGCAGATCTCCACCAAAGTGGCCCGAATAATCCGTATTCTGCTGATCGAGACATTTGGCCCTAGCGCCGAATTTGACGACGAGACCCACTACGCTTTCCCCAAACCGAAGACCATCTGGGCGTCGTCACCCGCCGAACTGCACACCATGAAGCTGACACAGCGTAAGTCCGAGTACGTCCATGGTCTGGCTGGTACGGCTCTGGACACTTCGGTGAAGCTGGAACAGATGGGGGAATTGACCGACAAAGAAATCGTCGATAAATTAACCGCCCTGCGCGGGGTGGGAATCTGGACCGCCCAATGGGCCTTAATTCGCGCTGTTGGACGCCCCGATGCTTTGCCCCTAGGCGACCTGGCCCTTCGTAGGGTAGTCTCGCGCCTGTTCACGAATGGCGCAGATGTGGACGATGCCCAAGTAGAAGACATTGCCCAGCGTTGGTCACCCTACCGCACGTTTGCTACGGTCTACCTGTTTAGCGCCCTCAGGACGGGGGCCGGATGACCGCTGGCTGGGAGCTGATTTGGAGGGCCGATTCGATCAAACCATCAATCTTGCCGGGAGAATAACATGGCTTTTCTAGGACTTAGGCTCGGGAATGAGCCCCAGTTGAGCGTTGCCGACATTCAATCTCTGGGTGTGCAAGCAGAAGAACACGGCTACGGTGAGATTTGGATGACCGAGGGTAGCGGCCGGGACTCGCTGACCCAGCTCACCGCCATTGCCACGGCCACCAGCCTTATCGGTCTGGGGACCGGCATTTTGCCCATGTTCTCTCGGTCTCCTTTGATGACAGCCATGTCGTCGGCTGGTCTGGCGGCCGTCTCCAATGACCGTTTCATCCTAGGGTTGGGCGTGGGCAACCGACCGGCAACTGAGAATGGGCACGGTCTGAAGTTCGAAAAACCCATCGACCACCTACGTGATTTAATTCAGATTGTGCGTGGTCTTTTGCAGGGTGAAGAGGTCAGCCATCAGGGGGAGGCCATCACCGTCAGCCAAGTAACCTTGGGCAATTCTGCCCCCAAAGAAAAATTGCCCATCTACATCGCCGCCCTTGGTCCGCGCATGCTGGAACTGGCCGGGGAAGTGGCCGACGGCGTGCTGTTGAGTTGGACCGCCGCCCACTATCTGCCCCAGGCCATCCAACTGGTGCGAGACGGAGCCGAAAAAGCAGGTCGTGACCCGTCAGAAGTCGAGATATCCGGTTACCTTAGGGTTGCAGTGACCGACGATATTGCGGCAGGTAGGGCTGGCTTGCAGCAGCAGATAGCCCGCTACGCCAGCAGCACCCACTACCAGAACTTCTTCCGGAACACCGGGTTCAAGGCAGAAATGGTAGGTGCTCAGACGGCTAGAGACCATGCCGACAACCCGGCTATGGCCGCTGCCATCGGTGAGCAAATGCAAGAAGAAGTAGGCGTGGTTGGCCCGGCTGAGGTCTGCCAGGCACGCATCGAAGAACTCCGCAGCATGGGGCTGACCAAACTAATCGTCGCGCCGATCGCTATTGGAGACTTGAAAGAGTCTTACGAGCGTACGATTCAGGCTTTGGCTCCCCGATGAAATTTAAATAATGATCGAAATTAACTAAAGCGAGAAAATCATGTCTTCGATATTGGTCTTTGTGTTCGACGGACTCCAGCCAGCACAGGTCAACCCGCGTTTGATGCCTAATCTGTCGGCCTTTGCAGAAGCTGGAGTGACGTTCACCAACCACCATTCGGTTTTCCCTACTGTGACTAGAGTCAATGCCTCCAGCATGGTCACGGGCATGAACTCAGGCGGACACGGTCTGGCCGGCAATCGAATGATGATCAGGGAGTTTGACCCGGACCACGCCATGCCGGCGATGGAGCCAGAACTGGCGCAGGTGGCCAAATCCGGAGTGCCTATCCTTCTGTCTCCCACGCTTGGGCAGATACTCGCCGAGCACGGAAAAGAGTACGTGGCCATCGGCGTCGGCACCAGCGGCAATATGTATCTCCATAATCCAACTGCTGAGGACACCGGCGGGGCTACAATACACCCCACATTTGCCCTTCCAGCAGACCTGCACGAGGCTCTGATCGACCGGTTTGGATCCTGGCCGGAGGAGGCGAAGCCCAACACCATGAGGATGGCCCATGCCACGCGGATTATGACTGAATATGTGCTCCCGGAGCGAATGCCCGCCGTTGCTTTAATCTGGTCCTCAGAGCCGGACAAAGCGCAGCACGCCGACGGGGTTGGTTCCACGCTTTCGGATACCGCCATCAATGAGGCCGACGGCCAGTTTGGGAACATTCTGCAATGGCTCCGGGAGAACGGTAGCTTCGATGACACCGACATCATCGTTATATCGGATCATGGTTATTCCACCATCTCCGGGGTTGCGGGCGTCGAGGCTCTGGTTCATGAAGCCGGGTTCGCGTCCGGCGGTGAGGAGGGAGGAGTGGTTGTCGCCCAAAACGGCGGCGCGGCCTTGTTCTACACCCCGCCCGGCGATTACGACACCGCAGAACGATTGGCAACCTGGCTGATGGCCCAGCCTTGGTGCGGAACCATAACTGCTTCAGCGGCTGTCGCCGGTATTCCTGGAACCCTGCCAGCTTCGTTGGTTGGGAATGAGGGCTCGCGGGTGCCTGAGTTAACCATGTCATTCCGTTGGGACTCAAACACCAACGATGCCGGCTATGCTGGCACTGCCTACTCAACCCACGGAGAGCCTGGAACCGGACAGCATGGCTCCATGAGCAAGCATGAGATGAACAACATTCTTTTTGCCCAAGGGCCGAGTTTCAAGGCTAACCACCGAGTGGACACTCCGTCCGGAAACTATGATTTGACGCCTACAATCCTGAAAATGCTGAGTTTACCCGGCGGCGAATCAATGGACGGTAGAGTGCTGGAAGAAGCGCTGTTGGACGGTCCAACTGACGTTGGTTGGGTTATTGAACTGCACGATGCCGAGCACAACCTCGGCAATAAAACCTATCGGCAGCGAATCAAGATATCCACAGTGGGCACAACTTCATATGTGGACGAGGGCAACAGCCTAGGGTAGTCTTTCCCTTGGTTTTATGAAGAGTAATTTAGCAATCGTTCGGACAGAAACAGTCTCGAACCTTGATATTGGTAAGTGAAATTAATTCGGGGACATGCCGTCCCTTAGATTGTTAGAGGGTGTAAATGTCTAGTCACGGTGAACTTCCTGCGCAGTGGGACAAACAAGTAGATGTGGTTGTAGTCGGCTTTGGCGGTGCCGGAGCCGCAGCAGCCATCACAGCTCAGAACTCCGGGGCATCGGTGTTGATACTGGAAAAAGCTCCTCAAGGGGAGGAAGGCGGCAATACCAGGGTTGCAGGTCAGGGCTATCTGAACGCCTCACCCAAAGAAGAAGCCATCGAGTATTTCAATGCTCTATGCGGGCCGTTCACGGTAGACCAGGACGTGGTCCAGGCGTGGGCCGACGAAATTGGCTTGAATAACCATTGGCTGACCAGCATTGGCGGTGACCCTCAGGAGCACCAACATCCGCCGGAAGGCATCGAGTTCCCCCAGTTTCCAGGTAGCGACAGCACTCATAAGTTCCATGAGGGGCCGGTGGTGGGCTACTCCAATACTTGGTTGATGTTTGAACGAGCCGTGAATGAACGAGAGATTGAGGTTCTGTACGAATCTCCCGCCAGAGAACTCATCCAGCGGAACGGCACGGGGGAGATTATCGGGGTTCGAGCGGAACAGGGCGGGAAGCCAGTCTACGTGAAGGCCAACAAGGCCGTAATCCTGACCTGCGGAGGCTTCGAGAATAATCAGGAAATGATTAGGAACTACCTGCCCGGCCTGCCGTATTGCTACACCTCTGGCTCACCCCACAACGAGGGCGATGGCATCACCATGTCCATGGAAGTGGGCGCCGACCTCTGGCACATGAACAACTATGCCGGGCCATCCATGGCCTTGAAGGTTCCCGAATACCGCACAACATTCTCCATGGTGGCGCTGCACTTCTCCAAAGAGTTGGACGGCGGAATGATCGTGGTTGGCCCGGACGCCAATAGGTTCGCCGACGAAAAACGAAAGACATCCCACGGCAAGGTATATGAGTCTGGCCGTTGGGGCCCACTAACAACTCCCTGCCCAATGTACATGGTATTCGACAACAAAATGTTTACGTCAGGGCCTCTGTACGACAAGGATCCCAAAGCCGGCTGGAACACCCTGGTCGACCGCTACGATTGGAGCGATGACAACACTGCGGAGCTAGCCCGAGGTTGGATCAAGAAGGCAGACACCATCGCCGAGTTGGCCAAATTAATCGGTGTGGATGCATCGACTCTGGGAAGCACGGTTAGCACGTGGAACAAGGACTCCTCAGCCGGGAAAGACACCGTTTATGGCCGTACCTTGATGCTGAAGCCGTTGGCGGAAGGCCCATTCTTTGCGTTGGAACTGTCTCCATCGATGCTAAACACTCAGGGCGGTCCCAGGCGCAACGGGAAGGGGCAGGTCATGCGCCCCGATGGCAGCCCGCTGCCCCGGCTGTACAGCGCGGGTGAACTGGGGTCGATCTACAGCTTTCTCTACCAGGGCACCGGCAACATCGGAGAATGTCTGGCCTTCGGACGCATATCAGGCCGCAACGCCGCCGCCGAGCAGCCCTGGGAGTAGGGAGTCGACGGCTGGTAGGCACTCCTACCCACAAAAAAACCCCTCCCCCTCGCAGAGGGAGGGTCTCCCGTTCTCAATTTACATACCACTATTGTTCGAATCCCGGGACGAAAAATAGCACCTTGTAGCGCGAGTCGTTCGGGACGCAGACGCCGGAGGTTCAAATCCTCTCACCCCGACCATTTCCTTTAAGGTAATCGTTGTATAGATACCATTTTCCGATCACAATAACATGAGCCAACTGACTCTTAATCAGCAGGTTCTCGGTTCGACCCCGAGGCGGGTCACCAATATTTAGGCACAAATAACCCC